>JBPCLN010000340.1:0-43082 GCA_051003235.1 Chloroflexota bacterium | reverse complement strand
CGGAGTACTACTACCTGTTCGACGGGCAGGGGAATGTGGTGGGGTTGGAGGATCCCGGCACGATGGTCGCCAGCTACGACTACTGCCCGACCGGGAACGAGGCCGACCTGGCGGGGGGGACGCTGCTCACCGGCTACACCTACAGCTATGCCAAGCCGGGCGGCGGGGACGGGATGCTGGTCTCCAGCGTCACCGACAGCGTGAATCTGACCACCACGACCCAGCAGTACGACGCGGCCAACCGCCTGGCGAGCTGGGTGGTCGCCCGGAATGCCGGCTCCACGGCCACGCCCCATACCTACCAGTACACCTTCGACGGCGCCGGCAACCGGACGAGTAGCAACGCCGATGGGACGCTGACGACGCTGGGCTACAACGCCGCCAACGAGTGGCTGACCGCCACCAGCGGCGGCAAGACGGCGACCTACACCTACGACGCCAACGGCAACGAGCTGGGCAACGACGGCTTCGGCGACCCGAACAAGGCGTTGGCGATCACCTACAACGCCAAGAACCAGACGGCGACGGTGACGGACACCCAGCAAAACGTCATCCCGATGGCCTACACCGGGCCGGGGCAGGCGGAGCGGGTCTCGGCGGGCTGGGTGGCCAGCAACCCGGCGACGTCGGGCGGCCCGGCCACCTACACCTACGGCTCGGGGTTGCTCAACGCCACCGATAACACCGGCACGGCCTACTACACCCGCGACCCAGGTGGCACCCTCATCTCCCAGCGGCTGCCGGGCGGCGTCGTCTACCACTACCTGCTGGATGGCCAGAGCAGTGTGGTGAAGTTGGTGGACCCGAGCGGCACGGTGGTGGCCACCTACCATTACTGCCCCACCGGCAACGCCGCCGACCCGGCCACTGGACCAGCCGCCGCCGGCAACAACTACCGGCACTTCGGGCTGTTCCACGACGTCGCCACCGACACCGACCTGCTGGGCGGCCTGCGCATCGACCCCGAGTCCGGCAACGCCACCCAGTCCCAGTTCTGCCTGATCCTCGGCGGGGCGTTCGGCTTCCTCTACCCGCGCACGTCGCCATCCAGCACACAACAGCAGACGCAGGCGCAGCCGCCGTGTCCGGTCTCGGCGGAGGAGTCCCAAGCTGATCTTCGTGGCGAGACGGTCAACGAGCGCGGTGAAGTGGGCGCCATTCACGGTTTAGTGAGGGGTCCTGAGCATAATAGGCCCATCTGCTAGTTGGGGAAGGCTAGCCGCTTGATTTGCCAGAAGGCAGGGTTGCCGAGTAGGCGGTTGAGGTAAATGGAGCGAGTATGGGCGGCCAGTTTGGTCTGGAGGCGGGTGCAGAGGCCCCAGAAGCTATAGGCGTAGAGGGTTCCGAGATGGGGAACTGGCCGTGCAGTTGGCTGTTGACGGTCTCGATGATCTGGCGAGCGCCGTTGAGGAGGCGGCGCACCGGCGCCGCTACCTGGCTGGCGTTGTCAGAACCACCAGCGTACACCGCGGGGGCCCGCCCCCGTCACGCGTCAACTAGCATATGGCCCTATTCATCTACTGGAATGACCGGTGTTGCCTTACGCCCGCGCTCCGGCCGGTGCATGCACAAACGGTGACGAAATGTCCCTTACTTCAGGGCTGCAGGACTTGCAGCGCCTGCGGGAGCACGGCGACCGTGAGCGGCGTCGGGGCGGCTGCTTCGCCGTCTATCTGCACCGGCGCCGGCTCACCGCTGATGCGAACCACCGTACCCTGATGGAGCGAGAACAGCGGGTGACCGGTGTGACGGCCACTGTAGAGCAGCGGGAGCGTGCGTAAGGCGTCGAGGCGCTGCAAGGGGCCGGCAAGAGCGACGTCGAGCTTGCCGTCGTGCATGCTCGCTCTGGGCGCGATTTGCATCCCACCACCGTAGTAGGCGCCATTGCCGACGGCGACAAAGAGCGCAGCGCCCGCCACCGTCTGACCATCCAGGTCGATGATCAGGTGGCGATGCCGGAGTTGCCGGATACCCTGAAGGGCGGCCAGGAGGTAGGCAACGGAACCGTGGACGTGCCGAGCCGCCCGCGCCCTGGCGGCGATTTCGGTGTCGAAGCCGGCGCTGAGCACGTTCACCACCACGTCCGCCTGGCCGTCCGGCCAATGGACGCGAAGCACGTCGATCGGCCGCGGCGTGCCGGTCCAGAGTAACGCTGCCGATCGCCGCCAGTCCCTTGGTACGCCGAGAGAGCGCAGGGTGTCATTGCCCTGGCCGGCGGGGATGGGCAAGAGCGCGCAGTTGGCCGAGGCGGCGACGATTCCCGCTGCAACGTGATGGATCGTTCCGTCGCCGCCTACTGCCGCAATGACGGCCGCGCCGCTCGCGGCCGCCTCCTGGGCCGCCGTTCGCGCCTGCGCGGGCGACGTGGTAATCAGCAGGCGACACCGGACGCCGTGTTCTCCCGCCAGCGCGGCAACGGCCGACGCGATACGCGCAGCCCGTCCCCGCCCGGCGTTGGGGTTCGTGATAATCAGCGTCTCTGTGGACGGCATAGCCCACCTCCGGCAAGCTCCAGTAAGAGCATAGCCATCACCAGCCCGTTGCTCAACCTCGACGTTCGGCGCTCGGGGTCGGTCCGCCTCTCGCGTGTATGCTTATGACCGTGGAAGAGATGGGATCGCACCGCATGCCAAACGCCAGGGTTCGCCTCGCCGCCTTTCCCAAGTGTTTCATGGACGAGTTGAGCATCACGCGCAGCATGAGCCTGTTTCAATGGATTGACATGGCGGCGACATTGCCGGTCGATGGGCTGGAATTGTATGACGGCTTTTTCCCGCGCTTCGACGCCGCCTATATCTCCGAGGTTCGCGCTGCACTGCGCGCCCGGAATCTTCAGATGCCCATGTTATGTTTCAGCCCGGACTTCTCCCAGCCTGATCCAGCACGGCGGCAGGCGGAGGTGGTGCGCCAGAAGCAGATGATCGACCTGGTCGCCGCCTTTGCCGGCCCAGCGCCACGTACCTGCCGGGTCCTCTCCGGCCAGCGCCGCCCGGACGTGAACGTCGAGGACGGTATCACGTGGGTGGTGGAATGCCTGCAGCAACTGCTGCCGTAGGCGGCGGAACGGCAGGTCATCCTGGCCATGGAAAACCACTATAAGGACAATTACTGGCAGTACCCGGAGTTCGCCCAGCACTTGCCGGTGCTCCGCCGCATCGTGGAGCAGATCGACTCACCCTGGTTCGGCATCAACTATGACCCGTCGAACGCCATCCTGGCCGGCGAAGACCCCCTGGCCGTGTTGGATGTACTGAAGGAGCGCGTCGTGAGCATGCACGCGAGCGACCGTTACCTCAAGCCGGGGTATACCCTTGCTGACCTACGGCGACAGGAAGATAGTGTCGGCTACGCGTCGGTGTTGCAGCACGGCGAAATCGGCCAGGGCCTCAATGACTTCGATGCTATCTTCCGTACGCTCAATACTGTAGGATTCCAAGGCTGGATCTCGATCGAGGACGGTATGAACGGCATGGACGAACTGTGGCGGTCCGCCGAGTTCCTGCGCGGCAAGATCGCCCAGCATTTTGGCGACGCCGGGTGAAGACGTACACGGCACGATTCCGGGTCGTGTGGCAAGGAAGGGAACACAGATGGTCACGCTGGCGCCCCGGCGGAGTTTCACGGCGACGGAATATCACCAGATGGGTGAAGCCGGCATCTTCTGGGGCGCTGGCCGAACCGAACTGATCATTGGGGAAATCGTTGAGATGAGCGCAGTTGGCGCCTTACATGTGAACTGCGTTATTGCGCTGGAGAGAGTGCTGCACGAGCTGGTGGACCGGGATGTGGAGGTCAGCATTCAGAACCCGGTGCTACTGCGTTTTGACACCGAACCAGAACCCGACGCGGTGCTTTTGCCGGCAAACCGGGATCGGCAGAGCATTCCCAAGGCGGAGGATGTCCTCTTGTTGATGGAGGTTTCCGACTCGTTGCTTGCCTATGATCGCGGCACGAAGCTGCCGCTGTATGCTGCCGCGGGAATCGCGGAAGCCTGGATCGTGGACGTCACTGGCAAGACGATCGAGCGCCACACCGAACCACGCGACGGCCATTACGATCGCGTGGTTCGGGTTGGTCCTGGAGGGAAGCTCGCCTCTACCACGATGCCGACGATCACCATTGACGTCGACACCATCCTCGCCTAAAGTGGAGGTGAACGCATGCTGCCCCATGTGCCCGTTGTGACGTCCCTCGTCCGTCACCGTCGATGAACGACGCGTCGCCTTTCACCCACCTGGACGACCGCGGCCGCGCGCGCATGGTGGACGTGGGCGCTAAGGCCGATACGGCGCGGGAGGCTATAGCTCGGGGGGAAGTATGGCTGAATCAAGCGACGCTAGCCTTGATTCGTGACCGCAAGGTGGCTAAGGGGGACGTCCTCGCCATCGCCCAGGTGGCGGCCGTGATGGCCGCCAAACAGACGCCGTCGTTGATACCGCTCTGTCACCCCGTCCTTCTGCATGCCGTCGACGTCGCCTTCGAGACCGACGATGCCGATCACATTGGCATCGAAGTGCGCGTCCGCACCATCGGGAAGACGGGGGCGGAAATGGAAGCGCTCACTGCCGTCTCCGTGGCCGCTCTAACGATCTACGATATGTGCAAAGCGGTTGATCGCGGCATGCACATCGAACACGTGCGCCTGGTGCGCAAGTCCGGCGGCAAGAGCGGGGACTGGCGGGCCGTCGAGGAGACCCCATGAGTGACGTGCCGAGGGACGATCGCCCGTTCACGGCTGCGGTGCTGACCATCTCCGATCGCGCTTCGACCGGTGAGACGGAGGATCGCAGCGGGCCGCTCCTTCTCGAGCTCCTCGGAGCCGCCGGCTTCCGGGTCGTCGCCACGACGATCCTCCCGGACGAGCGGACGGAAATTGGCGACCGGCTGCGCACCTGGGCCGATCGGGACCGCGTGGCGCTAATCTGCACCACCGGCGGGACGGGCCTGGCGCCGCGCGATGTCACGCCGGAGGCAACGCGCGACATTCTGGAGCGCGAGGCGCCCGGCATCGCAGAAGCCATGCGGCTGGCGAGCCTGCCAATCACCCCGCTCGCCATGCTGAGCCGGGCCGTGGCCGGCGTGCGCCGACAAACCCTGATTGTCAATCTGCCCGGCAGTCCCAAAGCGGTTCGTGAGTGCTTCGCAATAATCGCGCCGGTGCTGCGCCACGCAGTGGAACTGATCGAAGGCGCAGCCAGCCCTCACCAACTCACGTGAGCAGCGACGCTACCCCACCTCCACCGGGCTGGGATCGTGGCGGACGCCGTTGGCGATCACCGCATCAATATTCGACCGCCCCCCTTCGCGGGACTCGGCCTGAATCAGCGTAACCAGGTGGATGCGAAGATCGGTGATTTGGGCCAGGAAGCCCTCTAACAGATTGGGATCTTCGATCCGCCCCTGTTTATAGAGCTCCATCGCCTCCCGTTTCAGGCGGACCAACCGTCGCGCAGTTCCTTCGGCTGGGCCAGCGACAGGATACCGGACTCTTCCCACTCGAAGACTGCCGCTTCCACGTCGGTTACCTGCACAATGTAGCCTTTGAGCGATCCCATCTGTCGGATCCGCCGCGACAACGGCCGCCGCACGAGGAAGATCAGGCCCGGGATGACAGTCAACCAGGCGGCGATGCCGGTCGTAAACAGGCGCGCGCTTTGGGCAAAGTGCGGGAGACCTTGGCCCCCGACGCCTTCGCTCGGCAGCACCAGACGATCGGGACCACCTACGAGCAACTCCTGACCGAGGACACGGCGCATCGTGAAGGGCAGCGGCTCCAGCGCCGCTATTGCACTCATCGCGACAAGCTCTTTCTCTTCCTGGAGCGCCCCGATGTCCCCGCCGACAACAACGCCTCCGAGCGGGCCCTGCGCAACAGCGTCGTCCATCGCAAAGTCACCGGCGGCTTCCGCTCCGATTGGGCGCCCACCACCTACGTCACCCTCCTCTCCGTCGTCGAGACCGCCAAAAAGCAGGGCCACGCCGTCTTTACCACCCTCCTCGACGCCCTCCTGCCGCTCCACCCCGCCGCTACGCCGCCCGCTCCTACCTGACCTGAACAGTTACCCGGGTTCTTCGATGAGACTATTCTGCCGCCCTATGGCATAGTCGTGCTCGGCATTCCGATGCTCTTCTATCTCTGGGCGCTGGCTGGTCACCGCCTATGGAGAAGCGAGGCCCCGGCGCCGGAGTAGGTGGTGAACCTGTTGGGATATCACGGCGACGTTCGCCGAAAGCTGCGACGAATGAGCGCCACCTCCCCCTTGCCGGTCAGCCACATCAGAAGAAAATACCCTGACGCGCCGACGCCGCCGGCAAGCAGGATGGTAATGAGGTCACTGACCTTGCCGGCGCCGAGACCACGGCGCAGACCAGCCGCGAGCAGCGTGCAGACGGCAGCGAGGAACGCCGTCGCACCGAGCCCGCGCAGCCAGGCCCCGGCTAGACCCGAGCCCATGATCGCCGGATGCCTGTGGCGCAGCAGGAGAAACAGAATGACGGCGTGGGCGCAATTCTGGATTGTGTTGGCGGCAACGAGGGCCGGCCAGTTGAACAAAAGTACCCCCGGTATGGCCACCGCCGCCCAGAGCACAGCGACGACGAAATAGACGGCGTTCGGCGTGCGGGTGTCGTGCATGGCGTAAAAGGCATTGATGAGAATCTGGTCGGCAGCGGCAAACGGCATTTGCGGCGCGAAAAGCCAGAAGGCCATAATCGTCGCCTGGGCATCGGCCTGCTGAAAGGCGCCGTGGACAAAGAGCAACTCGACGACCGGCGCTGCCAGCACGGCCAGCGCCGCCGCCACAGGGAGCGTCATCAGCACGGAAACATTCAAGCCGGTGGCGACCATCCGCCGGTAGGCGCCCCAATCGGCGCGTTCGGCGTAGCGAGAAATCGTGGGCAGGATGGCCATAGACACGGCCGTTGACACCAACCCCAACGGCACTTGCAGCAGCCGGGTGGCATATTGGGCTGCCGATAGGCCCCCGGCAGCGGCCAGGGAATAGAGGTGCCGTTCTCCGCCCACCACGACGCTGGACATGAGAAAGCCGGCCGCCACCGGCACATAGAGCCGCCCGATGTGGCGCACCTCCGGGTGTTGCCAGGCGAGGTGAGGCTGAAAGGGCATGCGCGCCTGGCGCAGCGCCACGGCTTGCACCAGCAACTGGGCTAGCGCCCCCGCCAGCAGACCCAACGCGGCACTGATAATTCCGAGGCGATGAAAGGCCAACATGCCGGCGATGACGCCCAGATTGATGCAGGCGATGGCAAGCGCCGGCAACCGGTAGCGGTGCAATGAGTACAGGATGGCGGTGGCGGCTGCGGATAATCCCATCAACAGAACGGTGGGGATCATGACGCGCGCCAGCACCGTCTCCCGCGCCAACGTCGGCGCATCGTAGCCCCCGGACATGACATGCACCAAAAGCGGAGTGAGCAGTTCCATTGCGCCAACGATGACGGCGAGGACGACTGCGCCGATGGCCAGCACGGCATTGCTCACACGCCAAAATTCGTCCAGGTCGTCGCGTACGGCCAGCCGGCTCAGCGTGGGAATCAGCGCCGCCCCCACCATCCCGCTCACCAGCAAGTCGTAGACGACGGTCGAGAGTGTTTGCGCTTGAATGAAGGAATCCGTGACCAGATTGCGCCCGAAGAACTGCGCCATCACCGGGTCTCGCACCAGCCCGAGCAGCCGGCTCAAGATACTGCCGAGCGCCACCAGGCCGGCGGCGCCAATGATGCGCCGCGCCACACTATTCGTCATCCGCCCTGCCGGATTCGGTCTACCAAGAGCGTCGTCGATCGGCCCTCGACGAAGGGTAGCAAACGTACCTCCCCACCGAGGCGTTGTACGGTGGCCGCCTCCGGCAGGCGGGGGAGCGCTTCCTCCAGGCTCCCGTAGTCGCCGCCTTTCACCCAGACATCGGGGCGGATGGCTTCGATCAGGCGCGTGGCGGTGGCCTCGGGAAAGATCACTACCGCGTCGACACAGGCAAGCCCAGCGAGGAGTTCCGCCCGTTCCTGGGCGGGATTGATTGGTCGCGTCGGCCCCTTGAGCGCCCGCGTTGAGGCATCGCTGTTTAATCCCACGATAAGGACGTCGCCGAGGCCGCGCGCCGCTTCCAGGTAGCGCAGATGCCCGACGTGCAAAAGGTCGAACACGCCGTTTGTCAGAACGATGCGATGGTGCGCCGCATGCACCCGGCGGGCCAGTTCCATCGCCGCCGGACTGGTGAGGACCTTTTCCGCCGCAAGGGCGATCACGCTGGTCGCCAGGCCTCGATGGCCCGGTGCAGTTCGGCGGCCGTGACGGTGGCGACGCCAAGCTTGCAAACGGCAACGCCGGCCGCGAGATTCGCCAGATGGGCCGCCTCTAAGGGGGTAGCGCCCCCGGCCACCGCCAGCGTATACACCGTCGCCGCCGTATCACCGGCGCCGGCGGCATCACGCACCTCGGAATAGGTTGCCACCGGAATCAGATGCGTGGCGCCACCGCGCTCGTGGAGGGCCATTCCCAATCCGCCCCGCGTGATCAGTGCCGCTTCCGCATCCATCCGTTCCACCAGCGTTTCGGCGCCGCGCCGCAGCGCATCCTCGCCATCGAGGGAGTGGCCGACTTCGGCTTCCGCCTCCGGCTGGTTTGGCGTCGCCGCATGCACCCCCCGAAAGCGCGTGAACTGGTCGTGGGCGTCGACCACCACGCAGCAGCCACGTTGCCGCGCCAGTGGGAGTAAGGCAGCGATCACGTCGGCGTTGATGGCGGCAATGTCGTAATCGGACACCAACAAGGCGTCGGACTCCGCCAACAAGCGGGAAGCCTGCTCGGCAATCTTGCCATTGATGCCGTTACCGAGCAACCGTCGGTCGATGTGGTCAACGCGCGCCAACTGTTGGGGCATCGTCTGCTCGTCCCCGCCGATGATTCGGGTCTTGGTCGAGGTGTGTCTCCCCTGGTCAACAATGACGCCATCCACCCGAATGGCCGAGCGCCGAAACTGATGACAGAGGTCGTCGCCGGCTTCATCCTGGCCCACCACGCCGACGATGGCGACCTTTGCTCCCAGCTCGGAGGCATTGCGCGCCGCGTTACCGGCGCCGCCGGGCAGGAAATAGCGCCGCGTCAATTCCAGGATAGGAATCGGCGCCTCGCGTGACAAGCGGGCGGGCCGGCCGAGCAAATACTCGTCAGCCACGATATCCCCGACGACCAGCAGCCGCACCGCGGCCAGGTCGTCTACCAGCGTCTTCAGCCGTCCCTTGCTGGGAATCATGGCAAGCTTGCCTCCGCCGTCGCCATGAGGTCCGGGCGCCGGCTCTGTGTTCGCTGGATCGCCTGCTCGCGCCGCCAGCGCGCAATCCGGGCATGATCGCCGGAGAGCAGGACCTCCGGTACACGCCAGCCGCGGAACTCCGCCGGCCGGGTGTACTGCGCGTACTCCAGATGAGACCCGGCACTACCTGGCATGGCGGGCTCGCCGGCCGCAACAGCGCCGAACGATTCTTCTTGCGCCGAACCTTCGGCCAGCACGCCGGGAACTAGCCGGGTGACGGCATCCACCACGACCATCGCCGGCAATTCGCCGCCGGTCAGCACATAGTCGCCGATCGACAACTCCCGGTCGACGAGAAACTCGCGCACCCGTTCATCGATTCCTTCATAGTGGCCACAGATCAACAATAGCGCCTCCCGTTGCGCCAGTTCGCGCCCGATATGCTGCGAGAAGCGCTCACCGGCTGGGTCCATCAGTATCACCGTCTGATTCGGTCGCCGCAACGCTTCCACCGCCGCGAAAATCGGCTCCGGCTTCAGCAGCATGCCCTTTCCGCCGCCATAGGCGTAATCGTCCACCGTCTTGTGGCGATCTACGGCCCAGGCCCGCAACTGGTGTACCGCAATCTCGACCAGCCCCGCCTGTTGCGCTCGCCCGACCATGCTTTGCCCCAGCGGGGCAACGAACATATCGGGAAAGAGCGTCAAGATATCGAAGCGCAACATTGGTGAGCATCGTAACACCCAGCACCCGCTATACTGCCGTGATGGCGCGCATCGTTCAAAAGTACGGCGGCAGTTCGGTGGCCGACGCCGACCGTATTCGCACGGTCGCGGCCCGCATCGCGCGGACCTTCCGCGCCGGCAATGAGGTAGCGGTCGTCGTCTCCGCCATGGGCGACACGACCGATGAATTGATCGCCCTCGCGCGCCAGGTCAACCCCGATCCCGATCCCCGTGAGCTCGATATGCTCATGTCGACCGGCGAAACGGTGGCGGCAACCTTGCTCTCGATGGCGCTGCACGGCCTCGGGCTGCCGGCGATCTCCTTCACGGCGGGCCAGGCCGGCATCCGCACCGATGATCAACATCGCCGGGCGCTGATGACCTCGGTCAAGCCGGAGCGCGTTCGACGCGCCTTGGACCAGGGCCGAATCTGTATCATTACCGGCTTCCAGGGTGTCAACGAGGCCGGCGATGTCACGACGATCGGGCGAGGCGGCTCCGATCCGACGGCGGTGGCCGTCGCGGTGGGATTGCGGGCCGCCATCTGCGAGTTTTACAAGGACGTGGACGGCATCCTGACGGCTGATCCGCGCGTCGTACCCAACGCCCAGAAGCTCGATGTCATCAGCCACGAGGAGATGCTGGAGCTGGCAAATCTGGGCGCCCAGGTGCTCCATCCCCGCGCCGTGGAGTTAGGCCAGGTCTACGGTATGCCGTTGGTGGTTCGTCCCACGTTCAACGAAGGAGCCGGCACAGTGATTCGAGCGGAGGAGGGGGGGATGGAGCAATACAACCGGGTACGGGGAATTGCCCACGAAAAGAACGTCGCCAAGGTGACGGTCGTCGGCGTACCCGACCGCCCCGGCATCGCCCACCGTATCTTTCAGGCGATGGCCGACGCCGGCATCAACGTCGACATCATTGTCCAGAACGTCTCCCATGGCGGCGTCACCGACATGTCCTTTACCATCGCCGACGATGATCTGGGACGGGCGCAGACGCTGTTGGAGCCGGTGCGCACCGCCATCGGCGCCCGGGAGATCAGTAGTGCGCGCGGTTTCGGCAAGGTGTCGATCGTCGGCACCGGCATCCAGAGCCACCCCGGCTACGCCGCGACGATGTTCGGCACCCTCAGCGCCGCCGGCATCAACATCCAGATGATCACCACCTCCGATATCCGCATCACCTGCCTTATCGATCAAGACGCCGTGGAGCCGGCGGCACGCGCGCTGCACGCTGCCTTCATTGAGGAGGCCAGCGGCGGAGCGACCCAGCCGCCTCTTTCCCGCCTGGGGTGATTCGTTAGGCACTTCCCGCTTGCGTGCGCCCTCATGCTGCAGCGTAGTCTTGTTCTGGAAACCTCTCGGTAGGGTACAATCGCACATGTTGATCTAAATCTAACGGCACCACCAGCCGGATGATAGCGTTGGTCTTGGTTGAGAGCAGGGGTATGCGATGGCTGCTCAGGTGCAAGACGCCAGTCTGGAAATTCACGAGATTTCCCCGACGGAAGCGAGAGAGATCTTCGATTCCGCCGCCCAGTACTATCTCAAGATGAGTGGCGAGGAGTTCCTGAAGCGCTGGGAGGCCGGGAAGTTCGAGGAACTGGACCAGCCCGATGTCATGCACGTCGCAGTGCTTATGCCCCTTGTCCGCCCATAGCGAACGCGCGGCCGAGCGAACGTTTACCCACGCCTTGCAGCAAGCCGTATCCTGTGTCACTCCGGCGGTGCTGAGCAACTGGCGAGACAGGTCGCAACCGGATGATCACTTATGTAGCTTGCTGCTCAACAATGGCCATCCTGTTTCGCTTGCCGGCACTCTTCGGCTCTACCTGACAGTCACGTTGCGCTACAGGATTGTCACGGATACTGCCGATCGTGGCCGCTGGGCGATACGCACAGAGCAGTACATCTACTCGCTACGAAATGAGGAGACGGACGTTCTCGCATACCACTGGCATCCCGGTCTTGGTCAGCGCGTGACGTGGCCACATCTTCATATTCAGGATCCCGCCTTGCAGGATTCCGTGTTCCTCTCTTCGAGGAAGCACCTCATAACCGGGCACGTTGCACTCGAAGAGGTGCTTTTGCTCGCCATCGAAGAATTCGATGTACAGCCGCGGCTGGCAAATTGGAGGCAGATCCTTGAGGAGACGCGGAGAGCCGGGGCTGGAGCGTGATCCAGCCAGCCCTTCGACCGCGTCGACGCTGCCATCGTGGATTTGCCGCTCCACCGCCAGAGTCCATGGAGAGAGGTGCTCGGCAGGTACACTGCCTGATTGGCCTGAAACGGTCAGGCCAGTGCTGAAACACGGCCCGCGGGGCTCGCGGCTGCCGGAGCGCTCCGACGGAGCGGCCGGCCACGGCGACGCCCAGATCTTCAGGCTGGCCGACCGGGATGCGCTCCCAATGTTCGACCTAGTCTATCGACGACCGCCCAACCGAGTCTCCCGCATTCCGACGCAGGTCGTGAGCATCGAACATGCCGCGGTGCGCTGGCTGAACGGGTTGGTCCCCAAAGAACCGCTCCGGTTCGAAAGCGACATCGTCCTCGACCGGGGCTTCTGGGCCATCTGGTTCATCGAAAATGGCGCGAGCCACGACCTGGGCAAGATTTACAGTGTCACCGGCCGGCACACCGGCTACTATGTTGATGTCCTTGAGCCCGTTCGGTGGCAGCGCGACGACATCGGCACGATCGAGCCGTTGACCGACCTGTTCCTCGACCTCTGGATCGCACCCGACGGGCGCTGGCAAGTCCTCGACGAGCCGGAGTTCCAGGAGGCGCAAGCGCAGGGGTGGATCACGAAGGAGCAGGCCACCCATGCGCGCCGCACGCTCACGCACCTGATCGAGTCAGCGCAGGCCGGCACGCTCGTCACGCCCGAAGTCCAAGCCTTCGAGCTCCGATTCTGACCACCGCCCGGACCCGCACCCCCATCGAACGGACTGACGCATACGACCCCGACTGCCGTTCGCCCCAAGCCAACGTCTCAAACCGCCTCAGTCCGTAATAATGATGTCTTGATCGGGCCACAGTGAATGGCGATGGGGGAACCACAACGTGAATCGTGACGATGCCTATAGCCTCCTGACGGAGCACACCAAGAGTGAGAGCTTGATCCGGCATTGCCTTGGCGTGGAGGCGGCGATGCGCGCCTACGCGCGGCGCTTCGGGGAGGACGAGGAACTGTGGGGACTCACCGGCCTGCTGCACGACTTCGACTATGAGCAACATCCTACGCCGGCCGAACATCCGCTGTGGGGCTGCGCGCTATTGGCGCAGCTCGGCTACCCCGATTCGATGATTCATGCGATCAAGGGTCACGCAGAGTACCTCAACGTGCCGCGCGAATCGCCCATGGATAAGGCGCTCTTTGCGGTTGACGAGTTGGTCGGTTTACTCACCGCCATGGCCTACGTCCGCCCCGCCAAGAACCTCGCCGGCCTGGAACCCGCGTCGGTCCGCAAAAAGATGAAGGACAAAGCGTTCGCCCGCGCCGTCAGCCGGGAGGACATCACCGGCGGGGCGGCAGACCTGGGCGTGGATCTCGAGGAGCACATCCGGATCGTGGCCGGGGCGATGCAGGAGCAGGCGGCGGCGCTGGGCTTTGCTGCAGCGGAGAACACTCCCTAACGCGCGCCGGCCACGGTGGTGCGCGCCGCCGGACCGGACGCTGAAGCCGCTCATCGCTATTCCCGCCGTGGCATACTGATTGCTGGGCACAAACGGAGCGTGACGCCGGGACCGGCTTCGTTCCAACGCCACCTGTAGCCGGGGAGCGTCAGCATGGTGACGAGTGCATCCACCGCCATCACGGCGCGCGACCTCCCCGGCGAAGCAGATCTGGAGGCTCTGACCCAGCGCACCGGGCGTGAACTCCTGGGCCTGTTAGGCCGGCAACCGGAGCAACCCCTGGAGTTTCTGCAAGATCGGTTTCTCTCGGCTATCGCCCAGGACGCCACCCTGCGTACGTCGCTGTTGCGCTTCGTCGATGTGCTGGCGGCGCTCGATTTTGACCGCGACGGCCACCTGACGGCACGGCTGGCGCGGGAATACCTCGACCGGCCGGTGCAGCAGTTGCCGCAGCCGTTCCGGACGCTGCCGGCACTGGCGCTGCGCGCGCCGGTACCGCCCTCGCTCGTGCGCCTTGCCGCTTTGCGGGCCACCATGCTGGTCGCTGATCGCTTTATCGTCGAGCCTGCGGGGGCGGGCGCCGCTTCCGGAGCCATTCCGGCCCTGGGCCGCCTCCGCCGGAGCGGTCTCTATCCCAGCTTTGACATCCTTGGCGAGCACGTCGTCGGCGAGCAGGAGGCCGCCGCCTATCTTCGCCGCTATCTTGATTTGATCACTGCCCTGGGCCGCCAGGCCGGCGCCGGCGACCGGACGCCTGGTGGCGTCCGCGCCCTCCAGGTGTCCGTGAGGCTGTCCGCGTTGACGCCGCGCTACGACCCGGTCGACCCGGCAGGCACGCTGGAACGAGTGCGCCGGCCCTTCAGCACGCTGGTTGATGCCGCAGCGGCGGCGGGTGTCGCTGTGACGGTCGACATGGAGGAATACCGGCTGCGCGATCTGACCTGGACGATCTTCCAAACGCTCTTTGGGCCAGGGAGCCGCTTCGCCGGCTGGCCTGATGCCGGCATTGTCTTGCAAGCCTACCTGGCGGATGCGCCGCGGCAAGTCGCAGACTACATTGCTTTTGCGCGGAACCGCGGCGTTCCCTTTCAGGTACGGCTGGTCAAAGGCGCCTACTGGGACTACGAATCAATAGTAGCAACGGCGGAGGGCTGGCCTCCCCCTGTCCTCCAGGTCAAGGCGGAGACCGACCGGCAGTTTGAGCAGATCGTTAGCGTGCTCGTGGGAGCGCATCCCGCGCTCTTATTGGCGGTCGGCAGCCACAATCTGCGCTCCCACGCCCGGGCGGAAGCGGTCCGCCAAGCGCTGGGTTTGCCGGCACAGGCGATTGAGCACCAGACGCTCTACGGCATGGCGCCGCACATCAGCCGCGCCCTGCGTGACATGGGCTGGCCGGTTCGAGAGTACATGCCGGTCGGTCCACTGCTGGCCGGCATGTCCTATCTGGTACGGCGCATTCTGGAGAACTCTTCGCAAACCGGCTTCCTGTTGCAGAGCCGGCGCGGCGCGCGTTCGGGCGATCTACTCGCCATCCCCCGAGTGACAGCAACGTCATCTGAGGAACCGGCAGGAATGGTCGCTGTCGATGGTGACGGCTTCGCCAACACCCCCCCGCTACGCCTATTCCTCAAGGAGGAACGGGAGCAGTTTGCGGCGGCATTGCAGCGTGCGGCGGGCCGGCCAGCGGACCGGTTTGCCCTTGATCTTCCGCTCGGGCCGGACCGACAATGGCTGCGACCGCTGAATCCCTCTCAACCCGATCCGCAGCGTCCGGCGGTCGAGGTCGAAGCCGCTACCGCGGAAGACGTGACGCCGGCGCTGCACCGGCTGGTCGCCGCGGCGCCGGCCTGGCGAGAGCGGACAGCCAGAGAACGCGGGGCGATATTGCGGCGGACTGCCGACCTCTTACTGGAGCGCCGCGCGGCCTTCGCGGCGGCGATGGTCCTGGAAGGCGGCAAGAACTGGTCTAATGCCCTGGGTGACGTGGACGAGGCGGTCGACTACCTGCGCTTCTATCCCTGGGTGCTGGAACAGATCGGGTCCAGTTTCGTCACCCTCTACCAGCCGCGCGGCGTTGTTGTCGTCATTCCACCCTGGAACGTTCCTCTGGCCATCCCCTGTGGTATGACCGCCGCAGCGCTTGTCACCGGCAACACCGTCGCGCTCAAACCGGCGGAGCAGACGCCCGGCATCACGGCTCGCCTGGTCGCGCTGCTTCACGAGGCCGGCGTGCCCCGGGACGCCCTCATCCACCGCCCCGGTGATGGCGAAGCGGTAGGTGGTGCGCTGGTCCGCAGTCCTCTTGTCGACATGATCGCCTTCACCGGCTCGCGGGAGGTCGGTCTCTGGATCGCCGAGACGGCGGCGGCGACGCCGGGGCAGCAGAGCTTGAAGCAGGTCGTGGCGGAGATGGGCGGCAAAAACGCTATTGCCGTCTTCCCCGACGCCGACCTCGACGAAGCAGTAGAAGGCATTTTGACCTCGACCTTTGGCCATGCTAACCAGAAATGCTCCGCCTGCTCCCGCGTCTTCGCCCACCAGGCCATTTATGGCCGTCTACGGCGGCGGCTGGCCGAGGGCGCTCGCAGTCTGCCGGCGGGCCCGGCGACGGCCGCGGCGACCGTCATCAATCCACTCATCGATGCCGTCGCCGTCCAGCGCGTACGAGCGATGGCGGAAACGGCCCGCCGCGAAGGCAAAGTCGTGCTGGACCTGCTGGAGCAACCCAGCCGGGCGTGCCCCATTTGCCTGGGGCCGCTGATAGTCGAACTGGCGCCGGGGGCGCTGCTCGATGCCCGCACGGCGCAAGAGGAAATCTTTGGTCCGGTGCTGGCGTTGGCGCCCTTCACCAGCGAAGCTGAGGCGCTGGCGCAGATCAATGGCACCGCCTACGGGCTAACGGCCGGCATCTTCAGCCGCAGTCCGGCCACGATACGTCGCATGACGGCCGGCATCCATGCCGGCAACATCTATGTCAACCGGGAGATTACCGGCGCCAGAGTCGGAGTGGAACCGTTCGGCGGGATGGGCCTCTCCGGCACCGGCCCGAAGGCCGGTGGCGAAGCGTACCTGTATGCCTTCGTCCGGCAACGCGGCGATTGGCGCATCAGCCCAATCTCCCCTGCATCCACCATGCCCGTCGGTGGAGTGCGATGGCCAGGGATCAAACCTTGGAACGACCCGATTCAGCGCCGTGAGAGCCGCCTCCGTTTGGCTGTGCGGGCACTGGAGACCGGCAAGGAATTTGCTGCGCCTTCCGGACTGATTGCCGCTTTTGCTGCCATGCTGCGTCAGACCGACGAGATCGCGGAGCAACGCCCGACGATCGCCTTGCCTGGGCAGGAGACGGTACTCGACTGGTCGCTGCCACGCGGCGTCGGTCTCGTCGTGGTGGATGAATCCACGCCGCCCTCGTCGCTCGGCTTCCTCACCGCGGCGGCGTTGCTCGCCGGCAATGGCGTAGTGCTGGCCGTTCCGCATGTCCTTGGACGCGCGGCGTTGGCCCTCGTGCTCGCCTTGCGCCGGGCCGGTGTCCCACCTACATCGCTGGTGCTGCTGCCGACCGGCCAGTTACCGGACACCGTGCCGGATGGTCGGTTCAACTTCATCGCCGCCGACGTATCGCTAACGCGCGCCGGTCTGCTCGCGGCATCGCTGGCCCGCCAGCACGCCGGGCAACGCGCCATCCCCGCCTTCATGAGCGTTACCGACGCGCCGGCGCCCGGCGAGCCGGAATTCCTGCGCCGCTTCACGATCCCCCGCACCATCGCCATCCGCACGCTCCGCCACGGCGCGGACCTGGGGGCATAATCCGGGTCGCAACGTCGGGCCAGCTCGCTATTCCAGCGCCCGTCGATAGCTCTCTGCCGTCAATGCCGCCGTACGGCGCCAGGAAAACTGCGACGCCTGCGCCGGGCCCGCGACCTGCAATCTGGCGCGCAATGTGGCATCGGAAGCGATTCGCACCATTGCCTCGGCCAGCGCGGGAATGTCGTCCGGCGAGATCAGGAGACCGGCCGGGCCGACCACCTCCGGCATTGAGGAGCGATCACTGCTGATCACCGGCGCTCCCGTCTGCATGGCCTCCAACGGCGGCAGACCGAAACCTTCGTACCGTGAGGGCCAGACGAAGGCGACGCAGCCTCCCAACAACTGGTGCTTCTCGACGTCGGAAATCGCCCCCAGGAAATGCGTGCGTGGCAGTTCGAGCTGCGCTGCCAGTCCCTGGACGTCGGGAAAGAATGGCGGCTCGCAGCGCATACGGCCGCCGATTACAAGATTATGTCCTGGTAGTCGTGTCGACGCTGTGGACCAGGCGTGTAGCAAGGCCGGCACGTTCTTGCGAACGTCATTGCCGCCGACGTAGAGCAAGAACGGCCGCTCCAGCCCCCACTGTTGCCGGCAGAAGTCGGCCGCCTCTGTCCGGTCTATTGGACGGAATACGGCGCCTGCCGCCAGCGGCACCACGTCCACCCGTTGGGGAGAAACACCCACCACCCGCACGAGATCGCGCTTCGAACACTCCGAATCGACGATCAGGCGACGGGCCCGCCGCGCCGCGCCGCCAACGACCTTGGTGTAGGCGGCGACGAGGGCGCTGCCGCGATACTCCGGTAAAAGCGCGGGAATGACGTCGTGGATCGTGGCGACAACGGGGATTGGCGAAAATAGAGGCGGCGCCCAGTAGGGTATATGCAACAGCTCAGCACCGCTCCGTGCAGCCAAAATAGCGACGACACCCTGCTCCCACAACAGCTTGGAGACGTTTTCTCCTCGTCTGCCGGGATGCGGAGCAAGTGGACTTTTGAACAGGGACAGGCGAAGTGCCGGATCGACCACACGAAGCGCGGCCAGCAGATGCCGTATGTATTGACCGCTACCGGTCTGCGGCTGCTCCATAAACAGGGCGTTGACGGCTACGTGCATATGGAAAGGAGCCCTCTCTCTGCCTTCGGCATCTCCCCCCCAATGCTGGGGGAGAGCCATCATCACGCGATCGGTAGTCCATCCCAACCATTGCAGCACGGCGCCGGTTTGGAGAAAGAACGACGCTTCGCGGCGGGTTCCTCTCCCCCAATTCTGGGGGAGAGGTTAGGAGAGAGGGCCTCTCCGCCACAGCGGACGCCCTCGCTAGCCAACCTCATTAGCATCACGTGGAATCGCCGGCGTGCCAAACATTGCTGTAGTGATCCGCCAGCTGGTCCGCCGCGCGCTCCCAGGTGAACTGCGCCGCCTGTCGGAAACCGCGCTCCCGGAGGGCGAGCCGCCGCGCCGGGTCTGCCATGAGCGCGTCAATGGACTGGGCGATGGCCGTCGGATCAAGGGGGTTCACCTGCACGCCCGCCTCCCCGACCACTTCCGGCAATGACGAAGTATCGGAGACAATCACCGGCGTACCGCAGGCCATCGCCTCGAGGGGCGGCAAGCCGAACCCTTCATTGAGGGACACGAGGACGAATACCTCGGCGAGGGAGTACAGTGTCGGCAAATCAGCGTCAACCGTGTGGGTAAGAAAATGGATGCGCCCTTCCAGGCTCAGGTGCCTGACGTCCGCCGCCAGATCGTCGTACAGCCAGCCCGGTCGGCCCACGATCACGAGGTCCCAATCGATATGTCCGGCAGCAGCCAGGGCGCCATATGCGGCAATCAGACGGCGATAGTTCTTGCGCGGCTGCAACGTGCCCAGGCTCATGATGAAGCGCTCGGGTAACGCGTAGCGTCGCCGGACAGTATTGCGCTGGGCCGGATCGTCGATCGGTCGAAACTCCGGCCCCACGCCGGAATAGAGCACCGCCGTCCTGGCCGCCGGCACGCCCAGGAGCGCGGCCACATCCCGCTGCGTCGCCACGGAGTCGGCGAGGATCAGGTCGGCCCGCCGCGCCGAACGGGGTACGACTCGATTTAAGTAGGAGCGGAGGCCGGGGTCGGCGGCTTCCGGTACCAAGCGGAAGGACAGGTCGTGGATGGTCAACACCGTCCGCGCGCGCCAGACCGGTGGCATGACAAAGTCGGGAAAGTGACAGATATCTTGTGGCCCGATCAGCGCCTCGACGGGCAACGGCAGGCGTGCTCGTTGCCAGAGGATGGTCGTATAGCCATCCGGCAACGGAATTCGGCGGAGGCGGACATTGGGTAAGAGCCACAGCCAATCCGGCACCGGCGTGTGCCGTGCCGCCGTCCAGAACAGCGTGAGGGTGAACATCTGGGGTTGCCGCGCCAGCGCCTCTACCAGACAGCGCGTGTAGCGGCCGATGCCGCCTCCCTGCTGCACCGCAGCCGTTACGTCGATCGCCACGCGCCGCAGCGCATCGCCCCGGCGCGGACTCACTTCGCTCGCTTGCTGAACAGGTAGGTCGGTAGGCCGGTGGCGATTAGCCCCCAGTAACTGATCACGCGATCCATCAAGGCGACGGCCAGGGCGGTGGAGTGGCTAAACCCGAAAAGGGTGAGCAAGCCGGCCAGACCGACCTCGACGGCGCCGATGCCGCCGGGCGTCGGTACGGTCAGGAGGAGCGACGCCCCGCTGAGCACGACCAGCACCCCAGGGAAGGGCAACGCCACGCCGAGCGCGCGCGTCACCAGATAGAGCCGGCCGATTTCGCAGGCCCAGGCGAGGAAGGTCAACAGAGCGACAAACGGCAAGTGCTGGAAGGAAGCAAACGCGCCACCGGCAAAACGGGAATAGAGGTCTTGAAAGCGCTTCGGGAAGAGCCGCATCACCCGCGGCCCCTGCCAATGCATCAGGGCCAGGATCACCAATAGCACCCCCATAAAGAGGCCGGCGACCACCATAATGCCGCCGGCGTGGCCGGGCGCCATGATGTTGGCGCTGAGCGCCAGACCAACCATCAGGATCACAAAAAGGGCGCCGGAGTCGATGATGCGTTCCGCGAAAATGGTACCGAGGGTGCTGGTCAGCGGCATCTTCTCGTTCTTGCGCATGAGATAGCCACGGTAGGCGTCCCCCAACTTGAGCGGCGCCACACAGTTGACGAACCAGGACAACAGGATCGTTTGGGCCAGGATCGGCACCGGGGCATCCAGACCGATATTGTTCAAGAGCCGTTGCCAGCGCTTGCCGCGCACGGGGAAGGTCAGCGCGTAGACCGCGAAAGCACAGCCATACAGCGGGATATTGACCTGCGCCATCTGGTCCAGCGTTTGCTGGAAGTCCACGCCCCAGGCTTTGACGAGCGTAAAAATCGTCAAAGCGGCGATCAGGAAGGAGAACAGCGTCCGGAAATTGAAGAAGCGCCGCTTCAGATTGATGCTGCCGGCGCCTTCCCGGTCCTCCCGGTCATCGGGTAGGGGTACGGCGGGTAGCACTCCGCCCACCGGTGTGACCGTGGTTACTTCAGGATCGATCACAGGAATCGTTGCAGGTCCCTTCTGAGCGGCGGCTTCAGGCACGGCTACGGACCGGCAACTACGGCGTCGCCGGCAAGTTCCTGGCGAAACCAGTCCGCCGTGCGCTGCAGTCCATCTTCGAGTCCCACCTTTGGCTCCCAACCGAGCACAGCGCGGGCCTTGCTAATATCGGGTTGGCGGCGACGCGGGTCGTCCTCGGGCAGCGGATGGTACGTCGTAGGTAGGTCCGCATGGAGCACACGCTGAATCACCTGGACGAGATCGAGCATCGTGCGTTCCGCCGGATTACCAAGGTTGAACACCTCGCCGCTGCCGGCGGCGTGCTTCATCACGGCCATGATGCCGGCCACCAGGTCTGAGACGTAGCAAAAGCTGCGCGTCTGCTCCCCGCTGCCGTAGATCGTTAGCGGCTGACCGCGCAACACCTCGGCCAGGAAGTTCGAGACGACGCGACCATCGCCCGGATCGAGCCGGGGGCCATAAGTATTGAAAATGCGGATGATTCGCACGTCCAGGCCACGGGCCCGGTGGTACGCCATCGTCAGAGCCTCGGCGAAGCGCTTGCCTTCGTCATAGCAACTGCGGGGCCCGGTGCAACTGACGCTGCCGCGATAGCTTTCGACCTGGGGATGGACTTCCGGATCGCCGTAGACCTCGGAGGTCGAGGCCACGAGGAAGCGGCCTTGATGGCGTTGGGCGATCTCCAGGAGGTGCTGGGTGCCGACGGCATTCACCATCATCGTTTCGATGGGGTGCTCCAGGTAGCGCGGCGGGCTCGCCGGACTGGCCAGTTGAAACACCCAATCCGCCGCGGCGTCAAAGGGCTGACAAATGTCCTGCTGCAGGAAGGTGAAATGTGCGTTGGCCAGCAGATGGGCGACGTTGCGGGCCCGCCCCGTCAGGAGGTTGTCCACGCAAAGCACGTCGAACCCGTCCGCCAGCAGGGTATCGCAGAGATGCGATCCGACAAAGCCGGCGCCTCCGGCTACGAGCGCTCTCACAGGCCTCCCCCCAATTCACCAGCAGTCGGACGCGGCAATCCCGGCAGCAACAGCTGCAATCCCGCCAACGCCAGCCAAAAGAGTACCGCCAGATCGGGCAGGAAGTACGAATTGTCCACGAAACCGTGCAACACTCCTACTACCAGACTCGCCGTTATACCTAATGCCAACGCCCGTTGTTCCTGCCCAACTGCTCCCAGGCAACGATGGATGACGCGCACGATGGTGACGATCGCCCAGCCGAGCCAGAGTAGCCCCAGGACACCGAGGCTGAGCCAGAAATCGAGCACCACATTGTGTGGATGGGAGAGAAACGGTTCACTGCCCGCACCGGGCAGGCGATAACGGGGATACTGGTAGAGGAAGTTGTCCAGTCCAACACCTTGCAATGGGTGATCCTTGCCCATGTTCCAGGAGGCCTGCCAGAGTTGCAGCCGCCGGCCGCTGGTGCTGGCGGCGCCGAAAGAGAACAGCGAGATCAACCGCGGGGCGTGCGTCAGCAGTGCGCCGGCCACGGTGAGTGCCACGGCCGCTCCCGCCAGCAACAGGAGCCGCCGGTTAATCAGCAACCCCGCAAGGAAGGCGGTGACGACGAGCGCCACCCAGGCACCTTTCGTGAACGTCAGGACGATCGCCAGCGCCATTGGCAAGCAGGCGAGTAGACACAGCCGGCGCAGCCGCCCCGAGGACCAGAGCGCGAGGCCGCCGGCCAGCGCCAGCGGGCGATCCAGGTAGAGCGCCAGATTGTCCGGCGAGGGGTAGAGGCCGCCGAGCCGGGTGACTCCTTCCGTGGTCACGACGCCGCGATGCAGGGCATAGGCGAAGAGGCTCGCGCCCGCCACCCCCACCCCGCCGGCGACGGCCACTCCGACCAGGCGCTTGACGTGGCGCGGCGAGAGGAGCGCCGTGACGACAATGAAATACAGCACCGGCTCCGCGATCACCGCCCGGTAGTCGCGCAGGCTGTAGCGCGGTTCGGCTGCGGCGAACAACGACACAAAGGCCACCGCCAGGAACGCTAAAGCCAGCGGCAAGAAGGGACCCCTCGCCAGCAGAAGCCGGCGCTGCCAGTAACAGCGCACCAGCCAGCCGGCACCGCAGACGCCAATCACGACGTCGCTCAGCGATACCGTTGTGCCATGTATATACTTCGGCAGGAACTCCAGCGCCACCACCACCGGCGCCAGCAGTACTCCCAGGTCCGGCCGGGCAACGCCCAGCAGCAGGAGCAAGCCGGCCGCCGCCAGGGACAGGCTGAGCAACGGCGAAAGGTAGAACAGAGCAGTGACGATGATCCACAGGGAGAAGATCACGCGATCGTTGGCGAGGAGGGCGGGGACCCCACCCCAACCCCTCTCCCACAGGGAGAGGGGCACCGGGATCCGTCGGGCCGCGGGACGGCGGTCCTCGTCGAAAGCCCCTCTCCCTGTGGGAGAGGGGCTGGGGTGAGGTCCTTCCCACGCCCAGCGTGCCGCCGCTATCCCCGGCCACAGCAGCAGCAGCACCGCCCCTCCACCGAGGAGCGCTTTGAGATAGCTCCAGATGGCCGGCTTGGCGATGGTGACGCCGAAGCCGGCGAGGGCGACGTTGGTGCCATGCGAGACGGTGTTGTAGACCGGCAGCACTTCCAGTTCCAGTTCGTGGGATTGCAACGGGAGGTCGGAGGCGATTTCGACGGGTGTGTCAGGCCGCAACGTGGCCGCGTAAGTATCCAGGATGCGATCGCCGGCGGCGTTGGTGGGCAGCGCGCCGGCCAGCCCGGCGACGTTGTCCACCGTGATGCGGGCCATGCCGCCCTGGGGGCCAAGGTTGACCCGCAGCCAGAGCGCGTTGCCGCTGAATCGGAAAGCCATATTCGCGCCGGGGGCGCCGGCGATCACCAATGTCTCACTGCCCGACTGCGCGTGCTGCCAGGCTTCGGCAAAGCCATGCGGACCGTATATCGCCGCCTGCCCCGTCGCCGGATAGAGTCCGGTTGTCGCCTGGGCCGGCGCCGTTGCCTGCGCCTTGATCGCCTGGTAGAGCGGTGTGGGCTGCCAATCCTGGCCGAGAATTGCAAAGTACGGGGTGGGGTCGCGGGGGTTGATGGCGCTGGGACTGCGCAGATACCAGAGCGAGAGGGGTCCCACCCACGGCCATTCGACGGCGGCGCGTTGCCAGGCTGCCACGGTGTCGTCGACGCGAACCGCCGCCGGGACCTGCGACCACGGCGAGGGGTTGCCTCGCCAACCCGCCGGCAACGCCATCCAACCGAACTCCGAGATCCACACTGCTTTGCCGCCGTCGCCATGGGCCGCCATGATCTGATGGAGGACTAGAAGCCGGTCGAAGGTGAAGCTATCGCTGTTCGGCAGCATGGCGCGGGGAAAGTCGGTGCTGTGGAACCCCAGGCGCCTATTGAACGCCGGGTAGTTCAGTCCGTAGGCATTCGCCCCTAGCACATCAAAGTACGGTCGGGCGCCGGCAGCATACATGCCCTGCAAAAACATCGGGTCCGCCATGTTGGCGGGGCTATCACCGCGATTGGGCGCCAGGGCCGCACTCAAGATGAGTGCGGCGGGATCCGCCGCTTTGATCGCCATATAGCCTGCTTTGAGCAACGCCGTGTAGCCGGCAGGCGAGATCGGCTTGCCGGCCCACTCATGCTGCAAGTTCGGCTCGTTCCAGACCTGATAGGCGGCAATCTTCCCCTTATAACGGCGGGCGACCGCGCCGGCGAAAGCGGCGAAGTCCTGGGCCTCATTCGGAGGCGGGCAGAGCGTCGGGCACTGGCCGGAATCGGGGTTGCCGGCAGTGGCCCAGGCTGGCGCGTAATCCAGCCGCACGATCAGTTGGACATGGTACTGCTGGGCGTCAGCGACAATGCGATCCCACTTTGCCCAGGCGTCGACTTGATTCTTGGTATCAAAGTGGTTGCCCTTGGCGTCCGGTTCAATCTGATCCCAGATGAACTCCTGACGCACCCAGCCGAAGCCGCCGGCCTGGATAGCGCTGAAATCGCGCTGCAATTGCCAGTCGTAGACATCCTGGTCCAGGAAGGCATTAATGCCGTAGCGGTTATCCGGCACATTGGCGTAGGGTTGCAACGCGGTCGAACCGTAGGCGACGCCGGCGGTGAAATAGCGCTCGGCGGAACGTTCCGTCAGGGCCAACACGAGGAGGAGGACGGCAAGGAGGATGAAGCGGCCAACGGCACGCTTCATTGTGCTTCCTGCGTCAGTTCCGCCAACTCGTCGCGCGGTGGGCCGGACATCAACTCCTCCAGCGCCTCCTGCACGGGGAGACCACGGAACAGCACAGTATACGTATGGTCAATGATTGGCAGGCGCACACCGTACTGCGCCGCCAGTTCGCGCGCGACGACCGTCGTGCCCACGCCTTCCGCGACGTGGCCTAGCAGTCCGCCAATCTCCGGCCAGTGTCGCCCGGCCGCTAAGTGGATACCGACCTGATAATTGCGACTGAGTGGGCTGGAACACGTGGCAACCAGGTCGCCCAGGCCGGCCAGGCCGGAGAAGGTCAGGGCCTGGGCGCCGGCGGCAACACCGAGGCGGGCGATCTCCGCCAGACCGCGCGTCACCAGGGCCGCCCGAGCGTTGACGCCCATGTGCAGACCGTCCGCCACGCCGGCGGCGATGGCGATGCAATTCTTCAGGGCGCCGCCATACTCCACGCCGATAATGTCGTGACTGGTGTAGAGCCGTAGCCGGGGACTCGACAGCGCCTCCTGCAGCGTCCGCGCCACCTCGGTATCGGCCGCCGCCACCACCGCGGCGGCGGGGCGGCCGTTGGCAATTTCCCCGGCCAGGTTCGGGCCGGAGAGTGCAGCCACCCGGCCCGCTTGTGCCGGCACGGAGGAGGCGAGCACTTCCGTCATGCGCTGCCGCGTGTTCGGTTCAAAACCCTTGGCGCATGAGATCAGTATTGCGTCGGGGGCTATGACCGGCACCGCGCTGGTGGCTACTTCGCGCATCGCCACGGTTGGCAGCACGAATAACACTATCGGCGCGCCGGCCAACGCCTCCGTCAGGTCGGCTGTGGGGCGAACCGTTGATGGCAGGGAGAGCCCCGGCGCCGCCTTCGCATTGTTCCGTTCCGTTCGAAGGCGCTCCGCCGCCTGCGGTGAACGCATCCACAGGCGAACCTCCCGGTCCGGCGTCGCCAGTACACTGGCCAGGACGGTGCCCCAGCTTCCGGCACCGAGCACGGCAACCGGCGTCATCCGATCAACGGATCCACGGCCGCCGGGGAGAAGCGCCACCGTTCCGGCAAGGGCCCGCCGATGAGCGGCCGAGCATAGCGTAGGAATTCCGCATTGGGTTGACCAGCGGTGTCCAAAAACTCCGACGGTAGCGGCCGGACGCGCCCCGCTACTGCCGTGAGCGGCGCCAGACGGCACACCGCGTGGTACGGGTCATCACATTGCCGCTCCAGCGCCACAATGCCCTCGCTCGCACCGGCGGCGGCGGCGCGCACGGCGGCGACACCCAACTCCCACGCTTCCTGGCGATCCACGTTGGACGCGATATCCGCCACCACCTTCTGGATCGAACCGGGGCGATCATCCTTTGCCCGCAGGTGGAGACGCTGCTGGACGAGATTGCGCAAATAGGCGCCAGGGCGGCGAGTCTCGCCATGTCCGAAGGCATCCTGCCACACCGTGGCGCCATTCCCGACGAGATTGCCGGCTTCGTCGCGCAGCATCTCGCCGACGACCAGGCAGCAATAGCCGGCGCGGCTCACCTGGCGCTCGACGGCGGCGAGGAAGGTATCTTCGTGGAATGGTCGTTCCGGTACCAACACCAGGTGGGGTGCATCGTCGGGGCACGCGCGCGCCAGCACGCTCGCCGCCGCCAACCAGCCAGTGTCGCGCCCATAGACTTCTAAGATCCGCACCTGCTCCTCGCGCTGCATCGCCCAGGCATCCAGACCCAGGTCGCGAACCACCGACGCTACCCAGCGCGCCGCACTGCCGTAGCCGGGCGTGTGGTCCATCGCTGGTAAATCATTGTCGATCGTCTTTGGGATGCCGATACAGGCAACGGCGGCGCCGGCGGCTGCGGCAGTCTGGCCGATGGCCAGCGTCGTCTCAGCGGAGTCATTGCCGCCGATATACAGCATGGCGTCTATCTGCCAGCGGCGGAGGGCCGTCACCGCCTCCAGCGTCGCCGCCGCCGTCAGCTTAAAGCGGCAGAGGCCGAGCGCCGCTGATGGCGTCTGGGCCAGGCGCTGCAGCTCGGCCGGCGAGCGCGCGGTGAGGTCAACGAACTGTTCTTCGAGGAGACCACGAACGCCGTTTCGCATGCCGAGCACCCGTGTGACCCCCAGGGCTTGCGCCTCGGAAATCACGCCGGCCAAGCTGGCGTTGATCACCGGCGTACCACCGCCGGATTGCCCCACAAGGATGGTCTTCAGAAGCGAGGGGCCGGATCTCACTGCGGCGATTCCCGCAGGTGAGGGCGCCGCAGCAGCACGACTGCGGCTGCCACTACCACGAGCGCCGCGCCCAGGCCGAGGGAAAACAGGCCGAAGGTGTGGAACAGTGCTGCCACGCGTGACCACTGATTGCCGAGGAAATAGGCGGGGATGCCATAGACGAGGGCCCAGACGACGCAGGAGGCCAGCCGCACCGGGAAAAAGATTCGAAACGGCATATGGGCGACACCGGCAATGATGCCGACATAGGTGCGGAACAGCGCCTGGTAGCGCCCAAGGAAGACCGTCAGGACACCGTACCGGGCGAAGAAGCGCTCCACGCGTGCCAGCCGCTTGGACGACAGACCGAAGCGCGGCCCCCACCGTTCAAGCAGTTGCCGCCCCCACCGCCGACCCAGGAAATACCCACCCGAGTCCCCAATTATCGCGCCAATGGCGGCGACGGCGATGACCAGGCGTATATCGAGCTGTCCGCCAAACGATGCGCCGCTCATAGCCGCGGCTACTAACAAGGCGGTCTCGCCGGGCAAGGGAATACCGAGTCCCTCTACGGCCACCAGCAGGAAGATGGCGACGTAGCCGAAAGAGCCAATTGCTTCTTGAGCCCACGCGGGCACGGCCACCTCCTCGCCCTATTGCCACCCTCCACTATACCGCCGACTGCATGCCCGGTCCGGCAGTGGTAGCAGCAATGCTTTGACGGGATTGCTCCTCCTCTCCGTCCCCTATGCTACCCTTCCGTCTGCTACTCTTGTGCAGCAAATCAAGGCTACCGGCGCGATCAGGGAGGTGAAGCCAGTGCAAATCGGGATGGTCGGCTTGGGCCGCATGGGCGCCAACATGGTCGAGCGCCTGGGACGGACCGGACACGACGTTGTAGCCTTCGACGTCAATCCTGAGGCCGTACAGCGTGCGGCGGCCGGCGGAGCGAAGGGCGCGACCTCCCTGGCGGACCTGGCCGAAAAGCTACAAGCGCCGCGCACCATCTGGATCATGGTCCCCGCCGGCGCGCCGGTCGACTCCACGATTGACACGCTCCTGCCCCTATTGCAAGGCGACGACATTCTGATCGATGGCGGCAACTCTCGCTGGACCGATTCGATCGCCCGCAGCAGGCGCGTCTCCGCTAGCGGCGTCCATTACCTGGATTCCGGCACCAGCGGTGGCATCTGGGGCTTGCAAATCGGTTACTGCCTGATGATCGGCGGGGCACGCGCCGCCTTCGATCGCGCTGAATCGATCTTTAAATCACTGGCGCCGGATAACGGCTATCTCTACGTCGGCCCGAGCGGCTCTGGACATTATGTCAAGATGATCCACAACGGGATTGAGTATGCGATGCTGGAGGCCTACGCCGAAGGCTTCGATATTATGCACGCCTCCGATTACACATTGGACCTGGCGGCAATCGCCGAGCTTTGGAACCATGGCAGTGTCGTCCGGTCGTGGCTATTGGAGTTGGCCGCGGCGGCCTTCAAGGAGAACCCCGGCTTGGAAGGCATTCGCGGCTATGTGGAGGATTCCGGTGAGGGACGTTGGACGGTGGCGGAGGCTATTGACAAATCGGTGCCGGCGCCGACAATCGCCCTGTCGCTGCTGGTTCGCTTCCGTTCCCGCGAGCAGGAGTCCTTCGGCGACAAGGTCATCGCAGCACTACGCCGCGAATTCGGCGGTCACGCCGTAAAGCAGGAATAGGCGGCGGATACCGTGCGGGAGAGAGGACAGTAGTCATGACCGATAGCACGGCCGTCGCGGAGCAGACGGAGTCCGAGCCGGCCGAGAACCCGCTGCGCGACGGGCTACAATTGCAGCGGACGCCGGAACCATGCACGCTGGTGATCTTCGGCGCGACGGGCGATCTAACCCATCGGAAGCTCGTCCCGGCGCTGTACAACCTGGCGCGGGCGGGCTCGCTGGCGACCGGCTTCTCGGTGGTCGGTTTTGCCCGGCGAGAGAAGGAACACGAACGCTTCCGCAGTGAGATGCACGATGCGGTCAATCAGTTCTCCCGGACTCGCCCGGTGGACAGCCACGTCTGGCAGACTTTCTCCAAGGCATTGCATTACCTGCCGGCGCAGTTCGATGACCCGGCCGCTTACAACCGGCTGCGCAAAGAACTCGACCGACTCGACCACGAGCGCGGCGGTACCGGCAATCGCCTCTTTTATTTGGCGACACCACCAAGCTTTTATGGACCAATCGTGCAGCAGTTGGGCGCGGAAGGCTTGCAGCACGGAGGGACGGCCGGTGGTCACCAGGGGTGGGCCCGCATCATCGTGGAGAAGCCCTTCGGGCACGATTTGCCGAGCGCCCAGGAGTTGAATCGCCAGATTCACCAGGTGTTCGACGAATCTCAGGTCTATCGCATCGATCATTACCTGGGCAAGGAGACGGTGCAGAACATTTTGGTGCTGCGCTTCGCCAACGGCATTTACGAGCCGATCTGGAACCGTCGCTACGTGGACCATGTCCAGATCACCGTCTCGGAATCGGTGGGCGTGGAAACACGCGGCGCTTACTACGAGGAGGCCGGGGCGCTGCGCGACATGGTGCAGAGCCATCTCCTGCAACTGGTCACCCTCACCGCCATGGAACCGCCGGCCGCCTATGACGCCGATGCCGTACGCGACGAAAAGGTCAAGGTGCTGCGCGCAATTCGCCCCATCACTGGCGATCTGGTGCAGGAGTTCACCGTGCGCGGCCAGTATGGCTCCGGTTACGAGGCGGGCAAACCAGTGCCGGGCTACCGCGAGGAAGGGCGCGTCGCGCCGACGTCGACCACCGAGACGTTTGCCGCGATCAAACTCTTTGTCGACAACTGGCGCTGGCAGGGCGTGCCGTTCTATCTGCGCACGGGCAAGCACCTGCCGGCCCGCGCCAGTGAGATTGCCATCCAGTTTAAGCGACCACCCCACACGCTGTTTACCAGCGGTGTTGACGAGTTGGAGGCCAACTTTCTGGTGCTGCGGATTCAACCGGACGAGGGCGTCACCCTCCGTTTTGGCGTGAAGGTGCCCGGCCAGGCCATGCTTATTCGCACCGTCAATATGGACTTCCTCTACGGCGCGTCGTTTGGCGTCGAGTCGCCCGACGCCTACGAGCGGCTACTGCTGGATGCCATGCTGGGTGACACGACGCTATTCACCCGGCGGGATGAAGTAGAAAAGTCCTGGGCGTTTATCACTGCCATCCTGCAAGCCTGGCGGCAACAGCCGCCGCCACCGTTCCCGAATTACGCCGCCGGCACCTGGGGACCGGCGGCGGCCGACGACTTGATTGAGCAGGACGGCCGCTCCTGGCACCGGCCATGACCGTCGCCGATCATCTTCGTACCGTTAGCGCCTGGTCCGGGCAGGACATCGATGCCGACGCCATCCAGAGCCAACTCACCCGGCTGTGGCGGACTTCGGGGGAACAGGCGCAGCGGAGCGGGGAACCGGCTGCCGCGCGCACCAACGTTCTGACGCTCGTGATCTATGCCGACACGCCGGCCACGGCCGAGCGCGTGGCGGAAACGCTCACCGCGCTCTCCGAGCACCACCCCTCGCGCACCATCCTGGTGGGATCCGAACCTGGCGCCGCCGAACCGTCGCTGGCGGCCGACGTGGTCACGCGCTGCCGCACCGACCGGCCGCAGGTCTGCTTCGAGCAAATCACCCTGCATGCCCACGGTTCCGTGACGGAGCAGGTGACAAGCGCCGTCGCCTCGCTGCTGCTGCGCGATCTGCCGACCTACCTCTGGTGGCCCGATGATATCCGCGCCCAGCCGGACCTCTTGCAGCGCCTCGTCACGTTGTGTGACGGCGTCATTTTGGACAGTGATGTCTTCGCTGAGCCGGGGTTGTCGCTCCCGACGTTGCTCAGTCTCTTCGGACGGCCACTCGGCGGCAGCGTGGCGGACCTCCAATGGGCCCGCCTCAACGGTTGGAGAGACAGTACCGCTCAGTTCTTCGATAGTGCGGCCATGCGGAAGTATCTCGGTGGTATCACGTCTGTTGACGTTGACGTCCGGGCGGGCGACCGTCCTGGCCTCCCCGGAGCAGGCTTGCTGTATGTGGCGTGGTTGGCCGGCCGGCTGGGCTGGCGAGCGGCCACGCCAGCGATTGCTCTAGACGCCGGTGGTCGGTTCGACCTGCTGGCGGGCGACCAGCGCATTGCGATCAGCCTACGCTCAATACCGCACGACGAGACAACTGGCGACCAGATCGGGGCGGTCCGCTTGCAGGCGACCGTGGCTGGGAAGAGCGCCCAGTTCGCCGTCCATTGCGCCGCCCAGGATCAGGTGACGACGCGCCTGGCGGAGGCCGGCTTGCCCGTTGTGGAGCGCACGATGCGCCTGCCCGCTCCCACCGATGCGACGGTCCTCTCCCAATTGCTGGGCTACTTCCGGCGCGATCTCGTTTTCGAAGCCTCGTTACGCACTCTGAGTGCCTGGCTTGGCGTCGGCGCGGGAGGGTGGTGATGGCCGCCGCGGCCGACGTACGGGTCGTTGCCAACGCGTACGATGTCGCCCAGGACGGTGCCGACATCGTACGCGACGCGGCCAAGGCCGCCGTTCAGCGTTCCGGCCGTTTCACACTGGCCCTATCCGGCGGTAGTACGCCTCGCGCCCTGTATGCCTTGCTCGCGCTGCCGCCTTTGATCACCGACATCGACTGGGGGGCCACGCAGGTCTTCTGGTCCGACGAGCGCTGCGTCCCGCCCGACTACCCCGACAGCAACTACCGCATGGCGCGGGAAGCGCTGCTCGATCGCGTGCCGCTACCGGAAGCGAACATCCACCGAATGCGCGGGGAACTGGCCGTACCCCAACAGGCCGCCCAGGAATACCGTGGCGAACTGCAAGCCGTTTTCGGCAAGAGCGACCCACCCCGCTTTGATCTCCTGCTGCTCGGTCTGGGTGAGGAGGGCCACACCGCCTCCATTTTCCCTGGCGTCCACATCCCGGTCGACCCCAATATCCCCGTGGCGGCGGTCTTTGTTCCGAAGGTCAATTCCTGGCGCCTCACCTTGACCGTGCCGGTGCTGAACGCTGCTGCTCGGGTGCTGTTTCTCGTCGCCGGTGAGGCGAAGCGGGATGCTCTGCGCGCAATGATCCAGGGGCCACGCGCACTCGACCTGCCGGCTCAGCGGGTCATGCCCATCAACGGCGCACTCACTATCCTGGCCGACGCCGCGGCAGCGGGAACACTGTCACCTGAACGGACATGAGCCACTCTATGGTGATCATCACGTAGAGTATGCTTTCCTTCCCGGAGCAGGCGCCGTCAGCCGCCGGAAGGTTGGTGGAGGCTCGTAATGGAACCGCTTCGTCTCGGCATCATCGGCCTGGGGGTGATGGGCCGCGACCACCTCCGGAACGCGCTGGCGATTCCCGACGTAATTGAGCTGGTTGCCGGGGCTGATCCGCTGGCGGAGGCCCGTACCGCGGCGGAGGTAAAGGGAATCGTCGCCGTGGCCGACGCTGACGAGCTGTTCGCCCGCGGCGTCGAGGCGGTGATCGTTGCCAATCCGCATCCCCAGCACGAGGCGGCGGTGATTGCGGCGGCGGAGCGCGGCATCCACGTCCTCTGCGAAAAGCCCATCTCCGCCACCGTGGCGGCGGCTGATCGTATGGTTGCCGCCTGCCGGCGCCACAACGTGCTGCTGGCGATGGACTTTCAACAGCGGACCACGCCCGTCTACCAAACCCTGCACCGTCTGCTCAACACGGACACCATTGGCGCATTGTCCCGCGTGGCGCTGGTGGCGACGAACTGGTATCGCACGCAATCGTACTATGACTCCGGCAGTTGGCGCGGCACCTGGGAGGGCGAGGGCGGCGGCGTGGTGATGAATCAGGCGCCGCACCAGCTTGACTTGTACGTCTGGCTCAGCGGCCTACCCAACCGCGTCAAGGCGACCGTCAGCACCCGTATCCACCGCATCGAGACAGAAAATACCGTCGCCGCCCTCTTCGAATACGAGGGGGGCCGCGTCGATACCTTTGCGACCACCACCGCCGAGTTTCCCGGCAAGGTGGAATGGACCTTCGTCGGCGATCGCGGCACCATTGTCTGCGATGGGCGGACGCTCCGGCTCTACCGCCTGGCCGGCTCGCTACGCCATCAACTGCTCACGGCGCCAATTAATGAGAAGCCTGCCGGCGCCTGGGAAGAGGCGCCGGTCGACCCCGTCCCCCGCGACGAGACCGGTCACGCTGGGCTGCTCCGCCAGTTTGCGCGTGCGGTACGCGAAGGGATCCCACCGATCGCCACCGGCGACGACGGGGTGCGTCAGTTGGAACTGGCTAACGCTATCATCCTGTCCGGTCTCCGTGATCGTCCGGTCGACGTGCCGGTCGACCGCGCCGCCTACGACGAGTTGCTGCGCGAAATGCGGCAACGAGAGGTATGATCGGTACGGACCAGGCGCCGCGGCGACCTGCCGCCACCACTCTGACTCCGCTCTATCTCGCGCTCTGCGCGCCTGGCCTCGCCGTGCTTTGCTACTGGGCGATCGGTTACTTCGGGCGGACCTGGTCGGTGGTCACCTTTCCCTTTGGCTATGACTACGGCGAGGCGCCGGAACTCAACCGGGCCCTCGCCGTGGCCAATCTCCACACGTTCTACCCGTTTTGGAACACCCCGCCCTACCAGATGGCGAACTACACGCCGCTCTATTCCGTGTTGAACGGCCTCTTTGTGCGTTTCCTGGGCCTACAGTTCCAGAGTGGCCGTGCCATTGCCTGGGGGTGTGGCCTGCTCTTCTGCGCCGGCCTGATCTGGCTCGCCTGGCGCGAGGCGCGGACTGTGCTGGCGCCGCTGGTGACCGTCCTGCTCTGGTTTAGCAGCCATTATGTCTGGAACTGGACGCCGTTGGGCCGGGAAGACGAGTTGGCCATGGTCTACAGCCTCGCCGGCCTTATCGTCTTTTACGAAGGGATTGTGCGCCCACGCTCGCTACAGACGAAACGGGGGGCGGTTGGTGCGTCGCCGGCAGCGGTCGATCGTGCCGGCCGGCCGGTACCGGTACAGATCCTGTGGCTAACGGGCGTCCTCTTCCTGGCGGCCATCTACACCCGGCAGACGACGATTGAAGCGGGCGTCGCCTGCGCCGTGTACCTCCTCGTGATCCGCCCTCGCCTCGGTCTATCCTTCGTCGCTCTCAGCGCCCTCGCCGCCGGCGTGATCTTTGTCGTTTTGGACGCCGTTACCCAGGGCGCCTTCTACCTCAACATTGTCACCGGCAACCGAAATCTCTTTCACTGGTCGCGTGTGATCTCGCTTGGGCACGAGTTCTGGAGCTACTATCAGGCCGCGGCGCTGCTGGCCGGCTTCTTTGTAGTTACCCAGGTGATCCTGCGCCGGCAACACGTCTTCACCCTCTGGCTGCTGGCGACCTTCGCCGTGGCGATCACTGCCGGCAAAGAAGGCGCCGCCGACAACTACTTCCTCCTGCCCTGGGGTGCCATTAGCCTCTGCGCCGGTCTAGCGGTTGGTCGTCTCCAGGGGTGGTCGGTATGGCTCTGGCGCCGGCCCCGACCCCTGGTCGTGGCGACGCGGCCGCTGGCGATCCTGCTGCCGGTACTGGCCGGTTTCCTCCTGTTGCTGCATGCGCAGCTAACCTTCCACCTGCCCTACCAGGGCCAGTTCTCCGCCTCGACCGTCGACGGAGTGGGCAAACACGGTCTGAACGGCATCTTACGCCGGGCAACCGATAGCGGCTGGTATCGGCGGCTACTGCCGGGTGAGCTTGCCCCGCGGGTGCTGGAAGGGCAGTACGGCTATCGCTACAAGCCAACGCTTTCCGCCAGCGACCGCCAGGAACAGGCGCGCTTGGACGCGCTGGTCGCGGCGGCGCCGGGGGACGTATTCGACGAGGACATTACCCACGTGCTGCCGGCAGGCAAACGAATTTACATTCAGCCCTTTGAGTTCGCCGAGGAGTCCCACCTTGGCCAGTGGGATCAGCGGCCGTTTCTCCGCAGTGTCGAACAAGGCCAGTTCGGCCTCGTCGTCACTACCAAACAACTCGCGCCCGACCTGCAGTTTTCGCGCTACACGCCCCAGATGGCCGCCGCCCTGGCCGCCAACTACTGCCTCACCGCGCAGACGAGTAACTACTTTGTCTACCGGCCCTGCAACGGCGGACACTAATGACCGGACGGATCGGGAAAGCTTTCTCGCTGTCGCGGCCCTGCTGGCAGCCGAGCGTCTACTGGCCGATGCTCTGCAGCAGCCAACTGAGCGCCCAGGAGAAAGTCGGCATCTGCTGAACGGCGATCCAGGTAATCAAACCAATGGGCGCGCCAATGGCCACGGCGCCGGCAATGGACCGCATCAGGAGTGGTTCCTTTACCGGCGGCTCCGGCTCATAGGGGCCGGACTGCAGGCCGCGAGAACGGCTCATGGCATTATCTTTCCGGTAGCGGTTTAAAGTACTGGGGAAAGGATACCGTGAGCAAGGCGAGCCACCTATACCCAAAACGGGCTATCGCCACCGGCATCCAACGGTACCACTGCTGCCGCTAGATGGAGCCTGGAGACGGAGACGGCGTGTCTGGTGACAGTGAGGAGCCATCACAGCGGGTCGTGGCCGTCGAAATCCTCCGCCGATCACCGGTCGACTTCTCGCGCCGCGCCAGCTATGGCAGTGAACAGCGCACGGAAACCGTCGCCGTCCACTGGGCCGACGGGTCGGTCGGGCGCCTGGAACCATCCCAGGATGACCGGATTAGTTTCGCCCTGCGTGATCGTTATCAATCGGCGTTTCCGTCATGCCGTGACCAACTGATGGCTCTGGTAGGGCGGCGTGGGGACCCGGTCGCAGTCACGGTGGCCTGGTCGTACGAGGCAGCCTGGGAAGGCGAACCGGCGGTGAACCAAGCCGGCCGCAATCGCTTCACCTGGCCGGAGATTGCCGAGATCCTGGCATTGCCGCAAGGCGGATCACGCACCTGATCTGCTATCCTAGGCCCTATGCATCAGGACAGCGCCGTTACCTACCAACTGGAAGCCGATGCGCTCAACCGCCTCCTCCGGTATGTGCGCATCGATACGCAGTCGCTGGCGGAGTCCGCCACCTATCCCAGTACGCCAGGCCAGCTTGATCTCCTGCGACTCTTGTGCGGCGAATTGCTCGCCCTGGGTTTTGTCGACGCCCGTATGGACGACTTTGGTTATGTAACGGCAACCCTTCCTGCAACGATGGCGGCTGAACCGGCGGCGCCGGTCATCGCCTTCTTTGCTCACGTGGATACCTCACCGGATGCGCCAGGCAAGGATGTCCAGCCCATTGTCTGGCGCAAGTACGACGGTGGCGAATTTCGACTGCCCGGTGATCCAACACAGGTTCTTTCGCCGGCGGAGAGCGCTCCGTTGGGAACGCATATCGGCCACGACATCGTCACCAGCGATGGAACCACTTTGCTCGGCGCCGACGATAAGGCGGGGGTGGCGGCGGCCATGGCGGCGGCGGCCTATCTGATCAGGCATCCGGAGATTCCACACGGCACGGTCAAATTCGCCTTTAATCCCGACGAAGAGGTCGGCCAGGGCGTCGATCACTTTGACGTGCAGTCATTCGGCGCGACGTACGCCTACACGCTGGACGCCGGCGACGCCGGGGAAGTGGAGGACGAGACGTTTTCCGCCGATGCCGTGACGGTGCGCTTTTTTGGGCGAAGCGCGCATCCCGGCTATGCCAGAGGGAAGCTGGTCAATGCCATCAAGATTGCTGCCGATTTTGTGGCTATGCTTCCCCGTGACCGCCTATCGCCGGAGACGACCGCCGGGCGAGACGGCTTCGTCCACCCGACCGGCATCACCGGCGCCGCCGAAGAGGCGGTGGTGAAACTCATCGTGCGGGACTTCCAAACGAGTGAACTCGGTAGCAAGGAGGCGATGCTTCGCGATCTGGCGGAGGCAACGGTGGCCCGTCATCCCGATTCGCGCTACGAACTTACCGTCCATGAGCAATACCGCAACATGCACGATGTCCTGGTCAACCATCCTCGTGTCACAGTACTGGCCGACGAAGCAGTGCGGCGGGTTGGTTTAGAGCCACTCCACCGTCCGATCCGCGGCGGCACGGACGGCGCGCGGCTGTGTGCGATGGGCCTGCCGACACCCAATATTTTCGCCGGCTGGCAAATGATCCATAGTCGCCGCGAATGGGTCTCGGTGCAGGACATGGGCAAAGCGGCCCAGGTCATTATCGAACTCGCCCGCCTCTGGCTGGATGAGCGTAGCGCGCCCTAGACGAACCGCGCCCCGTGCCCGACGGGTTCCGTTGAAGGGTCGCTACCCGATGCGTCAGCCGGACCCGACGCCGGACCGTTGCTGGTCGGCGGAATGCCGTCGCCGGTGCTTGCGCTACCTGTCCCACTGCTATAATTCGAGTTGGGATACGTTGCTGCGCCGGCGGGTGCCGGCGCGGATACTGGCTGGTACTCCGGCTTCGGTTGACCATCGCCCGTGCGTGTTGCCGGCGTGCCGCCGATATTCAGAGTGTCCCGGTAGGGCTGGCCGTTGACCTTTGCGGCGAAGTTCGCCAGATCATCACCACGATCAACCAGGAGGCGCGGCTCATCGAAGGGGTAGGCCGTGGAGTAGGCCCGCCCACCGCCGGCAAGGATGCCGCTGTGGAAGCCGGCACGCTGCATCAAGGCCACGATTCGAGCATTGACGGCGCCATACGGGTAGGCGAAGATGTCAACCTGATGGCCGAGAATTCGCTCCAGGTCTTGCTTGCTGCCGGCAATCTCATTCCAGGCCGCGCTATCGTTGAGCATCGTCAGATCAGGGTGGGTGCGGGAATGGGCCTCAATGTCGAAGCCCTCACTGTCCATCTGGCGCAGTGTCGCCGCGGTTAGCGCCGATTGCACGGTGGGAATGAAAAAGGTGGCCGTCATATGGTGTTGCAACAGCACCTGGCGGGCATCGCCGGCAGCGTCGGGATAGCCGTCGTCAATGGAAATGACTACCGGCTTGGCGGGCAAAGGCGCCGGACCATAGAGACCGGCTAAGAGCTGGTGCAGGCTCACCGCCTGGTAACCGTTCGCCTGAAGCCAGGCCAATTGGGCCTGAAAATTGGCGGTACTCACCGAATACTGGCTCGGCCAGGACCCAATGTGGTGATACATCAGGACCGGTACCACCAAATGACCGCGTCCGCCGGGGAGAAATGACGCCGGGATGATACTGGCTGAGAGGGGGCTTACCCTTGCGGCCACGGTCGGGACCGGCAGCGGGCCAGGGCTGCCGGCGGCAACCCTCTGGGCATCCGACGGCGCCGTGACTGGCGCCAGCGGCGCTGCCGTTGGTGTCCAACCCCGCGTTGCCGCCGCCACAGTGCCCAGGTCGCCCAACGTCACCCCGGTGTCGGCGCGCCACTGCAATTCCGCGTTGCTAAAGTACTGGACCACAGCGCCGCCTTCGGTGAGTTCTTCCGTAATGGGAGTGCCAAGTAGCACTGCGCCCTCGTGCGTTCGATAAAAGGTGAGAAAGGCGTCGGTCACCGAATGGCCGGTGGCGGGGAAGTACATCGCGCCTTGTTTGCCGGCCGGTACAGCGGCCGCCGGTTGCATCTTACCCAGCTCGATACCGAGGGCGCCCACGCTGACTTGATCGCCGGTGGCCCGCTCCGGGCGCCACTCCAGCCGCATGTGCTGGAAGTACTGCACCACCACGCCGTGTTCACTGATTTCTTCCGTCAGGGGCATACCGGTCAGGGCGGTGCCACCGTGGTCCCCCACGAACCGAGCAAACCCCATGGTTAAGGAATGGCCCGTTTGGGGATAGAACCAGACGTTTGGGTTCGGGGAGGCGAGGGCCGAAGGCGCCGCCCCACCAATCAGCAGGGTTGCCGCCAGCAATACCGAGGCCATAGAGGGCATGGACTTGTCACCTACTAGACGGCGTACATCGCGCGATCACCCGCCCACGGCGGCCGCATTGTTAGGGTTAAAGTATAAAGTAATGTGCCGGCAATGCTTGTTCTGCCAGGGCCTAAAAGTCCTATAGACAAGCGCTAACAGGTGCAAGCACGGTACGGCGTAACCTGCCCCTCCCGCCCTTTTCCTCGTCGGGTGAACCGGCGCAGCTATTGACCGTGAGCTTCGGCGAATATAGCACGCCCAGCCGTGTGTGTGCTATATTCTGCGCGGCTGCGTGGCTAGTGTCCGCCCAGTATGGCGCGGTGATGATTTCCGCTCTACACTGGCAGTGGACGACCAGCCGGACGGGCTTGTGGTCAGCGGGTAGAGGAACCTTCCTGACCTTCAGGGAGGATTCGGGAGTAGCAAGCGACGATGGCACATAGCATACCGATGACGAGCGGCGACATTTCGCGGCGGCGGGCGTTGACCGCCGGTATCCTGGGGTTTGGCGGCCTCATCGGCCTGGTGTACACCGTGGCCATACTGCGCTACTTGATCCCGTTGGGCACGTCCGGCGATACAGGGTACGAAGACGTGGGACCGACCTCCCAGTTCAAGCCGGAATTGCCGATGCGGGTGCCGTTGGGCGTGGATCCGCAAGGAAAAAATCCGACCGGCGGCGCCTGGATTATTCAGCACAGTGCGACGAGCTACACCGCCTTTGATATGCACTGTACCCATCTCAGTTGCCCGTATAACTGGGCGCCCCCGACTTCCACCCAGGGCGTCTTTGCCTGCCCCTGTCACGGCAGCGTCTTCAACAAGGATGGCAGCGTCATCAACGGTCCCGCCTATGTGCCGTTGCGCCGCCGTTCCGTGCGCGTGCAGGGCAGCAACTTGACGGTCGGCGGTCTGACCTAATCGGGCGGGTTGGCAACCCGCCCCTACGGAAGGCATTGAGCGGAAAGTAGGGGAAATGGCAACGATTGAGCGGCGGCCCCGGCGGCGCGAGGTCCTGATTGATTTCATACCAATGGTGCGCTGGTTGGATGAACGCGGTGTCGGCGCCCATCGCGGCATCGGCGAGTTCCTCCTGCACCCGGTGGATCGCTTTTCGAACCTGCTGGACCTCGCTGGTGAGATCACGTTGTTCCTTTTTGTCAATCAGTTGATTACCGGCATTATGCTGGCGCTCTTCTACCGGCCGACGACAATTGAAGCCTTCAGCAGCCTGCAGAGCATCACCTATGTGGTGCCGGCAGGGGTCTGGCTGCGTGGCCTGCACGTCTACGGGGCGAGCGCCATGGTGGCGGCGGTTTTCGTCCATATGTGTCGCGTCTTTTGGTACGGCGGCTATAAGAAGCCGCGCGAGTTTACCTGGGTGCTCGGCGTCATTCTGCTGATCTGCACCTTGGCGCTGTCCTTCACCGGCTACCTCTTGCCCTGGAATCAGGAGGCGTACTGGGCCACCATCGTCGGGACGCAGATCCCCGGCTACACACCGTTCATCGGTGGCTGGATCGTGTCGCTGATGCGCGGCGGGGCCGATCTGACCGGCGCCACGATCACCCGTTTCTACGCCGTCCACATGCTAATCTTCCCCGGTCTGTTGATGGGCGCGTTGGTCTTCCATCTGGCCCTGGTGATTCGCCAGGGCGTCTTCTTCCTGACAGAGGAGGCGATGTAGCATGAGCACAACCACAACGGAAACCCCTGCCGCCGGAGAGGATCGGTTCGCTCGTCGGCAGCGCAGTTGGGAGGGAGTGCCGGGCGTTCCCGCCGCCGGTCCACTCGTGGTCGCGGAGGACGACGCCGCGACGGCGCGCGACTTGCGGTTGACCGTGGTTGGGGAGCACCTGCGCCCTGATTTGCGCGGTACCTTCTTCCCCGATGCCGTTTTCCAGACGACGGTGGTGGTCCTAATCATCTTCGCCATCTTGCTGGTGTTTACCCTCGTCATGCCGCCGACCGTCGGCGCTCCGGCCGACCCGCTTAACAATGATCTTTATCTGCCGCGCCCCGCCTGGTATTTCTACTTCCTGTTCGCCATCCTGGAAGTGATGAAAGGCCCGATCCTCGTGCCGTTCGGCACCTTCGTTCTGCCCAATATCGCGCTCATCGCCTTGATCTTGCTGCCCTTCTACGACCGGAATCGCCAGCGCAAGATCTGGAAGCGCCCGCTTGGCATCGTCTTCTTCGGCGGTTCCATGCTGTTTATTATCGTGACGACGATCCTCAACGTGGTGCAAGCCCCAGCTCAGCCGACGAAGAATGACCAGAATCACGCCCCGGCCCAAAACGGCCAGCAGACGGAACGTGCCGGCGCTTACCTCACCTGGTAGCGGTCTCGGCGCGAGATTCTGGAGAACCGGTACCAATGAAGATGACGAGCGATGTCGTTCTCATCGCTCCCGTACGCACCGCCATCGGCCGCTACCAGGGCGCCTTCCAATCGACACCAGCCGCCGATCTTGGTGCGGCGGCGATTGCAGCGACGTTGACGCGTGCCAACGTTCCCCCCGCGGATGTCGACGAAGTGATTATGGGCTGTGTCGGCCAGGTCGGTGACGACGCCTTTAACGCCCGCCTCTGTGCCCTGAAGGCCGGTCTGCCTGTGACCAGCCAGGCGTATAATGTGAACCGCCTCTGTGGCTCGGGCTTGCAAGCGATTCACTCCGCGGCGATGGAGCTGCTCACCGGTCAGGCGCGCGTTGTGGTCGCCGGTGGTGACGAGAATATGACGATGCAGCCGTACCTGTTGCCGAAGGCCGGACTCGGCCAACGCTACGGCAACGCGACGCTCGTAGACGGCACCCAATCGCTCGTCACCGATCCGTTCGGGCGCTATGCCATGGGCTGCACGGCGGAGCGAGTAGCCGAGTGCTACGGCGTGTCGCGGGCCGATCAGGACGCGTTCGCCCTGGAGAGCCAGCGCCGCACGGCCGCCGCCATCGCCGCCCACGCCTTCGATGATCAGATTACACCGGTCTCCGTTCCTCAGACCAGGGGCGAACCGCTGGCCATTACCAGAGACGAGCATCCACGGCCGGACGTCACCGCCGAACGTCTCGCCCGGTTGCGTTCCGCATTCCGTGACGGCGGGAGCGTGACGGCTGGCAACTCCAGCGGCATCAACGATGCGGCGTCCGCCATGGTGATGATGCGCCAGGCGGACGCACAGGCACGCGGTTGCCAACCGCTCGGACGCCTGGTGGCGTGGGCGGTGGCCGGCGTCGAGCCGGAGGTGATGGGCATCGCGCCGATCACGGCAGTGCGCAAGCTGCTTGCGCTGGCGGGCATGACACTGGATGATATCGATCTGATCGAGCTGAACGAAGCCTTCGCCACCCAGTCGATCGCTGTCTTGCGCGAACTCGACGCCGACCCGGAGAAAGTGAACGTCAACGGCGGCGCCATCGCCCTCGGCCACCCGGTCGGCGCCACCGGCGCCATCCTTGCCACGAAACTACTCTACGAATTGCAGCGCCGCAATAAAGAGTGGGGAATCGTCACGCTGTGCATCGGCGGCGGTCAGGGCATCGCCAGCCTGTTCCAGCGCATGTGGTAGTTGCTCCGAGTTCGTGCGGGCTGCTCGGGCACGACGATTGGCGATCGTGTCAATATGGACAGGTTTTCACCCCTTCGCCATTAAATCCAAGTGATGGCCGTTGCCAGTGATCCAACATCGTTCCGCGTTCGTATAGAGAAGGACAAGGCCCAAAAGGGGAGCATTGCTCAGGTGGCGGCGCGCTTGTGCGTCGTTCCTGCACTCGATTGGGCG
>JBPCLN010000339.1:0-6236 GCA_051003235.1 Chloroflexota bacterium | reverse complement strand
GCTGAATGCGCTCCGAAGCCAGGCGCAAGTCATCCAGCTCGTGGGCCGACAGCACGTTTTCCAGGATGAGGTAGCCCTGTTCCTGGTACGTCTGTTTTTGGCTCGCGCTCAGTCCCAACCGCTCGTGCGTGAACATGTCCCGTGTCCCTTTTTATTGCCTACTCTTTTGCCGTGCTGTGCGGAATATGCTGTCTGTCGAAATGGTCATGGCAGTCGATCCAAGGGCCACGAGTAACTTGTACAAATTTGGCTGCCGATGAAGTAGAGTATCGCTGGCAACCAGCGGCGTTGCCACGCAATGAGGCCCCGGCCACGCGGATAACTCCAGCTATCGCGAGGCCCGCAACATATCGTTGATCTCCTCGTCGCTCACCTCTCCATCGATCACGTCCCCGATTTCGTCGAGCCGAGAAATGCTGTTAACGATGTCATCCTCGTGGAGAGGGTCATACTCGATCCTGAGCGGCCCGACGGGCCCTCTGGTCGCCCCCGCGACATAGCCACGACGACTGAACGACGCCCACTGCTGGGCCTGCTGGGGTGATACTCGTCCGTCTCGCAACGCGCGGAGAACACCATCAACGGCATCGAGTGTGACGACCAGTTTTGGGGACGTAGAACTGAAGAACCGAGCCAGCCGGCTCGGGTTCTGCCTGCGCGCCTCAAAGGCGGTGATATCGCCTCCAACGGATCGGATGAGTTCCTGCGCACTTAGCGCCTCTGTAACCCGAAAATCCACGCTCTTCCCGGTGGCCCCCCGGAAGAAGCGATTTGCCGCTTCTTGGAGCTTATCAACGAGTGCTTGACGGTCCGACGCCCGGTCGTGATACGTCGTCACCCTCATTATGCCACCACGACCCCTCCCAGGAAGCCAATCTCACCAAGTGTGCTGCCCAACTCCTAGAAACGGGCGGTGAAGTGGCAAACATTGTCGCCTCTATCACCGCCGCTCTCGGCACCCACGCCGGCTGCCCTTAACTCGCCGTCACGCTCAACCTCGCTGTCGGCCGAACCTGATGAAATGACCCTGTCGCAGTCTGCAACGGTAGATGACAAAATGGCGTGTGTAGCGTACACTGCTCGATGGAGGTGAGGTAGTGCAGTCGGGTGTTCCGTCGCTTGCGGTGACGAACCAGGTACGGCGACATCGCCTTGTCGCCGGCCTGAGCCAGCAGGCGCTCGCGGAGCACTGCGCCATTGCCCGCCAGGCGATCCACGCGATTGAGACCGGGCGCTACGTTCCCAATACTGTCGTGGCGCTCCGTCTGGCGCAGACCCTCGGCTGCAGTGTCGAGACGCTGTTCTCCTTGCCTGATGCGCCCGTTCGTCTGAAAGCAGAGTTGCTGGACGAGGATGACGCCGGCCGTGAGTCCCCATTGCGGGTCCAGGTGGCACGCGTCGGTAACCGGGTGCTGGCGACTGCGCTCCGCGGCAGTGCGGCGACGCTAGTCGCTGCCGATGGCCTCGCGCAGGGAACAGGCCGGCAGGCCACCGTAGATCTGCTCATTGATCCCGAGCGTATCGAGCATGCCGTCGTGGTCTACGGCTGTGACCCCGCCCTGGCGCTCCTGGGCGCTCACCTGCTTCGCCGCTATCCGGCGTTCCGTTTGGTCTGGGTGCCACAGAGTAGCCTGCGCGCGCTGCGTGCCCTGGGGCGCGGGGAGGCGCACATCGCCGGCACCCACTTGCGCGACGCGGCGACGGGGGAGTGCAACCTCCCGGCGGTGCGCCGAGAACTCGGCGGGCGGGATCTCGTGGTGATCACGCTCGCTGATTGGCAGCAGGGGTTGATCGTCGCTCCCGGCAACCCGAAGGGCATCGCCGATGGGAGCACCCTCGCCCGCCGGGACGTCACCATCGTCAATCGAGAACCGGGCTCCGGCAGCCGCATGCTATTGGACGCCTGGCTGGTGGAAGCGGGCATCCCACCCGCCCGCGTCCACGGCTTTCACCACGAAGTGGCAAGCCACCAGGCGGTGGCCGAGACCGTGGCGGCGGGGGCGGCCGATGCCGGGCCGGGCATTATGGCCGTCGCGCGGGCCCTCGATCTTGGTTTCGTCCCGCGGCAAATGGAACGCTACGACCTGGTAATCCCGCGTGCCCATCTCACGACAGCGCCGGTGCAGGCGCTTCTCGACGTGGCCGTGAGCGGGCCCTACCGCCGGGAACTGGCCGCACTCGGCGGCTACGACAGCACCGGCGCCGGCACGATCGTCGCCGAACTGGCGCCGTGACGTTTGGGACAGACAGGATAGGAACGGAGTCATGCAATGGAGGTTCTCCTTGCCAAAGGCTAAATTTCGCCTCTGGTGTCTCTTCGTCGTCCTTCTGCCCCTCCTGCTCGCGGCCTGTGTTGGAGGGGGAACTGCTGTCGCTTTGCCGGCGGCGCCGGCCGCCGGCGTCCCCCATGTTCAGGGCACCGTCACGGTCTTCGCGGCGGCCTCGCTCACCGATGCCTTCAAGGCCCTGGGTGCCGTGCTGCAGCAGGCGAACCCCGGCAGCACGGTGACGTTCAACTTCGGCGGTTCGCCGACCTTGCGGACGCAGCTCGCGCAGGGAGCGCACGCCGACGTGTTTGCCTCGGCCGATGCGCCGAACATGCAAGGCGCCCAGAAGGAAGGCAGCATCAGCGGCAGTCCCACGATCTTCGCCCAGAACAAGCTGACCGTGATCGTGCCGGCGGCGAACCCGGCGGGCATCACGACGCTGCAGGACCTGGCGAAGCCGGGCGTCAAACTGGACCTGGCGGAAGCGGCGGTGCCGGTCGGCAACTACGCGCGTCAGGCTTTCGCCAAGATGGGGCAAGACCCCGGCTTCGGGAGCACTTTCGGGGCCGCGGTCGCCAAGAACGTGGTCTCCTACGAGGCCGATGTCAAGCAGGTGGTGGCAAAGGTCCAGTTGGGCGAGGCCGACGCCGGCGTGGTGTATCAGACGGACGTGACCGCTGCCGTGCGCAGCGCATTGAAGCTGATTGCCATCCCCGACCAGTTCAACATCATCGCCCAGTACCCGATTGCCGTCGTGCAAGGCGCCCCGAACGCCGACGGGGCGCAGGCATTCATCTCCTTCGTCCTCTCACCCGCCGGCCAGGCGGTGCTGGCGAAGTATGGCTTCACCCCGCCGCCCGTGCCAGGCGCGGTGGCGGCATCGCGCGGCAGGAGTGATCCCTCCGGCGCGACGGGCACGTGATCAAGAGCGCAACATCCCCGGTCGACGCCGGCCACACGGTCCCACTGCGACGTGAGGGGATGGTCGTGGATGGCTGAGCGCGCCGTGCCCCGGTTGCCGGCGCAGGAAGCGACGCCGCGATCCGGAACCCTCGCCGCCCCGGGGGCGCCGACCGTCGTCTTCGCTATTCCAGCGGCCGTTCTGATCGGCTTCATCATCCTGCCGATTGTCGCCCTAGTCTGGCGCGGCGTGACGACGCCGGAGTTCTGGTCCAGCATCCGGGAACCCCTCGTCCTGGAGGCGCTGCGCCTGACGCTGGTCACGACAATGGGGACACTCCTGATCGTCGTCGTCACCGGAACGCCCCTGGCCTATCTCTTGGCGCGCGGCCGCTTTCCGGGCCGCGCCGTGCTGCAGACGGTCGCTGATCTGCCGCTGGTGCTCCCGCCGATGGTGGCGGGGGTGGCGTTGCTGATGGCCTTCGGACGGCGGGGGCTGCTGGGGGACCAGTTCGCCCTGCTCGGCATCGACCTGCCGTTCACGACCGCCGCGGTGGTGCTGGCGCAGGTGTTTGTGGCGGGGCCGTTCTATATCCGCGGTGCGACGCTGGGCTTTAGCGGTGTGGCGCGGGAAGTCGAGGAGGCGGCGGCGATGGACGGAGCCTCTTTCTGGCAGGGCTTCCGCCTGGTGACGGTCCCCCTGGCGCTGCCCGGCATCACCGGCGGCGCCGTGCTCTGCCTGGGTCGCGCCCTCTCGGAATTCGGCGCCACGCTGCTGTTCGCCGGCAACTTCGAGGGTCGCACCCAGACGATGTCGCTCGCCATCCTCCAGGCCATGCAATCCGACCTGCCGGCGGCCCTGGTGCTCGCGGTGCTGCTGGTGGCCGTGGCGACCACCGTTCTGGTGCTCTCCCAGGCGTTGGGCGCACGGTCGGACTAGCGCGCCTGCCATCACCTCACGGCGCCGGGTAGCACGCGCCGGTCTTCGTTGGATCGATCATCCGGCTTCTCCGCCTATCGTCGTCCACCCGCATGCCACGCGGCGCACCTAGCCGTACGTGGGATGCTGCGGCCAGCCGGGCGGGGAATCTTCCCAGGCCTCCTGGCGGCCGTACGGGGTGAGGTCGAGGATGTTGTTGACGAAGAGGAGCCGGTCCACGCCGCGGGCGGTCGTGCCATACGTCCGGTAGACGTCCTCGCCGTCGCGCAGGAACACGCTGAGCATGAAGCCGCCACCGGCGCCGCAATCGTCCGCGAACGTCGTGACGTGCGACGATACGAACGGCACCGTCCAGCCCATCCGCGCCTTATAGCGCTCGATCTGGACGAGCGGCATATTGGACACGGTCACCCAGCTGACCCCAGCCTCGGAAAGCGCAGCCAGGTTGACGACGTTGTTGGTGAAGTTGGTGCAGCCCGGGCAATAGTCGTCCGGTCCGTTGTCCATGAATTGGTAGACCACGAGCTGTCCCCGGCCCTCGAACAAGTCGAGCAGGGTTTTTGTGCCGGCGGGCGTATTGAACGCGTACCCGTTGCCGAACGTGACCATTGGGAGCCGGCGGCGGCGCGCGGCGAGCGCGTCGAGCGCGCGGGTCGCTTCCTTCTCGGCCGTGAGCAGCGCGTCGCGTTCCCGCTGCCATGCCTCGGCGGAAACGATCGCCGGCTTTCCCATCTCTCGATTGTTCTGCATATTGACCAGCGGCCACTCCTTCGCCGTCGTCGATCATGGCAAGGGTTCGATTGTCCCCACCGTCGTGACCGCCCGGGCCTGGCGCGACGGCCGGCGCTGTCATTGTACGTCCCTGGGAAGGCGAGGGCAAAGGCGTGCGGAGCCGGCGGCGAGCCAAGGATATAGCACAAGATATTCCGAAAACATGGTACTGGGCGCCGCCATGGACAGGAGATGAAACCCTCGAATCGAACGATTCGACGAGCTCATCGTGGGCCTGCGCCAGTTGTATGCCGTGGCCTTCCTCTCCGGCGCCGGCACGATCGTCTTCGTCGTCGCCTATCCGGCCTTCGTGCCGAGCCTGTTGCCGGCCGACCGCCTGGTCGAAGCGAACAGTAAGCTCCGAGGGAGCAGCGCCGTTGCCGAGGTCGCCGGTCCCGGCCCGGGCGGCCTGCTGTTCCAACGCGTCTCTGCCCCGTTCGCGCTTACCGTTTACGCGCTGTCCTTCCTGGGCTCGGCCCTCTGCATGGTCCGTATTAGCGTCCCAGAAGCTTTGGCACCGCGGGTCTCGCTCGATGTGCGCGGCGAGATCGCGGCGGGGATGGGCCACGTCTGGCATGATCCCATTCTGCGACGGCCACGCTCTTAACTGCCGCTGGCGCGCTCTTCTCCTCCATGATCAGCGCCGTGTACGTGCTCTACGCGACGCGAGATGTCGGCGTCGGGCCGGCTGCTGGAGCGGCTCGGTGTTGAACGGCGGATCGCGCCGATCATGCACTTGGTCAGCGCCGAGTAGGCCCCTGGCCAAGCGGTGAGGAATTATCACGACAGCAGGTAATAGACCTCAGTCCACACCTCGGCGGGATCGTCGCGGTGTGGCCCGTATACCTCCCACCGCGGGCCGGCCCGCCCCCGCCCCTGCGCGGCGCACCAGTCGACCACGGCCTGATGTGCCGACGCCAGACCCGCGTACGATCCGCGGTGGACGGTCATCGCCACCTGCCCCGCAGGCAGGGTCGACGCCACCACCCGTCCGGTGAGCGGGCATGGTTGGCTCAGCTCGACGCCGACCTCGACGTGCGGCACGTCGTCCCGGTACAGCATGATGTTGGGGCAGCCGCGGTGGATCCCGCTCGCGCGTAGGCACGCCCACACCTCGTCCAGAAGTTCCATCCACAGCGTCGGGAATTCCTGCCACGTGGTAGTCGCTGCAACCACCGCGGTCGGACGGGCAACGACGTCCAGAGCGGTCACCTGATAGCTCATTTTCTCTCCGTTCGTTCGTCCGCCAACTTGCTCCGAACTCCGCCAGGCTCAAGCGGAACGCACCGTTGGTACTGCCTCCATTTTCGCTCGTCGGGTGCGAAAAGGGAAGCAAAGCACCTATATGCTCAACGGCT
>JBPCLN010000338.1:0-5878 GCA_051003235.1 Chloroflexota bacterium | reverse complement strand
CCTGGCAGCGGGGCGATCGCCTCCTGACCTGGTTTACGGCGACGCCACCTGCTCCTCTAGCACCGGGTCGCTATACGCTCGTCGCCGGCCTCTATATCGTGGACGGCTTCCACGTCTTTCCGGTCCGCGGCCCGAAGGGGGAAGACCTGGGAGGCGAGATTCCGCTCGGCACGCTGACGGTGGGGGCGCAGGCCCTTAGCCCACCAGCGTCCGCCCCGTGAGGTTCTCCGGCACCGGCAAGCCGAGCGCCGTCAGCACCGTGGGGTAGATATCGAGCACGCGGAGGCCCTCCCGCCGCCCGTTGGGGCCATGTTGCGGCCAGTGCAACATGAGGAGACCGCGGTCGGTGTGATTTCCACTGGAGATCCCGTTAACGGGTGGCAGGAACAGCTCGTGATGACCCAGGTTCCCCGTCGCCCGACAAGCCATCCCGCCGAGGACGCCGATAAGGTCGGGGGCCAGGCGCCGCGTGGACTGATAAATCTCTTCCGGCTTATGGGCCCGATTGCCCATCGTCTTGCCGTCCGGTCCAATCAAGGCTTCCAGTTTCCGCTTGATCTCGTTCCGAACCTGTTGATAACGGCGAGCCTCAACAACGCCGGTCGGCTCACGTCCCTGGACATTGAGCATGATCCGCACGGCGGGCCCCCCTTCCGCCCAGGCCAGCGTGCGTCCCCAATCCACTGCCGCGTGCTCCAAGGACGTCACCGTAGCCGGCGCTGCACCGTCCAGCGCCAGATAGCCCTCGCGGTGCAGCCAGTCATTGATAGCGAAGCTGCCCCGCGAGGCACGGGCGCCGTGGTCGGAGATGACGGCGACAACCGTTGTCGGGTCGAGGTCGGCGAGGAGATGCCCGATTTCAGCATCAATCACGGTGTAGTGCTGTTGCAGGAGTTCCGGCTCATTCCAAAGGGCGTGTTGCAGGCGGTCGAGTGTGGGATCGACGAGTACCGCCAGACGCCAGGGCTCCGTCGCCAGCAAGTCGCGGAGGAGAGCAAAGCGTTGGCGCGTGATGACTGCCGCGTGCTCCACCAACTGCACTGGGGCGGCAGTGGCAGGCTCGCGCAAGTCGAACTGGTACTGATCGGCGCGTAGCCGCGTGCTCAACTCCGGCGGAGTCGTGAAGGTCTCCGCCTCCGGCGGCGTCATGGCACATGCCACCGCTACACCGCGCAGAGGCCGTGGCGGATAGGCCGGGGGGGCGCCAATCACGATGGACTGCGCACCGAGCTGTCCGGCCACGTCCCACAAGGTAATTGGGGGAAGCACCCGGGACGTCACCGGCGGCGGTGCGGCGTAGGTGTGGGCAACCCGTTGCCGTGCGCCGTAGATGCCCAGCTCGCCGGGATCGCGCCCGGTGAAGATTGCCGGCCAGGCCGGCAGGGACGTCGCCGGGATCGTCGATTCGAGTTCTCCAACGATGGCGGTGCCGGCAAAGGCCGTCAGCGCCGGCAGCGTCGAGCGGAAGCGATCAAAGACCAACGGCGCGGAGGCCCCGTCTAGACCAAGAATAATAAGGCGAGTCGGCCCCTTACGCGCCACGCTGCCCCCTTTCTTCGACGCGACCCTTACCCGAACCGCGACGTTCGCGTAAGGACTACGGTAACGGATCAGTCGTACAGTATCCTTTGGCATTGATTGGCATGTTCAGGCAAGGGGCCCCACCGCGTGAGTTCCGTAGTGACGACGGCCACCATCACCGCCAGCATGTCCTCCCCTTCGGCCACTGCCGCCATCGGTTTCGCCGCCCTGATCCTGCTCCTGATCTTCCTTTTCGAAAAGGAGATCCTCATGAGCAGCGTGCGGCCGGATATCCTCGCTGCCACCCGTTACCTTAACGTGGTCATCGTGCCGCTACTTCTGGCCTGCGGGCTGATTGCCACAGTTCGCCTCGCCATAGCAGTCGGCATCATCCACTAATCGCGTGTTCACGCCCAATTGGCCGGCCATTAGTGCGGCAGAAGACGATCCACCACCATTGCGCCGTAGAGCAAGGCGAGGTACATATTGGAATACTTGAATAACCGCCATGCCACGGCGGTATCGGCCCCCCGCAGCAACTGCCAGGCGCGCACCAGGAATATGCCACCCAACACCACCGCCACGGTCAGATAGACCAAACCCATCGCCTGTGTGACGTACAGCGCCACGGTCGCCAGGCAGAGCAGGACGGTGTAGCGGAGAATCTGGCGGCGCGTCTCCTCCCGCCCGCGCACTACCGGCAGCATGGGCACGCCTGCCGAGCGGTAATCCTCCTCCCGCACCAGCGCCAACGCCCAGAAATGGGCCGGCGTCCAGAAATAGATTATCGCGAAGAGGAGGATTGCCGGCAAGCCGACTTGGTGGGTCACGGCTGCCCAACCGACCAATGGCGGCACCGCGCCGGCCGCCCCGCCGATGACAATATTCTGCGGCGTCGCGCGTTTCAACCAGAGGGAATAGACCAGCACGTAAAAGAGGTTACCGGCCAGGGCGAGCGCCGCCGCCAACCAGTTGACGGCAAAACCAAGCAACGCAAAGGAAGCGAGCGTCAAGACCGCGCCAAACGCCAGCGCCGGCCCGGCCCTGACCCGCCCGGTCGGAAAGGCCCGCGCCCGCGTGCGACGCATGTTGGCGTCCAGATCGCGATCCAGGTAACAATTGAAGACGTGCGCGCCGGACGCAGCGAGCGTCCCGCCCACCAGGGTCAACGCGAAGAGGCGCACAAACATGGGCATAGGCACCGGCTGCAGCCGCTCCGCGATTAACATGGCAGCGCCGGTGGGGATAAGGAGCAAGGGAATGATTCGCGGCTTCACTAAACCGAGGTAGGTAACCACCGACCGGCGCCAGGCGGGCGAACGGCTTGCCGCCGCGTGCTGCCGGCGCTGCGGTCGCCGGCCGAGATACCACAACGTGCTACCGAACAGCGCCAGCACCACCGCGCCGAAGACAGCATTCAGGATGCCGCCCTGCATGGCCGGCCCGATCCAGGTGGCTACCGATGCCTGCACCCTACCGCCTTCGTATGCGACGTCCTCGCCCTATCAAGGCACTGCCTCACCGTCTGCTTCATGGTACGGCGCCCTTGCCTGCCAACAGTACCACGAACCTTCCGCCACCAGCCCAAACCACCCCTGTTGACCAACGCCTTTATCATACAGAGTTCGCCGCCGCATGTATCTACTCTATGCGCTGCATTCGATCCGGTCGCCTGGGACTAGTCGGGCCATCCGGAAGGGCGGGAGCACCAGTCGGCGTTGGTACAATACGTTGCCGTTCCGGCGCCTGTGCCGGAAAGTAGCCTCCGTAGCTCAGGGGATAGAGCTCCCGCCTTCTAAGCGGTCGGTCGCAGGTTCGAATCCTGCCGGAGGCGCTCCTTTATCCGGCACGCGACGAGCAGGGAACGGTGCAGCCAGGTCCGCGACGCCGTTCACCTACTGCAAATGCATCGGCATAATCAGATGCATCACGTCGTCGGTGCCGACCGGCATTAGCAGTACCGGCAGCGTCTGCCCGGCGGTAGCGGAGACAACGACTTGCTGCGTGTGAATGGCATCGGCGGCATCGGTCAGGTAGGTGTTATCCAATGCGATTCGCGCCGGTACGCCGTCTACTACGGCGTCTATTTCGGTGGTGTTGTCGCCGACCTGCGCCGCGGTCGCCTGCAGCGTGACGATACCCGGCCCGATGGTTCCGTCGGAGGGCTTCACCTCGATTCGTAGGGCGTTATTGGCGTCGCGCGAGACAAAGGAGGTGAAGCGAGCCGCCCGTTGGAGGTCGGCGGTGGTGACGGTCGCCTTGACGTTGTGGCGCGCCACTTGATCGAGGAGGCGCTGGAACTCGACGTAACTGCCATCGATCAGCCGGGAGACGATCTCCACGCTCGGCGCGTGGAAAAGTATCTGACTGTGATTGGGCTTGACGGAGACGCTGACGTTTTCATCCAGGGCCCCGTGAATACGCGCCACTTCTGCCATCGTGCGGGCCGGCACAATCAGGTCGACCTCTTCCGGCACCGGCGTATCGAGCGGGAGCCGACGAATGGAGAGGCGGAAGGAGTCGCAGCCAACGAGGATGAGCACCGATTCGCGGGCGCGGAAGAGCAGCCCGGCCAGTTGGGGCCGTGTTTCATCTTTAGCGGCCGCGAAGAGCACGTCTTCGATTGCCTGCCGTAGGTCCGCCGCCGGCAGCTCCAGCAATTGCTGCTCCGCCACAACGTCGATACGCGGGAACTCACTCGCATCCAGCCCCTTGACGTTCGCCTCAAAGCGGACGCCCTTCACCAGGAGGGTTTGCGTACGGCGACTGAGGTCCAACTCCACCCGGTCGTTGGGCAAGGAGTTGACCAGATCGGTAAAGAGGCGGGCCGGCACGCTGATGCTGCCTTCATCGTGGATCTCAGCGTCCAGCCAGGAGACGATAGCGATATCCATATTGGTCGCCGCGAGCTTCAGCCGTCCGTTATCCGTCGCCAGCAGCACATGCCCCGTGACGGGCAAGCTGCTGCGTGGGGCGACAGCCCGGCCGACAATGCCCAGGCTTTTGCTCAGTTGACTCTGTGAACAGGTGAGATGCACGTGGCAGTCCCTTCCCGACATACGGTACGCAAACATCGATCGTGTACCAGCATGCTAGAGGAAAAGGCAGTTCACGTCTATGAGACGATCACCCTACGCTCGTTGCCGTCGGCGCGCATCATCCGCCGTCCGCCAAGGACCGCGAGTATGCCGAAGAGTAGGCAGCCGACGCCGGCCGCGCCCAATGCGCCCCGAATTGCAATGGATTGGACCTCCGCCGCCGCCCCAATCAGGAGGCTGCCGATCGGCACCAGCCCGGAGTTAACGATCATCCAGAGGCCGAGGGCTCGCCCCTCCGTCCCCGGCTCGGCCGCCAGTTGAATCGTGGCGCCGGCAATGGCGAGGTAGCCGATCAGGGACGCGCCGAAAAGGACCAGACAGGGCACGCCGACGGTGATGCTCGGCGACCAGGCAAAACCGGCAAGGGCGAGGCCGGTGGCCACCTGCAGCAAGGCCAGCGAGCGCTGCGGAAAGCGGGCGACCACGGGCAAGCTGGAGACGAAGGCGCCAATCAACGCGCCAACGCCGGTGGCGGTCAGTAGCACACTCAAGCCGCCCGCGCCTTCATGAAATACATCAGCCGTCATCTTCGGCAGAAAACTGCCGTACGGCAACGCCAAAACGGTCAGGCCGATGGCCGGCAGCAGGACGGCGCGAATTTGCGGATTACGCCCGACCTCCAACGTCGCCGCCAAACCGCGTCGTTGACTCCCGCCGACCGGAGCGCCATGCGTGCGAATGAGCAGTAGCGCCACGATGACGGCGAAGAAGCTCAGGGTATTGACGCCAAAGCAGGCCGCTGCGCCAGACGCAACCAGCAACCAGCCGCCAACCGCCGGACCGAAGATGCGGGTGAGATTGAAGCGTGCCGAATTAATGGCGACGGCCCGCCGTAACTGCTTTGGCCCGACCAGCTCTTTGATGAACGCCTGCCACGAAGGCCCGTTGAGGGAATTGACCACGCCATTGGCGGCGGCAATCACTAACAACGTCGCCACGGTATTGCGTCCCGCTGCCTGGAGGATAGTCAAAATCGCCGCCAGGAAAAGCGCCGCCGACTGGGTCACGAGCAGCACCCGCCGGCGGTCCGCTCGGTCGGCCAAGCTGCCTGCCGCCACACCGAACAGCAGCACCGGCGCGGTGGAGACGAAGCCCAGGAGGCCTAACACAAAGCTGGAGCCGTGTCCCAGTTGCAGCGCCGTCCAACTGAGCGCCACAGCTTGCATCCAGGAGCCCAGACTGGATACAAAGGCGCCCATCAGAAAGAGGACGTAATCGCGATTCGCCAGCGGACCGTCGTGTCGCCGCGTCGTCCGCAC
>JBPCLN010000337.1:0-4369 GCA_051003235.1 Chloroflexota bacterium | reverse complement strand
CAGGCGCGGGCATGGACGCGCGCTATGTTGCCACAGGCGATGATGGCCGTACGATACATTGGTTACTCCAGATACCAGGCGACATCACCGAGCACGCCGCCGAGGCGTATGCTACCGTATGCCGAGCACGTGAGCACGACCGCTCGGGTGGCCGGCAAGGAGAAGAGGCATGCCACCGGTCCGGTTTGGTCAGTATGGCGTTAAACACGGCCATGCCGCCGGTAAAGCGCAGGCGTTGCAATGTAACCCGGACGTGGAATTCGCCGGCGTGTACGAGCCGGACCGGGCGCTTTGGCCGCGGTTGAGCGCTGCACGTCCCTATGCTGGGGTGACTTTGCTCCGTACCCGAGAAGACTTACTGGGCGATCCCTCCATCGTCGCGGTCGCGATCGAGGGCAGTAATGCCGAAGGTTTGGCCCTGGCGGAGGACGCTGTCGCCGCCGGCAAACACGTGTGGTACGACAAGCCGGCTGGTGACGACTGGCCTCGCTTCGAGCGGCTGATCGCCCGTGCGCGCGCCGCTAACCTGCAGATCCAGACGGGGTACATGTTCCGTTATCATCCAGGTTTCATGCAGCTCGTTTCCTGGACCCGGAGCGGTCTGCTCGGTGAGGTATTCGCCGTGCGCGCGCACATGTCCACCTGGTTGCCGATACACCACGAGGGTTGGACGGCAACCTCGCGCGCCGATCTCGCGCCGCACCGCGGTGGCATTTTCTATGATCTCGCCGGCCATATGCTCGACCAGATGGTCTGGCTCCTCGGCCGCCCGGAACGAGTGACGCCCTTCTTTCGCAATGACGGAACGCCGACCCTGCCGGCCTTCGCGGACAACACCCTGGTGGTATTCGAGTATCCCCGTGCGCTCGCCACGGTGGACCTGGCGGCGCTGGAGTGCCGGCCCGCCGCCCGCCGCTTCGAGATCTATGGCAGCCGGGGCAGTGCCGGCATGGAACCGTTCGAACCGTCGTCCCAGCTCCGCCTCTGCCTGGAAGCGCCGACCGCAGAGTACACCGCCGGCATGCAAACTATGGCGTTGGCAGACGTGTCCCGTCAGGCGCTCTACGCTCGGGAACTTGTTGCCTTCATCGCCACGCTGCGCGGCGTCCAGCCGCCGGACCGTTCCCTCGACCACGAGCTTCTGGTGCATGAAACGCTCTTGCGAGCGACGGCCGTCGGGGAGCGCGCACCGCTGGGATCTCCGCCACCCGCATAAGGAGTCGTACCACCATGGCTACCGCGCACCAAGTACCCGCCGTGTCGATTGACCGCCAGGGGCTTACCGACCAGCAACTGCTCCAGTTCTATGCCACGATGCTGCGGATTCGGCGCTTCGAGGAGCGAGTTAAGGCGCTCTTTCTGGAGGCGCGGCTCTATGGCAGCGTCCACCTCTATATCGGCGAGGAGGCGGTGGCGACCGGCGCCTGCGCGGCGTTACGCGATGGCGATGTCATATCGAGCACTCATCGCGGTCACGGCCATTGTATCGCCAAGGGGCTCGAGCTGGCCCCAATGATGGCGGAACTCATGGGCAAGGTGACCGGCTACAATCTCGGCAAAGGCGGCAGTATGCACATTGCCTCCCTCGACCACGGCATGCTGGGCGCCAACGGCATCGTCGCCGCCGGCATCCCGATCGCTACTGGGGCGGCCCTGGGTTTCTGGGTGCGCGGCTCCTCGGAGGTGGCGCTCTGTTTTTTCGGGGACGGCGGGGCCAACCACGGCGCCTTCCATGAAGGGATCAACTTCGCCGCCGCCCTCAAGCTGCCGGTGGTGTTCGTCTGCGAGAACAACCAGTATGCCCAGTACCAATCGGTCAGTCAGGATATGGCCATTGAGCACGTGGCCGACCGCGCCGCCGCCTACGGCATCCCCGGTCTGATCGTCGACGGCTCCGACGTGCTGGCGGTGCATGCCGCCGTGGCGGCGGCGGTGGCACGGGCGCGCGGCGGGGAAGGACCTTCCCTGATCGAGGCCAAAACCTACCGTTTCGAAGGCCATTTTCTGGGCGACCCGGAGCCGTACCGGACGAAGGAAGAGGTACGGCAAGCGCGCGCTTCACGCGATCCGCTGATTCGCTTCTCCGCCGTGCTCCAGGAACTCGCTGTGGCGGACGCCGGCGCCCTGCAGCGCCTGGATACTCGCGTCCAGGACGAGGTGGAGCGCGCCGTCACCTTCGCCGAGGCCAGTCCGGAGCCGGGCGAGGAGCTGCTATTGACCGACATCTACACCAACGCCGACGCGGCAGGAAGGGCGGTCTGATGCCCGACGTGACCTATTCTCAAGCCCTGAACATGGCGCTGCGCGAGGAGATGCGCCGTGATCCGCGCGTCTTTTGCCTGGGCGAGGATATCAAGGACTCCACCTACGGCGTGACGCGAGGCCTCTACGACGAGTTCGGCGCGAAGCGGGTGGTGGGCACGCCGATCTCCGAGACGGCGATTGCCGGTGCGGCGCTGGGGGCGGCGCTGGTGGGTTTGCGACCGGTGGCCGAGTTTATGTACATGACGTTTATGATGTGCGCCATGGATCAACTGGTGAACCAGGCGGCAAAATCCAAGTACATGTTCGGCGGCAAGGCGACGCTGCCGATCGTCTATCGCACCATGACCGGCGCCGGTCGCGCCAACGCCGCCCAGCATACCCAGTCGCTGGAGGCCTGGTTTGCCCACGTCCCCGGCCTGAAAGTGGCGATGCCGACGACCGCCTACGACGCCAAGGGCTTGCTCAAGACCGCCATCCGCGATGAGAATCCGGTGGTTTTCATCGAGAACAAGGTGCTCTACGCTTCAGCCAAGGGAACGGTGCCGGAGGAGGACTACACCATTCCTTTTGGACGCGCCGCCGTCCGGCGCGAAGGGAAGGATGTGACGCTCATCGGCGTGCAACGGATGGTCGAAATCGCCCTCCAGGCGGCCGAGGAACTGGCGGGGGAGGGGATAGCAGCCGAGGTAATTGATCCGCGCACACTGGTGCCGTTGGACATGGAGACCATTGCCGCTTCCGTCAAGAAGACGCACCGCGTGATTGTCGTCCACGAGGCGCACGAGCGCGTGGGCTTCGGCGCCGAGATCGTCGCCCAGGTCGTGACGCACGCCTTCGATTATCTGGACGCACCGCCCTTGCGGCTGGCCAATCCGAACGTGCCGACGCCGTTCAGTCGCACCTTAGAGGAGGCTTCCATCCCGACGTCCCGTCAGGTCTGTGCCGCCGTGCGCACGCTGCTCGCCTGAAGGTGGGATGATGGCGACCGCAGTCAAGGTGCCGCAGCTTGGCGTGACGATGACGGAGGCCACCTTGCTGCGCTGGCTAAAAACGGTCGGTGAGGCTGTCCATGAAGGCGAGCCGCTGGCGGAGATTGAGACCGACAAACTCAGTGCTGAGGTTACGGCCCGGACCGATGGTTTTCTGCGACGGATCGTCGCCGCCGAAGGCACGGTCGTGCCCGTGACCGGCCTGCTGGCGGTAATCGGCCGCGCCGACGAGCCGGAGAGCGCCATCGAGGCCGTGATCGCCGGCCAGGCCGGCGAGAGGACGCCGCGAGGAACAGCGTCTCCTCGCCTCGCGGCATCGCCGCCGCCGGCCGGCGAGCCGAGCGGGGTGCGGGCGACGCCGCTGGCGAAACGGCTGGCGGCGGAGCGCGGCCTCGACCTGCAGACAGTGGCTGGGAGCGGGCCCGGCGGGCGCATCACCGAAGCGGACGTGCGGGCCAGTAGCGTCACCCAAACGCCGAGAATAGTTCGGTCGAGTGATGCCGGCGCTGTTCCTATCGCCGCTCGGCACGAAGGCTTCGTGCGGGCATCGCCGCTCGCCCGCAGACTGGCTCGCGAGCAGGGCATTGCATTAGAGTCCATCCAGGGCAGCGGACCCGAAGGCCGGGTGCTCGAGCGCGACGTCCTTTCGGCAGCGGCGGCGAAGGAGGCCACTGCCACGATTGCCGAACTGCGGCGCATTGAGACGATCAAAGTGGCCGGCATGCGCCGGCTGATCGGGGAGCGGCTGCTATCGAGCGTGCAGCACAGCGCGCACCTCACGCTGCACACCGAGGTCGATGCCACCGGGTTGGTAAAATTACGCGGCCACCTCTTGCCCGCCGCCCGCGTCTACGGCCACCGTCCGCCCACCTATACCGACATGCTGGTGCACCTGGTCGCCCGTGTGCTACCGGCCCATCCCCTCCTCAACAGCAGCCTCCTGGGCGAAGGTGATCGTCAGGAGATTGCCTGTTGGGCTGATATCAACGTCGGCGTGGCGGTCGCAGTGGAGCGCGGCCTGCTCGTGCCGGTGGTACGCCACGCCGACCAGAAGGCACTCGACGCCGTTTCGGCGGAACTGGGAGCGTTGGTCGAGCACGCGCGGGCCGGGACGC
>JBPCLN010000336.1:0-10248 GCA_051003235.1 Chloroflexota bacterium | reverse complement strand
TCTGGCTGCAAGGGAAGGCCGGCGAGGCCGCCCCAAAGGTCCAAACGCAACTCCAGCAGGTCGCCGCGAAGGGCGCCGATGTCGCTTCCCAAACGCTGGATCAGGTCCGCCAGCAGGCAGGGCCAATCGCCCAGCGCGCCCAGGATTCGCTGAGCAGCGCCGGCCAGGCGGCCCAGCAGCAGGTCAGCCAGGTGGCGCAGCAGGTGACCGCCCGGCTGGGTGATCCTGCTGACCAGGTCCGCACGCAGGGGGGGCCGGCCGTCCAGCAGGCGCAGCAGCAGGTTGGCAAGGCCGCCGAGACCGTGGCGGCGAAAGCCGGCGACACCGCGACCCAGGCAAAGGAGCAAGCGGCTGCGGCCGGCCAGCACGTGAAAGACGCGGCTCAGCAGGACGCATCAACACCGCCTGCCCGTCCGACCATCACTCCGCCGCCGACCGGTCCGGTAGCGCCAGGCAGTGGGCCCACGCCCGCCTCCCAGCAAACGGCGGGACCCGGCCTCACCCCGGCCGAACAGAGCCCCAAGAACGTGCTGCGGGAGGTGGACCGCGCGGCAGCAAACGCGGACGACGACAAGCGGTAAGACAGCCCGCCTGTGCTATCCTCCTGCTTTCCAGGAGGAAGGCGAGAGCATGCACTTGACGGTCCGGGACGCGACCAGCGGCGAGACGATCACCCTTAGCATCGCCGACGGTAGCATTGCCACTGTCGAGCCGGTGGCGGCCAACACCGCCCACTGGGTAGCGCCGGCGTTGATCGATATGCAGGTCAATGGCTACGGCGGCTTCGACTTTAATGCGCCCAACCCCAGCGCGGAGGACGCCATCGCCGCTGTCGTTGCCCTGCGCGAGGCCGGCGTGGGTCTGTGCTGCCCGACTGTCACGACGGCCGGCTTCGGCCACATTCGCCGTGCCTTGCGCGCCATCGCCGACGCCGGTGATCAGGACGCCGCCACCGCTCATGCCGTCGCCGGCATCCACCTGGAAGGTCCCTATATCTCGCCGCTGGACGGCCCGCGCGGCGCCCATCCCCTGCCCTACGTCCGTCCGCCCGATTGGGACGAGTTTCAGCAGTTCCAGGAAGCGGCGCGCGGCACGATCCGCCTGGTGACGCTCGCGCCAGAACTGCCCGACGCGGTCGACTTGATCGAACGCCTCACTAGAGACGGCATCCTGGTGGCGCTGGGTCACCACGCCGCCACCGCGGCCGAGCTGGAGGCGGCGGTACAGGCGGGGGCGCGGATGTGTACCCACCTCGGCAACGGCGCCCACGCCCAGTTGCCCCGCCACCCCAACTATCTCTGGGACCAGTTGGGCGATGACCGGCTGGCCGCCGGCTTCATCCTCGACGGCCACCACCTGCCCCCTGCGGTCGCCCGTTCAATGCTGCGGGTCAAGGGTCTTGCGCGCAGCATCCTCGTTAGCGACGCCATCTATCTGGCCGGCATGCCCCCCGGTAAAGCGGAATTCATGGGCCTGCAGGTAGAACTCACGCCGGAGCGCCGCGTCAATCTGGTCGGCACGCCCTACCTGGCCGGCTCCGCCCTGCCGCTGGCGGAAGGCGTCGGCAACGCCGTGCGCTTCGCCGGCGTCACGCTGGCGGAAGCGCTGCAGATGGCGACGGTCAACCCGGCCGCGCTGCTCGGTATCGACGACGCCTGGGGCACGCTCGCGCCAGGGCGCGCGGCGGATCTGCTGGTCTTCACCTGGGATGAAGCGGAGCGAGTGGTCCAGCCTGAAGCGCTCCTGGCGCGCGGTGAGGTGGTATGGGGAGCAATACCGGCATGAAAACGGTGAAGGCCGCCCTCGTGGGCTATGGTATGTTCGGCGCCGATGTCGTCATCGGCAGCCTCTGGGACGTCCAACGCAACGGCATCGCCCCCTATCTGGACCGCGTGGGCCTGGACGACTGGAGCGCCCGCTACCAGGACGCCGGCTTTGAGCTCGTCGCCGTCGGCACTCGCAGTGAAGCGAGCGCCCGGCGGGCGGAAGCGGAGATGCAGGCGGCCACCGGGCGCCCCTTGCGCGGCTACCACGGTGACACCCCCTGGCTGGATATTCTCCGCGACGTGCCCGATCTCGACGTGCTGATCGTCGCCACCCCCGATCACCTGCACACCGCCCCCATCCTGGCCGCCCTGGAGCACGACGTCCACGTCATCACGGAAAAGCCCCTCTGCCTGGACCTGCGGGAAGCCGATCAGATCATCGAACTGGCCCGCCGGCGCAACCGCATCGTGGCGGTGGATATGCACAAGCGCTACGATCCCGATCACCTGCGCATTTTTCAGGAACTCGGCAGCAGCCTGGGCACGCCGCTCTACGCCCGTGGCGTGCTGGAAGAGCCGCTGGAGGTCTCTACTAAGACCTTCAAATGGGTCGAGCAGAGCGATCCATTCAGTTATGTCGGCATTCACTGGGTCGATCTGTTCATGCACTACCTCGACCTCACGCCGCTCGCACTCTACGGTGTGGGGCAGAAGCGCCGCCTGAAGGAGGAGCACGGTCTCGACGCCTTCGACAGCACGCAGGTCATGGTGACGCATACCAGCGGCATGACGATCGTCTACGAGAACAACTGGCTGACGCCGGCCGACTTTGAAGGTCCGGTGAATCAGGATTCCCAACTGGTCGGCACGCGCGGCAAAGTGGAATCCGACTCCCAGTATCGCGGCCTGCGCTACTGGACGGAGAACGGCGGCTCGCGCACCGCCAACACGCACTTCTTCCGCAAGGTGCGCCGACCCGACGGCTCGCTGGTCTCCCTCGGCTACGGCAAGGATAGCCTGGTGATCGGGCTGGAGAAGGTCTTCCGCTGCGCCCTCGGCCTGGCCACCGCCAACGACCTGGCCGGCAGCTATGCGGACGCCGCCTCCCTGCGCCGCCCCACCGCCGTCGTCCACGCCGCCCGCGCCGTCATCGCCCGCAATGCCGAGCGCTTCGCCGCCGGACAGGCCCCCCTGGCGACGGCCGGCTTCAGCGCGAACGCGATCACGCTTCATGATCCGGACCGCGGGTCACGCACCGTTTATCAGGCGACAGACTATCGGTAAGGGCGGGGCGACGCCAAAGGGTCTTTGCCCCTTGTCCTCCCGCCTGCGGCTGGTATACTCGCTGCAAGCATAAACGTCTCTTTATGGATGTCTGGTGGAGCGGCGATGAAAGAACTGCGAGACCTGACCCTGATGCTGCACGCCTGCGCCGACGGCACCCGCCTGCGCATCCTCCGCCTGCTCGCTGACGGCCGGGAAATTTCGGTCTCCGAACTGACGCTGCTGTTGCATTTGAGTCAGCCGTTAGTCTCCTGGCACCTGCGCATCCTCCGGCGTAGCGGCCTTATTAGCACCCGCCGGACCGGCCGCCAGGCGCTCTACCGGCTGAACCGTCCCGGTTGGGACGGCCTGCGGGCCGGTCTGGACCAGGTGTTGCTTCCCTCCGCTTCCGGTTGGGCGGCGGACACGACGCGGCTGCTGCCCGGGTTACTCCAGCAGGAGACAACGGTCGGATGAAGATTGCGCTCGTCTGTCCCTATGACTACGCCGCCCCCGGCGGTGTGCAGGATCATGTGCGCCATCTCGGCGCGCGGTTCCAACAGCAGGGCCACGACGTGCGCATTCTCGCCCCCTCCAGTGACGACGAGGTCCACGAGAGCGGCAACGTCTACACCGTGGGCGGTGTGACGGCGGTGCCGGCCAACGGCTCGATCGCCCGCATCTCCCTTTCCATGCGGCTGGCGAAGCGCGTGAAGAACATTCTGCGCAGCGAGCAGTTCGACGTCGTACACGTCCACGAACCGCTCATGCCGATGCTGCCGATCACTGTGCTGCGCTTTTCCGACGCTCTGAATATCGGCACTTTCCACGCCTACTCCCGCAGTTTCTACGGCTACCAGTGGGGCAAACCGCTGCTGATGCGTTATTTCCGCCGGCTGGGTGGCTGTATCGCCGTGTCCGAACCAGCGCAGCAGTTCATCGAGCAATACTTCCCGGGGACCTACACGGTCATTCCAAACGGCATCGACGTGGCGGAGTTCACCGGCCCCATTGCGCCGTTGCCGGAGTTTGATGACGGCATGCTCAACATCCTCTTCTTCGGGCGGTTGGAAAAGCGCAAGGGGCTGCGTTTTCTGCTGCGCGCCTTCCCCCTGGTGAAGTCGGCCTTCCCGAACGTTCGCCTGATCGTGGCGGGCGAAGGCACGACGCGGGCCGCCTACCAACGGTGGGTGGAACAGCATGAAGTCCGCGACGTCGTCTTTACCGGCCGCATTTCCGCCGCCGATCGCGCGCGCTGCTACGCCGGCGCCGACATCTTTTGCGCGCCCAATATCGGCGGCGAGAGCTTCGGCATCGTCTTGCTGGAAGCGATGGCCTCCGGCAAGCCGGTGGTTGCCAGCGCCATCCCCGGTTACAGCGCGGTGATTCAAGATACGGTGGACGGTCTGCTATTCCCGCCGAAGGACCACGAAGCGCTGGCCAGCACCCTCTGCCGGCTTCTGGCCGACGCCGATTGGCGGCAACGTCTGGGCGCCGCCGGACGGCGCGCCGCCTGGCGTTACGATTGGTCCGCCATCGCCGATCAGGTGCTGACCTACTATCGCCAGGTCGCCCAGAGTCAACAGCGCGAGGTTCCGCATCTGCTGGCGTCGCCGGCGGACGTCTTTGAGGCGCTACGCGGGCGCAATCCCGCCGGAGAGGGTCGGGCATGATTTCGCCGGAACTTCAAGCGATTTTTCGCCGTCTCGTTGAGCGCCTGATGCAACCGCTCGTGCGCTCCGGCATCACCCCCAATATGGTCACGATCGTCGGCCTGCTGTTCAGCGCACTTACGGCGCTCGTGCTGGCCGGCGGGCACTTTGTCGGCGGTGGCTTGCTGGTCCTCTTCTCTGGCGCCTTCGACATGCTGGATGGGGGCCTGGCGCGCGCCCGCGGCGGCGGCAGCAAATTCGGCGCGTTCTTCGACTCCACGCTGGACCGCTTCTCAGAAGGCATCATCTACCTCGGGCTACTCTACTGGTTTACCCTCACCCAGCGGCCGAAGTCGGCCGTGCTGATCTACCTGGTCATCCTGGGCTCCTTGCTGACCAGCTACTCGCGGGCCCGCGCCGAAGGGCTCGGCCTGGAGTGCAAGGTTGGCCTGCTGGCCCGCCCGGAACGGGTGATCCTGCTCGGCCTGGCGCTGCTCGTCGACGGCGCCGGTATCGGCAGTCTGCCCAATGACGGCATCCTCGTCGTCGTGCTGGCGGGGCTGGCCATCCTCACCTTCTTCACCCTGGCCCAGCGTATCTGGCATATCTGGCGTCTGACGTTGCCCACGGTCGCAGAAACGGAGAGCAGCGCCCTGACCCTCTTCCTTGCCCGCCGGCAGGCCCGCCGCGCCCGCCACTCCTGACCACCGCCAAGGGTCATGCCGGTTGTACCAGAAGGACCAGCCGCCTTGGCCGCTCCGCGCTATCATGACGGCATCAGTTATGCACTATGGACAGCAAGCCGAGGCGCACCATTGGTGCTGTTTTGCCGCGTTTTGCACTGGGCAGCGGCGGAATCGGCGCCACCGGGAAGATTAAAGCGTGACGACTTTCCACCCTCCTGAGCCGACCATCGCCGAACTGCGAGCGGTCAATGAGCAATTACTTTTGGCCAGTTTACGGGAGCAAGCCGCGCGGGAAGACGCCGAACGGCTCACGGCGGGGCATCTCGCCCTCCTCTCCCAAATATCCGATGGGGTGTTAATCGTCAGCCCCTCCGGCCGGATCACGTTCGTCAACGAGGCAGCTCGCCGCCTGGATTGCACGTTGCAGCCGGGTCTGACCTTGACCGCGGCGACCGGCGATGACATGGCGGGCCCGGATAGCGAAGCCCACGTCTTCGCCACCCTCCCGGCCTGTCGGGCGCTCCGTGGCGAGAGCGTATCCGGCGTCGAGGGCCGCATCAGTCGTACCGACGGGACAGAAACGACGGTTCGCAGTTCCAGCACGCCCCTGCTGGCGGACACCGGCCAGATTATCGGCGCGCTGGTGCGGCTGCAGGACATCACCGCAGCGACGACGGCCGAAGATCGGGATGCCATCCCCGATTTCCAGGTGGGGGAGCTGGCGATTTTTTATCGAAGCAAGCAGGTCACCTTGAAGGGCCAGCCGATCAAGCTCTCGCCAATCGAATATCAACTGCTCTACCGCCTGGCCCGCAACGCCGGCCGGGTGCTGCCGGTACAAACGCTGCTGGACCGGATCTGGGGCACCACCGTCACTGCCTATACGGATTATGTCAAAATTTATGTCCATCGCCTCCGCGCGAAGATTGAGCCGCGCGGCAGCCCCCACTACATTGAGACGGTGCGGGGCCTTGGCTATCGTTTCATGGGCCCCCCAGCGTCCACGGCGCAGCCCGCCGGCCACTGAAGAGCGGCACCCGCCGGCCGGTGTATGGCGCATTTACCCCGCTGTTAACTGCGGCCTGACACACTGAGACGGTGTCCGGATGCAGGATTCTCCTTCTCGCGATCTACGCATGCTATCAATGTCGCTCGCCGCGGCGAGCGCAACCGAGGAAAGGACCACCTTCGTGATACCAACATACGAGTTAATAGCCGCCCCGGCGGAGGTTGCAATCGTGACCCCGCCGGAACCGCGGTTCAAGCGGGCCGACAACAGCGGCTGGGCGCGCTTCTTTGTGACGATCGGCGTCGTCGGCCCGCTGGCGGCGGTGGTGATCGCCATCGTGCAACTCTGGCAGCACGCCGTGTATGGCAAGGATCTGGCGCTGCTGGCCGGCATGTACTTCTTCGTGGCGATGGGAGTCACCATCGGCTATCACCGCTTCCTGACGCATCGCGGCTTCCACGCCCCGAGCTGGCTCAAGGTGGTGCTGCTCATCCTCGGCACCATGTCCCTGGAAGGGACGCCGCTCACCTGGGCCAGCACCCACCTGGAACATCACGCCAAGGCCGACAGGGAAGGCGATCCGCACAGCCCACTGGAAGGCTTCTTCCACGCTCACGTCGGCTGGATTTTTGACGGCTTCAACTCCAATCCGGCCAAATATGGCGCCTGGCTCCTGAAGGATCCCCTCGTCATGTTCGTGACGAAGACCAGTTGGTTCTGGGATATTCTCTCCCTCGCCATCCCCTTCGCCATCGACGGCTGGCGCGGCCTGCTCTGGGGGGGGCTGGTGCGCATGTTCCTCGTCCATCACGTCACCTGGAGCGTCAACTCCGTCTGCCACGTCTTTGGCAAGCGACCGTTCAAGACCGGCGATCGCAGCACCAACAACTGGCTCGTCGGCCTGCTGGCGGGCGGCGAAGGCTGGCATAATAACCACCATGCCTTCCAGCGCTCCGCCTATCATGGCCTCTTCTGGTGGCAGTTCGACCTCTCCGGCATCATCATCCGCACGTTGGAAGCAACCCACATCATCAGCGAGGTGCAGAAGGTCGATCCCGCCCTTCTCCGCCGCCGCCTGCTGGAGGCCGGTACGGCAACGGCGACCGCGCCGGCATCGGCCCACCTGGCCTGACGCGGACGCGCCGGTAACGCGGCGACACATATCGCTGAGAGTGAGTACTATTCTCGTGCCTGCGACGAAGCAGGACACACGGCGAGGATAGGGAACATGGACGAATTGCAACGCTGGCGAACGCCGGCAGCATGGCGGCGGCCGGGCGCCGTGGCGATTACCCAACGCTCGCCGGTGCACGCCGGCGACGGCTCCTTCGCCGCCCTGCAGGAGGCGGGATTTACTGTCAGTATTGCGCCGCTGCGTGACGAGCGGGGCAACGTCACGGAAGCCGTTCAACGGGCCGACGTCGTCATCTCTGGCGGGCAACCGCTCACCGCCGAGGAGATTTGCCGGATGCGCACCTGCCGGCTGCTCCTGCGGCCCTACGTCGGCTTTGACGATATCGATGTCGACGCCGCCACCAATTGCGGTATCCTCTTCGCCAACGTCCCCGACGCCTTCTCCGTGGAAGTGGCGAACCACACCCTGGCGCTCATGCTGGCTCTGAACCGCGGCCTGCTCCGAATGGATCGCTACGTGCGTGAGGGCGCCTGGCGCCGGCGCCGCAGCCGGGCGGATCTGGAATTGCACCGGCCCACCGCCCAAACCCTTGGTCTGGTCGGTTTCGGGGTGATTGCCCGGATGGTGGCGGAACGCGCCGCACCGTTCGGCTACCGGTTGCTCGTCAGTGATCCCTACATTCCACCTCAGGTTGGCGCCGACTACGGCGCGACACTGGTCCCCCTGGAACGACTCCTCGCGGAAAGCGACGTGGTGTCCTTGCACGTCCTCCTCAATGCGAGCACGCGGCATCTGATCAACGCCGAGCGCTTAGCCCAGATGAAGCCGGGCGCCGTGTTGATTAATACCTGCCGTGGTCCGGTCGTGGACGAAGCGGCCCTGGTCGCGGCGCTCACCTCCGGCCACCTCGGCGGCGCCGGCCTGGACGTGTTTGACCCGGAACCGATTGGCCCCGACCACCCATTCGTTACCATGGAGCAGGTGATCCTGACGCCGCACGCCGCCAGCCAGTCGGTGGAGGGCGCCGCCCAGTTGCGCCGCCGGGTGGCCGAAATTAGCGCCGCGGTGGCCGGTGGCGCGCTGCCGGAACGGAAAGTGGTAGTGAATAAGGCCCTGTATGATCGGCTCACGGCCCTGCCCGAACTGGCAAACGTGCCCCGCGCGTAATCTGCTGCCCCGACGGCGTGCAACGCCCTGGAGAGAGGAAAGGACAACCGCTAATGGCAATCGCCCTACCGACTTTGCATGCCGGCAACCTCGTCGCGTCGCTGGCGACGATCAAGGCCGGCCACGGCGCGCCGCCCTGGAGCGAGCGGATCATCGTCAATGATCGCTGCACCACCACGGTGATCTGCCAGCCCCCCGGCCACAGCAACGACTGGCATTATCACGTCGTCGATGAGTGGTGGATGATCGCAGAAGGGGAGCAGGCCTGGGAAATCGAAGGGATTCCGGAACCCCACCGCGTCAAGGCCGGCGACTTCATCTATGTGCCGGCCGGCCATTATCATCTGATCCATGTCCTGGGCAACCAGCCTGCGATCCGCATCGCCGTCTCGTACACCGGCGAGCCGCACCGCCACGAACGGGACACTCCGCCGGCGCCGCCCCACCCGACGCGGATAGCGAATAACGGTTGACTGGGCCGGCGGGAAGCGCCGGGTATGCTCCCATCTAGCGATCAATCACGGTAAGGAGGCAACGGGATGGCAACAATGACCAAGCGCGAGCGTGTGCGCGCCGCCCTGGCCGGCGGCGACGTGGATCGCCTGCCCTTTATGTTCTGGCACCACTTTCGGCCGCATGGTTCACCGCAGAAGCTCACAGAGGCGACACTCGACTTCTTCGGTCGTTTTGATCTCGACATCTACAAGATCATGCCGGACATTCCCTACCCGTTCCCGAACGAGTCCATCCGCGCCGCCGACGACTGGCGCTTCCTGTCGTCGCTGGACGTGCTGGAAGGCAACCTCGGTCGCATGGTGACGGCGACGGAACTCGCCTACGAGAGTCTGCCGGACGATGAACCGTTGATCGTCACCATGTTCTCGCCCTTTTGCTATGCCATGAACTTCGCCGGGCGAGAGAACATCCGCCGTCACCTGGCGGAACAGCCGAGCCGCGTCCACGAAGCGCTCGGCGTGCTCGCCCAGAACCTCGCCGCCTACAGCCAGGCGCTGATTGCCCACGGGGCGGACGGCATCTTCCTTGCCTCCCAGGGCGCCGGCGACGACATCCTGACGCACGCGCAGTACAAGGAATTCGGCGTCCCCTACGACCTCCATGTTCTTCGCGGCGCCCAGGACGGCTGGCTCAACGTTCTGCATATCCACGGCTTCGAAAATCTGATGATCGACCTCTTCGCCGACTACCCGGCCGACGTCTTCTCCTGGAGCGACCGGCTCAGCGGCCGCAGCTTGCGCGAAATGCGCGAATTGGCGCCCAACGTCTGCCTCATGGGTGGTATCGACGAGAAGGGCGCCATCACCAAAGGACCTGTCAGCGAAGTCGGCGACGAAATGCGCGACGCCATCGCCCAAACCGGCGGCGGCCGCCGCCTCATCCTGGCCAACGGCTGTTCCGTGCCGGACGGCACCGACGAGCAGTTGCTAGTTGGCACGCGGGAAATCGCGGCGGGAATGGTGCAGGGGTGAGGGAGCAGGGGCGAGACCACAGTCCCGACCCCGCCCCTTTTTTCCCCCCCAAAAAAACCCACCGAAGCGGTGGGGGACCCCCC
>JBPCLN010000335.1:0-24550 GCA_051003235.1 Chloroflexota bacterium | reverse complement strand
GCCAAAGTACGGCGTGATTTGAAGGCGATTTAACACATTCTACACGTTTGCCTTTACCCGTAGCACATAAGTATTGCACAGATCTCGGTGACGTGGGCGCGGCCTCGGGCTGCCCACCGAACAGGAGATAAGGGGGTTGTCGTCGCCGCTCCGGGTTTTTCGTCGTAAAGGCAGGTCCCCGGCGCTTTTCACTATGTGCCTCATCCCGTGGCTCCGACTACTACAACTTCCCGAGGAGGGCGGTGGCGAGTCGATCCGCCAGGGCGTAGGCGGCGGATTTCCCGGTGTCGATCACCTGTTCAGTGTTGCTGAGCACGATCACGGTCGCCATCTCCTCAGGGTAGCGGGCGGAATAGCTGTCGAAGCCCGGCTCGTTACCGCCATGAAATTGCACGTGATGACCAGACGTGGTGTCAATCCACCAACCATAACCGTAGCCATTGGCATTCGGCGTAAACATCTGTTCGACTTGTCGCGGGGTGACGAGGAGCTGGGTATCGAGCGACTGATTCCAGCGGAAGAGGTCATCGACCGTGGAGACGAGGGAACCGTAGCCGGTTTGCGTCGACTTCACGTCGAGGTAGCCGGAGTTTTGCCAGGCGCCGTTGACACGAACGTATCCGGCGGCGCGCTGCTTGAGCAGCGGGAAGGGCGCCATGCCTGACGGATCGGGAGCCGTGTCGGTCAGACCGAGCGGCGTGAAGATATTCGTTTGGACGAAATCCAGGTAGCTTTGCCCGCTAAGTTGCTCGATGACGGCAGCCAGCACAGCATAGCCGAGGTTGCTGTAGTTGAAGGTCGTTCCGGGGTACGACTCCAGCCCTTGCTGCTTTATGTGGTCGAACCACTGCATGACGCTCCAGAATTCGATCTGGGCAGTCGCGGCGTCGGCTTCGGTAGGATCCTGGGGCAGGCCCGACATGTGGCTCAGAAGATCATGCAAGGTGATGGGCTGCCAGGCAGCCGGACAGTGGGGCAGATAGCTGACTACCGAGTTCTCTACCAGGAGCAGGCCCCGCTGTTGCAGTTGGAGAACGGCGAGGGCGGTGAATTGTTTGCTCAACGAGGCGATGCGGAACTTCATGGCTGGAGTATTGGGGACGTCAAGTTCCATGTTGGCCAGACCGTAGCCCTGGCGCAAGAGCAATCTGCCCCGGCGCGCCACCAGCGCCACGCCGCCGAATGTAGCAACGTTTACCTGGCGGAGCGCATCCGCGATCTGGGCTGCGTCGTTCGGCGCGGGGGTACGCCCCGATGTAGCCCGCAGCGCAATGGGGCGTAAAGGCTGTTGACACGCGCTGAGCAGGGCAAGCGGAGCGGCAAGGGCAGCCAGGGCAGCCTTGCCGGTGAAGGAGCGGCGGGTGGTCAATCCATCACCATTCCGCCGTTAACGTCCAGCATCTCCCCGGTCACGAAGGCGGCGTCGTCGGAGGCGAGGTAGGCGACTGCGCCGGCAACGTCGGCGGGAGCCGCCAGGCGGCCGGCGGGTATATGCTGGATGAGCGTGGCGAGTTGTTGCTGTGTGAATTGTTGCGCCATCGGGGTATCGCCGGTGCCGGGGCAGACGGCGTTGGCGGTGATGCCGTGCGCGGCGAACTGGCGGGCGACCGACTTGGTGAGGGACAGCACACCTCCCTTGGCGGCGTTGTAGGCGATGCCGGACAGAACGCCGCCTTGCTTGCCGGCGGAGGAGGAAAGGGTGACGATGCGCCCATAATGCTGCGCCACCATGAGCGGGAGTACCGCCTGGCAGAGCAGAAACGTGCCTTTCAGGTTGACGTCGACGACAACATCCCACTCCTCCTCGCTGCAAGTGAGCACGTCACTGAGGCGGAGAATGCCGGCGGAGTTGACAAGAATGTCGAGGTGACCGAAGCGGTCGGCCGCCTGTTGTACGGCGCCGCGCACCTCGGCAGCGCGGGAAATGTCGGCGACTACGGCCAGGGTCGGCGTGCCGGCCTCGGTCAGGTTCCGCGCGACGGCCTCCAGCCGCTCCGCCTGTTGATCTAACAGGGCCAGCGCCGCCCCTTCATCAGCCAGACGCTCCGCGATCGCCTGGCCAAACCCTTGCGCCGCGCCGGTGACTAAGGCCACGCGGCCCTCCAGCCGCCGGCATGTTCTGGTATTCGCCACGGGCAGTTGCTCCTTGCCAACGCGCCACCATGCGCCCAAACACAGAGATTGTGGCATGCGGTGACGAAAGCATGAAAGAATGGGGAGACGTGGAGTCGCCGGGGAGGACGCTGCAGTGCCGATGGCTATGATCAACCTGCGGCGGCGCGCCGAGGAAGCGGAGATTCTAGACGGTCCGCTGGAAGCGGACGCCGATCTGGCGGGCAATCTACGGGACCTGGCGCGGATTAATCGCTGGACAGGGAGCGCCTTCCTGGTGCAACGAGGTGTGCGGCACTTGCTCGAACGGTTGTCCGGAGCCTCCTTTAGCGTGCTGGATGTTGGTGGGGGCGGTGGTGATGGTGTAATTCGCACCGTGTGTTGGGCCGAGCGCCACCACCTCGCGGCGCGCGGGATCCTCCTGGACTCATCTGCGCCGATTCTTCAGGTGGCCAGGGCTCGACGCCATCCGGGCATGGTCCTACTTCGGGGCGACGCCTGCCGCCTGCCGCTGGGCGACCGGAGCGTTGATATCGTAACCTGTTCGTTACTTTTGCATCACTTTTCGGCGACACAAGCAACTACGGTATTGCAGGAGATGGCGCGAGTGGCGCGCCTTGGCGTCGTCGTTGATGACTTACTCCGGAGCCACGTCGGCTATTGGGGGGCACTGGCGCTGGGGCGTCTCCTGACCACGAATCGACTGACACGACATGACGGACCGCTTTCCGTTCGGCGAGCCTTCCGGCAGCATGAATTGGCGACGCTGGTGCAGCGGACACGGTTGCAGCTCGTGTGGCGGGGCACGGTTCCCGGGTACCGCTCTGTCGTGGCCGCCCGCGCGATCGATGCGGCCCCGCTATGACGACCAATGCCGCTTACATGAAGCATTTCGACGTCGTCATTGCCGGCGGGGGACCGGCCGGAGCGGCCACAGCCACGCTACTCGCCCGAGCCGGCGTGACGGTGGCGCTGGTGGATCAGGCTCACTTTCCGCGCCCAAAGACCTGCGCCGAATACTACAGCCCCGGCGTCGTTGAGGCGCTGGAACGCCTCGGCGCCTGGTCGGCGGTTGCCCGCCTGCCGCACGCCCGCCTCAGGGGAATGGAACTGGTCGGGCCTGGTGGCGGCCGGCATCTGGTTGCCTACCCGGACGACCGGCTACCGCGCCGCTCGCTCACCGTGCGCCGCGACGCCCTCGACGCCACGCTGCTGGAGCACGCCCGGCAAACGGGCGCCACCGTCCTCTCTGGCTGGACAGTGCGCGACGTCTTGCGGGAGGGTGGCAGGGCCACGGGATTGCGCGTGCAACAGGGGTCGGTGACGACCGAGCTTGCGGCGCACATGGTCATCGGGGCGGACGGCGGACGTTCGTTGGTGGCGCGGCGGCTTGGGCTGACTGCGCGACCCCGCTGGCCGGCGCGTCTCGGGATGGTGGCCCATTATGAAGGCATCGATGCGCCGGTCGACCACGGCGAGATGCATCTGGCGAAGGGCGTGTATTGCGGCCTGGCGCCGTTTGGTGGCGGTGGGATGAATGTTGGCTTTGTCTTGAATACCGCCCGCGCCCGGCAAATGGGTGGCGCGGAACCGATCTTCCAGTGGATGCTGGCGCGATTGCCGGCGGTGGCGATGGCGCTCCACCGCGGTCGCCGGGACGGAACATTGCACGGCATTGCGCCGCTGGTGCATCGCTGCCTGCGGACGTATGCCGATGGCGTCTTGCTGGTGGGCGACGCCGCCGGCTTCCTGGACCCCTTCACTGGTGAGGGCGTCTTTCGAGCCTTACGGGGCGCCGAACTGGCCGCCGCAGTCGCCTTGGAGGCGCTGGAACGGGGCGATATGTCGGCCAGGACGCTGGCTCCTTATGCGACGATGCGCCGACGGACGTTCGCTGCGAAGGACCGGCTCTGCTTGCTGATTCAGGCTTTTGTTGCCGCGCCGGTCCTGCTGGATTATGCCATCCCCAGGCTAAACCGGCGCCGCGCCGCGGCGGTCCTGGCGGCAGCGCTCGGTGATTACTGGCCGGCCAGCAGGGTGCTGGCCCCGGCAATGCTCTGGCAGTTGCTGGCACCGTGACACGTCGTCGAAAGTGGAAAAGATGCACATCGGGAATGCCATTTTCATGGCTGCCAGCCCAGCACGGATTTATCAACTGGCGGCGCCGGTCGAACGCTGGCCGGAATTGCTCTCGCATTACCGTTGGGTGAAGGTACTGGAAGAGCGCGGCAACACCCGGCTGGTGGAGATGGCCTGCTGGCGCGACCGCATTCCACTGCGCTGGACCGCGCTCGAGGAACTGGCGCCGGACGTGCCGCGCATCCGCTTCTTCCATGTGGCGGGGGTGACGCGCGGGATGGAAGTGGTCTGGGAGTTTCTGCCGCGCAATAATGGGACGGAGGTGCGCATCGAACACGACCTCCGCCTGGCCTGGCCGGTGGTCGGGCCGGCAGTGGCGAACCGCATCATCGGGCCGCTCTTTGTCAGTGACGTGGCAGGCAAGACATTGCGCCGCATTAAACACCTGGCGGAGTCTGCTGATGGCGGGTGAACGTCGCCGCGTTTTCATCACCGGCCTGGGTGTCGTCACACCGATTGGAATCGGCGTGGCGAACCTCTGGCATGCGGTGCGCCAGGGCTGCTCGGCGATTCGGCCCCTGACCCGCTTCGACCCGACCGGCTATCGTTCCCACCTGGCGGCGGAGGTGACTGGCTTCGATATTGCCGACTACCTGGAAGGCCGGCAGGCACGCCGGCTGGACCGCTTTTCCGCCTTCGCCGTGGCAGCGAGCCGGCTCGCGTTATTGGACGCCGGGATAGCAGTCGGAGCGCCCTGCTTGCAGCACGCCGGCACCGCGGTCGGCAGCGCCCTGGGCGGCGTGGCGTTCGCCGAAGAGCAGCACCGCCGCTTCAACCAGGATGGCCTGCGCGCGGTCGAACCGCACCTGGCATTGACAATGTTCGGCGGCGCCGGCGCTGCCAATACCGCCATCGCCCTGGGTATGCACGGGCCGACGTTGGGGAATGCCAATTCCTGTGCCTCCGGCGTTGTCGCCATCGGAGAGGCCTACCGCCTGATTCAGCGCGGCGACGTCGACCTGGTGCTGGCCGGGGGCGCCGAAGCGCCGCTCGCGCCGCTGACCTATGGCGCGTTTTCCCTCATCCATGCCATGTCCGCGCGAAATGGCGAGCCGTCGGTGGCGTGCCGGCCCTTCGATGCCGACCGTGACGGCTTTGTGATGGCGGAAGGCGCCGCCATCGTTGTGTTAGAGTCGCTGGAGCGGGTCCGCGCACGGGGGGCTCGCGCCTACCTGGAAATTGCCGGCTATGCCCTCACCAACGACGCCTGGCACATGGCGGCGCCCCGGCCGGACGGCGCTGATGCCGCGCGGGCGATGCGATTGGCGATAGACGACGCTGGCGTGCCCCCCAGCCTCATTGGTTATGTCAATGCCCACGCCACGGGCACCGAGGTGGGAGACCGGGCTGAAGCGCGCGCCATCCGCAGCGCCTTGCCGGAGTCGTGGCAGCGGACGCCGGTGAGCAGCACGAAACCCTTGCATGGGCATGCCCTGGGAGCGACTGGAGCGATTGAACTGGTGATCACGGCGCAGGCATTGCAAACCGGCTGGCTCCCGCCAACGCGCAATCTCGTCCAGCCGGACCCGGAATGTGCGCTGAACCACGTGCCGCCGGGGGGCGCAACGGCGACGCCGGAGGCGGCAATCTGTAACGCCTTTGGCTTCGGGGGGATTAATGCCTGCCTGGTGGTGCGCCGACCGAACAGAGAGTGACGCAGCACGCAGGAAGGAAGGACGGATCGCTAACCCTTGCGTGCCTTTCGGCGGGCGGCGCGGCGGCGCTTCATGCGCTCGGTCTCACTACGGGAGACAAACCGGGAGGCTTCGCGGTAACTGCGGAGAATACCAGACTGGCTAACGCCGCGGACAAAGCGGCGCAAGGCCTGATCAAAGTTCTCGCCATCCTTCATCTCTACGTGCATTCGGCTTGCTGTCTTCCTCTCAATGTCTTCGACTACCGTCTATCCGGCCCACAACCGACCTTATTGTACACGACAATACTACCCCGAGGCGAATATTGCCGCGTTTGCTAGCGGGGAAACTGGGCGATGAGGAGGTCTGGGCGATTCGTGGTGATGCCGTCGACGCCAGTGGCGACGAGATCACGCATCGCCTTGGGGTCGTCCACCGTCCAGGCAAGGACCAGAAGGCCGGACGCATGGAACAGGTCGATGATTCGCGTCGTGAGCCAGCGGTAACTGACAGTGACTATGTCGGTGGGTATGGCCTCGACCAGGGCAGCGTCGACCCCGTCCAATTGCCTGCCATCAAAGGTCAAGGACGTTGCAATGGCGGAATTCGCGGCATGGGTGGCCATAAGGCTGGAAAGGGGCCGGCCGCAGACGATCGCCCGCTCCATGCCGGCGTCGCGCACGGCCGCGCCGAGCTGGTTCTCGAAGCCGGTCCCTTTCAAATCCAGCAGCGGCACGGCACGGTCGCGGAGCAATGTCAGCGCCTCCGCCAGCGTCGGTACGTCCGGGTCGGCCCAGCGCAGTTCATGTAGCGTGAGTGAGACGACCGGCCGGTGTTTGCCTTCCACGAGGATGTCGCTGTCGTGCCGCAGGACAAGCGTGCCGTCGGCGGTAAGTTGCACGTCCACCTCGATAAGGTCGCAGCCGAGCCGCACGGCTTCGGAATAGGAGGCAAGGGTGTTCGCCGGCACCAGTCCAGCGGCGCCGCGATGGCCGGTGCGGATTGGACGGGGAAGGCGCTGGAGCCAGTCGGGGCCGCGAGCCATCATGGCGCGGACTCGGTAGAAGAACGGTGGACGATGCTGGGCTCGAACCAGCGACCTCGCGGATGTGAACCGCGCGCTCTAACCAACTGAGCTAATCGTCCTTATACTGGGGTGGTACCTGCTGCTGAAAACGATGTGGAGTATAGCGGATGGCCGGCAATGAGGCAACCGTCGCCAGACAGGCCTGTAGATCGGCGGAGGAAGCGGATACGCTATACTGATCCATTGTGGCGCAATGCTTGCTGCCCGGCAATTTTGGGAGCCGTCAGCGTCCTCGGCCATGCGTAGTGTACTCGCCTCACGGAGGTTTCTATGGACGCCAAATGGCTCCGGAACAGCTTTGTCTATCTGATCATTCTGGTTGCCGTGATGGCAATTTTGTTCAGCTTGTTCCAGGGGAACGCCCAGCCGAACAACCACAATATCACCGATGTGCTCGGCCAGGTCCAAAAGGACGTCGCGAGCGGCATCACGACGGACAAGCTGGTCGTCAGCGGGAATAAGATCACCGCCACGACTACCGACGGCCAGATGGTCGCCTATAAGACCGATAACGACAGCATTCTCCAGCTTCTTCACAATAGCAACATTGGCTACAACCAGGTGCAGGTGGACGAGCAGCCGCCATCGGAACTGAATAACTGGCTCGGCTTTATCGGTGGCCTGGCGCCCATCGTCATTTTCGGCGTGCTGATCCTCTTTATGATGCGGCAGGCGCAGGGCAGCAATTCCCAGGCCCTTTCGTTCGGGAAGAGCCGTGCCCGCATGTTCATGGGCAACAAACCGACCGTCACGTTCAACGACGTCGCCGGCGTGGACGAGGCGAAGCAGGAACTGGCGGAAATCGTCGAGTTCCTGAAATTCCCAGATAAGTTCTCCGCCTTGGGTGCACGTATTCCGCGCGGCGTGCTGCTGATCGGACCCCCCGGCACCGGAAAGACGTTGCTTTCGCGCGCCGTGGCCGGGGAGGCGGGCGTGCCCTTCTTCTCCATTTCCGGTTCCGAGTTCGTGGAGATGTTTGTCGGCGTCGGCGCGAGTCGGGTGCGCGACCTTTTCGATCAGGCGAAGCGCAACTCGCCGTGCATCGTGTTCGTCGATGAGATTGACGCTGTCGGCCGCCAGCGCGGCGCCGGGCTTGGCGGTAGCCACGATGAACGAGAGCAGACCCTGAACCAGATCCTGGTCGAGATGGACGGCTTCGATACCAATACCAACGTCATTGTGATCGCGGCGACCAACCGCCCGGATGTGCTGGACCCAGCGCTCCTACGTCCCGGTCGGTTTGATCGCCACGTTGTGCTGCCGAACCCTGACGTGCGCGGACGCAAGGCCATCCTGGAAATCCACTCGCGCAATAAGCCGCTCGACAAAGTGGTCGCGCTCGAGACGCTGGCGAAGATGACGCCGGGCTTTTCCGGCGCCGATCTCTTTAACCTCGTCAACGAGGGCGCTATCCTCGCCGCTCGGCGGAACAAGAAGACGATCGGTAACTCTGAACTGGAGGAGGCGATTGATCGCGTCACCGCCGGGCCCGAGCGACGTAGCCGCGTGATCAGCGAACGGGAAAAGGCTATCACAGCCTACCACGAGGTCGGCCATGCTCTCGTCGCCCGAATGCTGGCAAATTGCGACCCGGTGCAAAAGATTTCCATTGTGGCGCGCGGCATGATGGGCGGCTATACCCGCTTTCTGCCGCGCGAAGATCGCTATCTGTGGACCCGCAACCAGTTCCGCGACAACCTTGCCTCCCTGCTGGGCGGTCACGTCTCGGAGAAGATCGTCTTTGGTGACGTCTCCACCGGCGCGGAAAATGATATCGAACGTGCCACCAATATGTCCCGCAAGATGGTCTGCGAATACGGGATGAGTGAAAAGCTGGGGCCGCGGGCCTTCGGGCACAAGGAGGAGATGGTCTTCCTGGGGCGGGAAATCAGCGAGCAGCGCAACTACAGCGAGGCCATCGCCCAACAGATTGACTCCGAGATCAAGGAGTTGATCGACAATGCCTACGCTCGGGCCTTTGAGATCCTCACCCACCATCGCGACAAGTTGACGGAGATCAGCGAGGTGTTGATGAAGGACGAAACTATCGACGCCGAACGTTTCGAGGACTTTTTCCGCACCAATCCTCCGCAGTTCGTGCCCGCTCCGGCGCTGGGGTAGCGCGCCTACCTTGCTGGAGTCCCGCGGACGCTCGTGACCAGCCGCCGCAGCCTGGCGCCTACCACTGCAACCGCTCGCTTAAGCCGACGCCGCGCGCAGCCAGCGCCTGACGGACGGCGTCCTCGCCCTCGGGGTGAACGAGGGCCAGGTTGGGGTTCTTCGGTAACGGCGTCAGGTAGCGCTTGACCGCCGGATCGGTGAGCAGGTCGGCCAGTGTTGAGGCTAGTTCGAGCTGGAGCAGGGTGACACCGGCCAACCCTCCCCGGCCCCAGTTCCTCGCCCACCGGCGGATCAGCGCGATGATCTCCGGCCGCACGGGACCGCTATGGTAATCCTCCAGTACTTCCAGGATCTCTTCCGGCGTCATCCCGGCCTGGGCGCTTTGGCGCAGGCTTGCCGGCGTGATTTGCAGCGCTGCGGGCAAGGCACCGTCGACAAAGGGCTGCACCTCGTGCAGAACAAAGATGCTCGGCACCTTTTCCTGAAAGGCGAGGATGCCGCTCGCGTCGACCGTAAAGGCGGGGTACGCCGCCTCCTCCGGTCCTTCGCTGAGTGCGGCCATCTCGTCATGGGCCAGAAGTTCCCGATAGAGCGCCTTGAGATTCGTTGGTGCGATGACGGCGGCGGCGGGTGCGACTCGCCGCCCAAGGAGCGGCGCCAGGGCGGTGTTGGCGTACAGTGCATCCAACGTTGGCGCGTCGACGGCCTGGAGCAGGGCCACGCCACGGCGGATGATCACTCGCTCTTGCTCGGCGCCCCATTCCTCGATCGACCGCCGTACGTTCTGCGGGAGCGAAACCGTGCTCACGTCCTGCAGAAATTGCACCACCGCCGGCGCGTCCCAGCCGCCACGATGGGCGCGGTACATGGCGTCGCGGCTCAGGCGGTACTCGCCGGCATGCTCCAGATGCACGCGGTCGGCAATCTGGTCCAGGCGGAAGAGCACACTTTCGTCGGTCGGCTCGAACGCAAACACCTGAAAGTTTGGCTGAATCACTACGTTGGGCGCGGGCGCCTCCGCCTCCGACAGCGACTCGCCGCGCAGCAGCCGAGCGCCATCGGCCGTGAGGCGAAAGGTCACCGGGCGATCGCCCTCGTAACCAAGATCCAGCACGCCGAGCCAGCGGAGCGCCTGCGTGGCAACCAGCCGGATGACGGGATTCTCCACGCGCTCCCAGCCGTCGATTTCGTCATAGATCTGCTCAAAGACCCACTGCGCCTCGTTCTGACCGCCGTAGGGGTTGGGCGCCGTGGCGTAGCCGCTGGCGTAGTACCCGGCCTGCCAGCGGCGCGGTAGGAGAAACTCGTAGGCCCGGCGACGCATCCAGTCGACCAGATGGTCCAGGCTAATCCACCGTTCCGCCGGCAAGGCGGCGATGTCGGTCAGCAACCGCTGCCTGGCGTTGACGACCATCGCCGGAGCTGACCGGCGACCGCCGGTCGCCTTGATGCTCACGCCCGGAATCCGGAATAGTTCGCACCAACGGTCGGTCGCCCGATAGGCGGCGAATAGCGCCTGGCGCCGTTTGCTGCGCGATTGTGCCAGGAAGTCTGGCGCAGCATCGGAGAGGCGCAGTTCCGTCTGGCGCGGCACGACCAGGTGCAGTTCCTCGGCCAGAGCGCGTAGGAAGGGGATATAGGCGAGCTCATCCTCAGAGCGCACCGGCCCCACATCCTCCTTGACACGCAGGACAGCATTGAGGGGCACGAGCGATCGCTTGACGATTTGCCCGGCCTTGGTGAGCGGGATTGGCCGCTCTCCCGCAATGCTGAGCAGCACGTAGAGATCACGCAGGAGCGCCGCCGGCTCGGCTGGCCGTACCAGCGGTGGCGGGGGCGTCGTCACCACCGCCATCTGGACGTCCGGCAGATTCGCCAGCACTGCATCGGGAATGTACATGCGGTAGCCGGGCCGGCTGAGTTCGATGCCGCCGCCAATGCCGGGATTACTACTGTAAGCCAGCCCAAGCACACCCAGTCGCGCCACGATATCGGCAAACGTGCGCGAATCAAGGGCCCAGGGCGATCCCTTCACGTCCCGGTAGCCGCCCCACGTCTCGCGTGCCTTTGGGTCGGCATCCACCAGCCCATCTTGCTCGAGCAGACGCTGCAACAGCGCAGTCGGCGCTTCACCGCCGAGCAGAAACAGATGGTCCAGCAACGCCCGCTCGGCCGCTGACAGCTCTCGCAGCGCCTGAACGATTCCTGCCGTGCTATACAGGACCGGCGTGAGCATCGTCACCAGCGCCTCGGCGCCTTTGTTCTTATACTCCAGGCCACGCGCGCGTCCCATCTGCTGGCGCGAGGAGTGGGCATAGGAGCGGATGACCGCTTCTGCTCTAATGTCCATCCTTAGCGGCCCTCGGCAATGCTGGGCGGATGGCCGGCGCGGGAGAGCTCGGTAATGATGCTCTCGACCGCCTGCGCCTCCACGGCGATGAGTCGGGGCGAGAAGGTATGGATGATTACGGAAGCCAGTGACGTGCTGCGCAACAACTCCGGCAGCAGGTAGTCATCGGCCAGTTCGATCAGGGTGAGCTCGTCGTACAGGCGCACCCGCCCATAGCTCGCCCACCAACGGTTGATCGCCGTGCGCATGGATCGTGGTAACGCTTGGCCCGCCCAGTCCTTCAGGGATTGCATGAGCAACGGGCCGCCCACGCCGGTGTCGAACAGTATTCGCACTCGCTCGGGCGTTAAGCGGTAACGCAGGCCCTCCGGCGCCACCTGGGTCAATTCTCCACCCAGCGCCAAAATGGTGTAAACGCGAGCATCGGACAACCCGGCCGGAATCTGGATGGTGAGATCGTCGGCCAATTGAATCGGTCCAGCGCCAAGGTCCCCCTCGCCCTCCACCGACCGCACGCGGAAGGCGCGAGGACCGTCCGGACCGATTTCCAGTTCGATCAGGCCGATCCAGACCATGACGCCGGAGAAGACCTCGTCAACGAACTGGCCGTAGAGCTGCTGCCAACCGGACGGCGTGGTCAAATCGAGCGGTTGCTCCGGCTGGGCATGGTCGGAGATCCACCAGAGAGGGTGGGTGCCCCCACCAACCTGGCTGAACGAGAGGGGCGCTGCCTGGAAGGGCGCCCAGATTCGCAGCAATTCTCGAAAGCCGGCGTAGTCGAACCAGACGTTAGGTGGCAGCTTGCTCACGGTGCGCAGAAGGAGGTGACGCAACTGGGCTGCCTGATCCAGTAATGGTGACGTCTGCCCGAAGTAGCCGAGCCGGCAATGCATTTCCAACGCACTGTCCTCGCCGACGAGGCGCCGTAGCTCGCCCAGGTACTGTGGCGCGGTGAGCGTCGCCATATACACCTGTTGGCGCACGGCGGGCGACAGCTCGCAGAGCGCCTGCAAACGCGCCGGCGCCGCCGTTAGCCGGTCGGTCGTATCGATGATTTCCAACGTCAGGGCGACGTGCAGCGCCAGCGTGACAAAGGCGGGGGAACGTCCCATCTGGTGGGCCAGATCTTCGCGCTCGTCGGGGACCAACATGGGGGTAATCGGAGTGAGTCGCGCGTGTTGATACGAGCGGTAGGTCGCCGCGGCCGGCTCAACTCCCGGCGGCGACACGATCGACCAGAAGGGCGGCACGATGCGCGGATCAGCCGCCGAACGAGGAGCTGGAGAACGGGGCGGGAGGGGGCGGCTCTGGGCCTCGTGCACCAAGACGTGTAGGGCTTGCAATAGATCCAGTCCCTTTGCCGCGGTGGATTCACCCGTGGCAGACACCACGGGCCTTGTCGGCGCGGTGAAGGAGCCGAGGCGTTGCGTCACCGCCATCGGCACGGCGAAGGTGGTGGCTGGCATGCCGGGATATTCCACCACGCCGATAAGCGCCAGGTCGAGGAGACCCGCCACGGGTACGATTGGCGCCGAGCCGCCCAGCGCCCGAAACGCGGCGCTGACGTCGGCTGACGTTGTCAGGTCGGGACCGAGCAGGTCAATAATCTGCAACACCAGCAACTCGTCCCGACTGAGTTGGGCCAGGGCGGCGTCGACGCTCCCTGCCGGGGAAAGCGCCTCCGCCAACTGGCGGACAAGGTCGACCTTCGTGCGGGCGGTGGGTCGAACATTCCGCCGGCGGGCGACATCGCGCAGTTCGGTCATGCTGAACAGGTCCAGCAGGCTGGCGAGATCGTCGGCGGGTGACTTGACGGCCGTTTCGGCGGCTTCGTCGTCCTCCTCGCCGCCTAAATCCACCATGTCCAGGGCCGGCCGTTGTGGCGCGGCGGGGAGATTGCCTTGCAGGAATGCTTCTGGCCGGCGCAACCAGTGGAGGAGGAGTGTCGCTGCGTGGACACAGAGGGTTCCCTGTTCGCACGAGCACTGCGACGTTAGTTTGTCCCCTGCCGCCGTCACCTGGGCGACGTCGAGTCGTTGCCAGGTACCCTTTACTTCGGCGTTCAAGGCGCCCATGGAGGCCACCGGCTGCTGAACGTGACCCTCGCGCTGCCAGGCATCGGCGCGCGCAAAGGCGGCATCGCCACCGAGCCGGCGGACATCCGCCTCTTCAAAGGGCAGGGAGAAAAGCCGGGAAGCCACTAGCCGGCCACGCGGCGCCTGGGGAATTGCAACACGTTGGCGTGCTGCGCCTCCTGTTGCTCATCACCACCTACCGGTTCTCCCGGCGTCGCAGCAGTCGCACGCCGAACCGGCTGATAGGCCGCCAGCTCGTCCTCGTACAGAATCTCGTAGCGGTAGCCTTGTTCGGTGAGAAACATCTGGCGGTTGGCGGCGAACTCCTGATCGCGCGTGTCACGCGTCACCAGCGAGTAGAAATGCGCAAGCAGGCCATCCGCCTTCGGGCGGAGGATGCGGCCCAGCCGCTGCGCCTCCTCCTGGCGCGAACCAAAGGTGCCGGAGATCTGGATGGCGACGTTAGCGTCCGGCAAGTCGATGGCGAAATTGGCGACCTTAGAGACGACGAGTAAGCGAATGTCACCGGTGCGGAAGGCGTCGTAGAGCTTCTCTCGGTCCAAAGTCGGCGTCTTGCCGCTGATCAACGGCGCCTGCAAGCGCTCCGCCACCTCGTCCAACTGGTCGAGATACTGACCGATCACCAGCACTTGATCGTCACGATGCTTGGCAACCAGCTCATCGATCGCCGGTAGCTTCGCCGGGTTCTCAGCGGCGATGCGGTACTTTTCGCGCTCCTCGGCGATGGCATATTCCAGCCGCCGCTCCTCCACCAGGCGCAGCCGCAGCTCGTGGCACTCGGCAGTGGCGATCCAACCCTGCTGCTCCAGGTCTTTCCAGGGCACGTCGTACTTCTTCGGGCCGATCAGGGAAAAGACGTCGGTTTCGTGGCCATCCTCGCGCACGAGCGTGGCGGTCAAGCCAAGGCGACGTCGGGCCTGGATATCGGCGGTGACCCGAAAAACCGGCGCCGGTAGTAGATGCACCTCGTCGTAGATGATTAAGCCCCAGTCGTGCTCGTTGAATAACGCGAAATGGGGAAATTCCGCCTTGCGATTGGGCCGGTAGGTGAGGACCTGATAGGTCGTGACGGTAATCGGCCTGATCTCTTTACGCTCGCCACTGTACTCGCCGATCTGGTCCTCCGGCACGCCGGTCTTGTCGACAATCTCCCGCATCCACTGGCGTGCCGCGACGATCGATGGTGTCAGAATAAGCGTGTGGCACTGCAATTCCGCCATGATTCCCAGGCCGACCATGGTCTTGCCGGCGCCGCAGGGCAGCACGATCACGCCACTGCCGCCGCGCGCCGAACCGGCGGCGTAGAAAATGTCCGCGGCCTCCTGCTGATAGTGACGCAAAGCGAACGGTGTGTCGGTGTAGAAACCCTGCTCGCGTAACTGAATTTCCAGCGCCGCTCCGCTGACGTAGCCGGCCAGATCCTCCGCGGGAAAGCCGAACTGGATAAGCGCCTGCTTGACCGGCCCGCGCTGAGCCGGATCGACAATCAGGCTACCGTCGAGATAGCGTCCCTTGACCAACGGCGCGAGGCGCTTATGGTGGACGATTTCCGTGAGCAATGACGCGTCATCGGAGACCAGACGCAGCTCGTCATCGACTTTGATCAGCTTCACCCGCCCGTAGCGGGAGACGTAGTCGGCGATGTCCGCCCGCACGTTGCCGGCCAGGTCGTACTTGCCGTACTTCTCCAGCGCGTCGACGATGGCCGGAGCATCCATGCCGGCGGCCGCCGCATTCCACAGCGACAGGGGCGTGATGCGATAGGTATGGATATGCTCCGGGCTCTTCTCCAGTACCGCAAAACGCGCGAGCGCATCCCGCGCCACTTCGTAGCGCGGATTATTGACCTCCAGGAGGACGGTTTTGTCGCTCTGGACGATGAGCGGGTTGGTTGGATCGTACACAGTGGTTCTATGATGCCCGAAAATGCGCCGCAGGGCAAGCGGCGGTCGCGTAGTATGCTAGAGCGATGGTCGGGCCGAGTTCTGCCCAGATGATTCTTTGCTTTCCTACTGCCCGGCTCGACGGACGGCACAGGAGGAGGACTAGGGACCGATGAGCGCTTCAACACAAACATCACCGCGGAATTCCCTGGCGCCGTGGGCGGAGGTCGTGCCCGACGCCCCTCCCATGACCGTGGACGATCTGGAGTCGTTACCCGATGACGAGGGTTGGGTCTATGAGCTGGTGGAAGGGGTCTTATTCCGCCTGCCAATGAGCGGGTACGAAGCCTCCCACATCAGCCTTCGCCTGGGGGGACGGCTCAGTGTGTACATTGAGGATCACGAATTAGGGGGTATGACCGGCGAGCAAGGCGGCTACCGCGTCGATCCCGCGCACCCGCGCACGACGGAACTGGCGCCCGACCTCGGTTTTGTGCGCGCCGATCGCCTACCGCCGCGTCACTCCCCCGAGTACCGCAAGGCGCTGCTCCTCGCCCCGGACCTCGCCGTGGAAGTGGCGGCCGAACACCAATATCGGCCGGGACTGGCCGAGAAGGCCCGCCGCTATCTGCAGTTCGGCACGCGCCTGGTCTGGGTGGTCTGGCCGCGCTATCAACGGGTTGATGTGTGGCATCCCGGCGATACTGCCCCAACGGCGCTCACGATGAACGACACCCTCGACGGGGAGGAAGTAGTGCCAGGCTTTCTCTACCCGATCGCCAACCTATTTGCCTGAGGTGAAGCGACAGTGGAGGAGGCTATTGCGTTGATGACCGCCGTTCCACGGCTCCGGAGGCGTGCTCATGGCAAGCTAGCAATGGCGTTTACGTCTTGCTCGGGTACTTGCTCATGGCAGCTTTGGTCAGGGCGTCGAGCTGCTGGAGACCCTGCTGGCCCGAGACCTTCCCATCTAGGATGTCGTTGACCGTCTTGCCCTTCATCGTGTTGAACTCGTCAATCACCGGATGGACGATCGGTCCGGTCATGTGGTTCTGGGTCGCACTGAGTTGCAACATTTCCAGGAAGGCGTGCATGCCTGGTACCTGCTTGGCAAAGTCACTGCTCAAAGCAACCGACTTGACGGGCGGCATATTGTTCTCGCGCACATCCCAGGCGGTCACCGCCGCAGGGTCGCCCATAAACTTGATGAAGGTGACGCTCTCCTTCGGGTGGGGTACACCCTTCGCCACGCAGAACAGGTTGCCGCCCCCGGCTGAGCCCGTGCCATAGAACACGCCAGGATTAGTCGGCGTCAGGGCGGTTTCCATGTTCAAACTGGGATATTGGGTCTTCCAGTCATTCGGCAGGTGCGACGTGACGATTCCCATGCCCTGCTTGCCGTTTGCCAGGCCCCCCTGACCGTTCACCGCCTTATTGTAGGCATCAAGGACGCCACGACCGCCCAGCTTCTTCCACCAGCCCGCCATCCAGTCTAGCGCCGCGGCATTCTCGGGTCGGGTGATGGTGAACTGTTGCTGTAGCGTGTCGTAGTACATGCCGCCAAACACGGCAACCCAGGTGCCGTCGCCGCCGCCGCGCACGCCGCCGTAACCGGGAGCGATACCGAGCTGCGTGATGGCGCCGGAACTGTCGTGCTGCGTCAGCTTCGCGTTGAGGTCGTCTAATTCGGCGATGGTCTTCGGCGGTGTGCTCGAGAGACCGTTCTTCGCGAAGAGATCCTTGTTCCAACCGTAGAGTTCGGAATCAAACTCCTGCAGGAAACCCCAGATATGCCCATTAAAGGACATCATGGGCCAGACGATCGGAAAGTAGTCACTCTGGTTGATCTTCATCTCGGCGGCATAGGCATCGAGGGGCAGCAGCGCGCCGCCGTAGGCCCAGCCGGGAAGCGGGTCGTAGTCGTACGTCATGATCGCGTCCGGTGGCGTACCGCCGGCCAGCGCAGTTGTGTACTTGACGTAGCTATCATTGTTGTCGACCACCGTATCCTTGACCGGTAGGGCGGCATTTTGTTGGTTCCACTGGCTGACCAGGTCGGCAATAATGGCCTTCCCGTTCGTGTCACTGGCCGGATTCCAGAAATCCAGGGTGATCTTCGCATTACCGGGCGCCGCGGCAGCGGCGCTGGAGGCAGTTGATGTCGTCGCCGGTGCGGTACTTGCTGTTGATGTTGTTACCGGTGCAGTGCTCGACGCAGTTGTCGTAGTGGGTACGGCGCTCGTGGCGGTGGCAGTTGTCGTGGCGCTACTTGCGGTAGTGGTCGGTACCACGGATGAGCTGGCAACCACAGCGCTCGAAGAGGTGGCGGCGCTGGTTGCCGGCGAGGTGGTGCTGCTGGCCGCCGTCGTAGACGCGCTGGTCGTGGCAGCCTGGCCGCACGCCGCAAGCAGCGTGAGTATGCCGGTTGTCCCGAGTAGCCGGGCGCCGGCACCGATGAAGGCGCGTCGGGTTGAGCGACTCCTGGATTGAGGAGCAGAGGTCTCAGGTCGGGACTGAAGCATGACCAGACATCCTTTCAGATCCATCACGACAATGGGGAGGCGACGTTCAGACTACCATACAAGCAAGCAATCTCGGCGACGAAGGCGCAACGGCATGAGCGACTGGGCTACGGCACGATATTTCGGCGGCACTCACCCCGTATTCCGCAGCCCTGCGGCGATGCCGTTGATCGTGATCAGCACCGCCTCCGTAATTTGGCGGCGGGCGTTGTCACTGAGGACACCGGCGCGGGACTCTTTGAGCAGTTGCACCTGCATATAGCTCAAAGGATCGACATACGGGTTGCGCAACTGGATCGAACGTTGGAGTACGCGATGGTTGTCGAGCAAATCCTGCTGCTCGGTGATCTCGAGCACCACCGCGCGCGTGCGAGCGTATTCCTCCTGAATCAGGCGGAGGTAGCGCTCGCCCAGTGCCTGATCGGGGACGAGGCGAGCATAGGCGGCGGCGATGCGCATGTCGGCTTTGGCGAGCGTCATCTGGAGGTTGTCGAGCAGCGATTTGAAAAAGGGCCAGCGCCGGTACATCGCCTGTAAGGTGGCCAGGTGCGCCGGCTCGGTGGCAATAGCGTCGCCAAGGGTGCTGCCAACGGCGTACCAACTGGGCAGGACGTGGCGGTTCTGCATCCAAGCAAAGACCCAGGGGATGGCGCGCAAATCGTCCAACCCCTTGCCGGCGCTGCGGCGCGCCGGACGGGAGCCGATGTTAAGCGCGCTCAGTTCATCAATCGGTGTAGCGGCGCTGAAGTAGTCGAGGAACTCCGGGTCGTCGGCCACCAGACGGCGATAGCGCTGGAAGGACGTAGTAGACAAGCCGGCCACCAGCTGCTCCCACTCGCGCTGCTGCCCACTGAGGGCCGGCTGCTGAGGACCGCCGGCCTCGTAGACGGCCGTCACCACCAACTCCAAATTGCGCTGGGCGATCTCGGGCAAGGCGTACTTGAAGGAGACCGCCTCGCCCTGCTCGGTGAGCTTGATCTCCCCGTCTACCGTGCCGGGTGGCTGCGCTAAAATCGCCTGGTTCGTCGGCCCACCGCCGCGCCCCACGGTTGCCCCGCGCCCATGGAAGAAGCAGAGGCGAATGCCGTGCTGCCGTGCCGTGTCCGTCAGACGCTGCTGTACACGATAGAGTTCCCAGGTGGCTGTGATGATGCCGCCGTCCTTATTACTGTCGGAGTAGCCAAGCATGATCTCTTGCCGGTTGCCAAGGGCGCGGAGGTTAGCCGCGTAGCAGGGGTTACGAAATGCCTGGTCCATGACGTCGGCGGCGGCGTGCAGGTCGTCGATCGTCTCGAAGAGCGGAACGACGTTGAGGCGACTGGCCGGTGTCTCGCCGTCCAGGGAACAAAGCCCGGCGCGGGCGGCAAAGAGCAACACCGCCAGCAAGTCGGAGACCTGATGGGTCATGCTGACGATATAGGTGTCGGCCGCCGCCGGACCGAAGGCGTCAATCGCCTGAGCCAGCACGTCGAAGGCGGCGAAGACTTCATGCACCTCTGGGTCGACCTCCGCTGGGAGGGGTGGGGTGCTGATCGGCTCGGAGATCAACCGTGCCAGCAAGGTCTGCTTTTCTTCCTCCGGCAGAGCGCTGTATGGGTGGTGGCCGGTGACGCCTGCCAGCAGCACGTCCAGGGCCGCGGTATGGCGTTGACTGTGCTGCCGGAAATCCAGTTTGGCCAGGTGAAAGCCGAAGCAATCGACCTGACGCAACAGCCGGGCGAACGGCCCATCGGCCAGGCGGCTCTGACCGGCCAGGCGCAACGCCTGATCTACCTCCTGCAGATCGCGCTCGAATTCTTCCACGCTGCCGTATCCACCATCGCCTAGCGCGCCCTTCGTAGACAGTTCGACGTTGGCGTCCAGTGTGCGGCCCAGCCGCTCCCAGATGAAGAACAGTTTCTGGCGGAAAGGCTCGCCCAGATTGCGGTCCATGATGTCACCTGTCACGGCCGGCAATTCGGCGGCATCGGCGGCAATGGAGTTGCGGAAGCGGCGAGGAACCTGGACGAAGCGGTCGGACTGGCTACAGAGTTCGGCGAGGGCGTAGACATGGCTACGATACCGCTGCAAGGTCAAAGCGCGCTGTTGGAGAAATGTAGCGCGGCTCAGGTCAGCCGTGACATTCGGGTTGCCGTCGCGGTCGCTGCCGACCCAGGAGCCAAAGCGCACGAGCATCGGCACGGGAATATGCTGACCGGGGTACTGTTCGCGCAAACAGCGCTCCAGTTCTGCATGGAGGCGTGGGATGGCGTCGAAAAAGATGTGGTCGAAATAGAAGAGGGCGGTGTGTACCTCGTCCGCCACTTCCGGCCGTCGCTCGCGCACGTCGTTGGTGCTCCACAGCAGCAGCACCTGATCGTTGAGAGCATCCGTCAACTCGCCGCGTTCGGGGACGGTGAGCAGCCGGCTGTCCAGGTCGGCCAGGAAGTCGGAGACCAGTTGTTGCTTCCGGAGCACCGTCAAGCGCATCGCCTCCGTGGGGTGCGCCGTCAACACGAGGAGCACATGCAGGCGTTGCAAGCGCTCGGCGATCTGCTCCGCCGGCACGTGCTGCCGGGCCAGCCGCTGCACCAGGTCTTCGATTGAGCCTTCCTGGGGTGGCTCGCCGGCCTGCATGCGATGGGCCCGCCGGCGGCGGACGCGGTGATACTGCTCGGCGATATTGACGAGTTGGAAGTAGAGGGCAAAGGCGCGCGCCACCTGCACCGTCATGGGCAGGGTGAGTTGCTCCAGTTCCCGCTGCAAGGCACTGTCTAGTGCTTCCTGGTAGTCGGCACGCAGGCGCTTGCAGGTTTCCCGGATGCGTTCGACGGTGTCGTAGACGCCGGGGCCGCCTTGCTCGCGGAGCACGCGCCCCAACATCTGGCCCAGCATGTTGACGTCCCGCCGCAACGGTTCATCGCTGGACGAGAAGGTGACGCGCGGCAGGGTGTCATCAGCGGGCACGGTCACAGCAACTCCCCCGTCAGCAGTACCGGCTGAGTGTACCTGCTACGCCCGGTGTTTCCTGCTACCATTCTCCCAGGCGTCGCAGTGTAAAGAAAGCAGGCATCCCCATGGTCGGTATCCTCTGGGCTATCGTCGTGATCCTCGTGATCCTCTGGCTGATCGGGTTGGTCGCCCACATCGCCGGCGGCCTGATCTACATCGTGCTAGTCATTGCCATCATCATCGCCATCTACAACCTCTTTACCGGCCGACGCGGAGTCTGACGGCGCAATTACCACCGGTGGCGAACGGGCTACTGCGTGGCTGTGTGCGCTTGCACCCACTGCTCGGCAGACGAGCGGGCGGCGCAATACTCTATGGAGCACGTTGAAACGCTGGGCCGCATAGCTTGATAAGCGAAAGGTGAATACTCATATTTCCAGGGGCCCCGTGCCGGGGTTTTCCGGATTGGTGCGGTCCTCTGATGCCGATCGCCATTGGCAGCAGTTATTAATCGGTGTCACAGTCCGTCCGATTCGCTGGAGCATGCCCAGCATCCATGCATGTTGTCCATGCACACCACGCCCCCGCTCCTTACCTGAACCCACCGCAAACGTCGTATACTGGGCAGAGAAGCGTTGATGGAGACCAGTAGCAGGAGTCGCCGGGTCCCAGAGAGCTGCCGTTGCTGGGATGGTGGCATCCGGTTTCTGCGAAGACCCTCCGGAGCGCGGAGCCGAACGGCTTTGGCCCGGTAAGCTCCGTCGGCTGGCCCTCGTTAGCGGGCTTCAAGGTTGCCGCGTCTCCCAACGTGGCGATGAAGTGCGGTGGCACCACGATGGTCCCCTCGTCTGCACGGCGAGGGGACTGTGCTTTCGTGGGAAGGGTGTCACCCATGGCGGAGAGAATTTGGACGCTCCAGCTTCAGGAGCATATCGGCGAGCGCGTCCGGATGGCCGGCTGGCTGCACCGCCTGCGCCGCTTGAGCAACATTGGCTTTCTCATCCTGCGCGACGGCCAGGGAACGGCGCAGATCGTAGTAGACGACGAAGCCGCATTAGAGCAACTTGCCGCATTGCACCTGGAATCGGTGCTGATGGTGGAAGGGTTGGTCGTCGCTGAAGCGCAAGCGCCCGGTGGGGTGGAAATCCACGCACCGGTGGTGCAGATCCTCTCGCCAGGCCAGGCGGCCCTGCCTTTCGACCTCTTCCGCCCAACCATTAAGGCGCAACTGCCGACGGTCCTCGACCATGCCGCCGTCGCCCTGCGCCATCCGCGGCAGCGCGCCATTTTCCGGCTCTCGGCGGCCGCGACGCACGGCTTTCGCGCGACGCTGCGGGAATCGCACTTCGTAGAAATCCAGACGCCCAAGATCGTCGGCCAGGCGACGGAAGGCGGCGCAAACGTCTTCTCCGTCGATTATTTCGACCGGCGAGCCTACCTGGCGCAGAGTCCCCAGTTCTACAAGCAGATCATGGTCGGCGTCTTTGAGCGCGTCTTTGAAGTGGGGCCCGTCTTCCGCGCCGAGCCGCACGACACGCCGCGCCATATCAACGAGTACGTCTCGCTGGATGCCGAGCTCGGCTTCATCGCCGACCACACCACGGTCATGGCAGTGCTGTCGCAAACCATGCGAGGAATGCTGGCCACGCTAGCCAAGGAGGCCGGCGATGCCCTCCGGCTCCTGAAGATCGACCTGCCTGTGGTCCCGGCGACGATTCCAGTCCTGCACTTTGCCGACGCGCTGGATCTCGTGTCGCGGGCAACGGGCGAGGATGTCCGCGCCGAACCGGACCTGGCGCCGACCCACGAACGCTGGCTCGGCGAATGGGCGCAACGTGAATACGGCTCCGACTTCCTGCTCGTGACCGGCTATCCTCTGGCGAAGCGCCCTTTCTACACCCATCCCGACCCGCAGCGACCGCAGTATTCCAACAGCTTCGATCTGCTCTTTCGGGGCCTGGAAGTAACGACGGGCGGCCAGCGCCTCCACGTCTATCAGGACTACCTGGTCGCCCTCCGCGCGCGCGGCCAGGATGCCGAGCCGCTAGCCTGGTACCTGGAGGCGTTTCGGCACGGCATGCCGCCCCACGGCGGCTTTGCGATCGGCCTGGAACGCTGGATCGCCCGCCTGGTCAACGTTCCCAACGTCCGCGAAACGACGCTCTTCCCCCGCGACCTCCAGCGCCTGACGCCATAGGATGCGCTGGGCGCTTGGATGACGAATACGCAGTCAGATCATTGACGGCCTCGTCGTTTTGAACATAGACTATAACACAGTTAGTGGTACAGGGGGGGGGTGAAGGTGAGGCCTATGGCTACAGGGGTAACAACGAGCATTAGGATGCCGCAAGAGGTCCGAGAGATGTACGAAACCATCGCCCAGGCGACCGGTCGGGCGAAAAATGACCTGATGGTGGAAGTACTCCGCATCGAAGGCCAGCGCCGAGTCCAAGAGATCGCCAGGATCCTGGAAGGACGCGACCAAGCTCGCTCCGGTCGTCTCTCCTTGATTGAGGATGTGGTCGCCCGGTTCAAGCAGCGCGGGATGCTGCCGGCCGACTTCGATCTGGCCACCGACGAGGGCATGGACGCGCCGGACCTGTGAGGATCGCGCTCACCGAGGCGGCGGAGGAAGACTTCGCCGCCATCTACACATACTATGCGGGAAGGTTCGCGGCCGCCGACCGCGTCATCGGTACGATCCTGAAGGCCATCAATGGGCTGACGCTATTCCCCCGGATGGGGCGACCGGGGGACGTTCCGGAGACGCGGGAGCGCATCGTCACCCGCTACCCCTATCGCATCGTCTACCATATTGCCGAGGCGGAGCAGGTCATCGAGGTGTGGGGCGTGCTCCACCGTGAGCGGCAATGGCCACCCGCAGACTGAGGTGACGGTGCAGCATTGCCTACGCCATTGGGAGGATTGACTATGGCTAAGGAAGCATTCCAGCAAGTAACCGAACGGCTCTCGCAAGATGCTGCCTTCCGGGATCTGTTTCACCGCCAACCGCTCGCCGCCTTGCAGGGGTACGACCTGACAGACGAGGAACGGCGGAACCTTATCTTGCCGAACTTCAGTTGGCTCATCGACAACGAACTGGCCGGCATGTCCCTTCCCCGAACGAACGATGCCCTGGCGTTATTGCCGCAACTGGGCGTGCGCGCGGTGGTGAGTCTGACGGAGCAGCCCCTTCCCGTGGCGTCCTTGACCGAATACGGGATCGTCGCCGAGCACATCCCCGTGCCGGACTTCACGGCCCCGACGCTTGATCAGCTCATACGGGCAGTAGCCGCCATTGAGCGCTGCCGGGCCGGCGGCCGGCCCACCGCCGTCCACTGCGGCGCCGGTCTGGGGCGGACGGGGACCATCCTCGCCGGCGCCCTGGTCGCTCGGGGCCTACCCGCCGCAGCAGCGATCGCCCGGGTCCGCGCCGCACGACCCGGCTCCGTCGAGACGCCGGAACAAGTGGCAGTGGTGAACCAGTACGAGCGCCAGCGCGCCGAGCGAAAAACGGAGTAAGCGTGAGGGACGCGGGCACGATGGACGCGGTGGAAGTCGAGCAGCGCATCCGGCGACGGGGACTGCCCTGGGCGATGCTCAGTGTGGAAGACGACAACCCAAGGGCGCGTGCGCTCTACGAGCGCCTGGCCTACACCTCGTACCGGCACGAAA
>JBPCLN010000334.1:0-40618 GCA_051003235.1 Chloroflexota bacterium | reverse complement strand
TCATCCCTTCAACTGGTCCACCAAGTCCGTCGCCAAAGTCATGGCCTCCTGCCCCGCCGACGACGCCCCAGATCGCTTGGAGGCCGCTTGACTTCCGTACCGCTGTTCTGTGGACGTGTACTAAGCGTTTGAGTACCAGCCTGAGGAACCACTGTCGGTGGACACACCGGAACAGAGCCTGCCCAAACGACGTATCGGGGGAAGAACAACTGTCGTCGTCCGTGGCTATCGCCGCAGCGTGCCACACGGTGACGCAGGCTCTGGTTAGCTGGAGGACCAAATGAGTGACCGAGCCTATCTCGCTGTGCTGCGCCATGGCTGCGTTCTGCAGAAGCATACCGTGTATGCGGCGACACCGCGAAGTCCCAGCGTCGCACGATGGTGGCTGCCAGGTGGTGGCCTGCTGCCCGGCGAGAGCTTCGCGGAGGGTGCTGCCCGCGAGGCGCGAGAGGAGATCGGCTGTGCCGTGATCCTGGGACCCGTGCTGGAGGTCATGGAGTTCCTGGAGACGGAGACCGGCGTCCGAAGCGTGCATCTGGTGTTCAGCGCACAGCTAGCGTCCGATGATGAGCCAATTGTGCCCTCTGATCAACCGGAGGATCCTGGCAGCGGCCGCGTCACTGAGCTACGCTGGCTGCCGGTGAACGACTGGCCGGAGGCGCCCCAATGGCTCCGCGCAGCCGTACGGGGTGAGCTACAGTGCGCCTACGTCGTGCGTCGAGTCTAATCCATCGGCATGCCCACGACGGCTTCAGCCGTTTGGCAGTAACCACACCGATACCGTGCGCGCGCCGCTATTCGTTGACGAAGGGCGGCGGGAACGTAGGCTCCGGTCACCGCTGCACGAGTATCGCCACCTCGACCCCGCGCTCCTGGAGCAAGCCGGCCGCTTCGGCGCGGATGAGCAGGGTGCGCTCGTATTGCCGCAACAGATCGTCGCGCCATTGTTTTTCCTGGGTACCAAGGCCATTTGGCTGCTGCTTGAGATTGAGGGCTTCCAGTTGCGCCGATTCCTCTGTGCTCAGATGGCTCCGTGCCATTTCCACGAGTGTCTGATTGTCGAGCGCTCGGAGTTGATCTAACGTCGTGGCCAATACCTCCGGCATCTCATCCTGCTGTTGCAGCGCCGAAAGGATGACGTCGAGGAGTTCAGCTTCAAGTGGCCGCCGGGCCTGATCAGCCTGCTCCTGCAAACGCTCGTATACCTCACCAGGCAAGTGAAGCGTCACGGTACGAGCCGGCATGGCATAGTCTCCCCTTTGCTCTGAACGGCATGCGAGCCTCTGCATTATTGAGATTGTATCGCCCGCCACCCTGTTTGCCCGAGTTGCTGGGGCAGCGGGGATGCCCCAGCAACACTGTCATGCTCAGGTCAGCAACCGCCGCTGCAGCTTGCCGGAGGCGGTGCGCGGCAATGCCGAGCGAACCGTCACGCTGGTGGGGACTTTGTAGCGAGCGAGTCGCTCGGCGCAAAATGCCAGGACTTCCGTCTCGCTAGCCGTCACTCCCGAACGAAACACGACAGCAGCCACCGGCACCTGCCCCCACCGTTGGTCGGTCCTGCCCGTCACACCCGCTTCAGCGACAGCCGGGTGGGCCAGCAGCACGGCTTCGACTTCGGCAGGATAGACGTTCTCGCCACCGGAGATGATCAGGTCGTCGCGCCGGTCCTCGACGAAGAGGTAGCCTTCGGCATCCACCCAGCCCAGGTCGCCGGTGTGCAGCCAGTCGTCGCTGTGGCGGCTCTCGCCATGGTCGCCGAAGTAGCCTGGTGAGACGGAAGGCCCTCGCAGCCAGATTTCACCGGTCTCCCCTGGGGCTGCTTCCTGACCGTCGGCGTCGATGCGCAGCTCCAGGTGAAAGAGCGGCTTGCCGGCCGAACCGCGCTTGCGAAGCGCGTCTTCCGGGGCCAGCGTCACCGCCTGCGACCCCGTCTCCGTCAGGCCATACGTTTGCACGACCGGGATGTGGCGCGCGGCGCAAGCCTCCAACAGCGGGCGCGGCGCCGGACCGCCGCCCAGCAGCACGCAGCGCAGCGAGGGTGGATAGGGCTTGCTGCCGCGCTGGTCCAGCAACTGTTGCAACATGGCCGCCACGACAGAGACGATGGTGATGCCGGCGTTGTCGATAGCAGCGTTCATCGCCGCCGGGTCGAAGCGCTCCTGCACCACGGCCGTGCAGCCGTAGATGACGGAACGCCAGAGGATCGCCATGCCGCCAACGTGAAAGAGCGGCAACGACGCCAGCAACCGGTCGTCCGCCTGCAAGCCCAGGTTGAGCGCGGAGCCGAGCGCAGTCCACCAGTGGTTGCCGAAGGTCAGCAACGCTCCCTTCGGTCGCCCGGTGGTGCCGGACGTGTAGACGATGCTCTGCACCGCCGCCAGATCGACCCGCCGCTGCGAGACCGCTAGGCCGGCCGGAGACGCCGTGATCAGCTCCAGAGCATCACAGTCCGCCGTTCCGACGGAGACGAGCGCGATGCCTGGCAGACCAGCAGCGTCTCGCGCCTGCTTGGCATTACCTGGCTGATGAACCAACAACGACACGCTACACTGCTCCATTTGCCAGGCCAGTTCAGTCGCTGCCAGACGCAGGTTGAGTGGGACGTGCACGGCACCGAGGCGGGCCAGAGCGTGCAACGCCACAACGGGTACCGCGCCATTGGGGAGGAGCGTCGCCACGCGGTCGCCAGCGGTCACGCCTGCCGATGCCAGCCGGCGGGCCATGTCGTCGGCCCGCTGGTCCAGTTCGGCAAAGGTCCAGCGGATTTCGCCGCTGACAAGTGCCAGACGCCCCGGCGACAGCTCGGCCCGGCGGTGCAACCACTCCGGCGTTAAGGTGGAGGCCCCCATCGTGGATTCAGCCACAAGCGGGTTGGGTGAAGTGTTGCGCCCCACCAGTCCCCGGACGGGCAGACCCCCGTGCCTGCCCTGCTTCCGGCGCGAACGATGGACAATGGCTGCAACCGAACCAGGACAGGCACGGGGGCCTGCCCCTACAGGGCCAAGCATGAGGATCGTTTTGCGAGGCGATGCCGTACCGTTGCTCCATCATCAGATCACCAGTTCGCCGGAGGCAACGGTGTAGCGCCGGAGCCGTTCCCAGTCAACGTGTACTCCCAGCCCGGCGCCCTCGGGCAGCAACAGGCTTCCTTGCTCGATGCGCAACGGCTCTACCAGCAGGTCGTCATCCAACAACGTCGCCGTCGCCAGGCCACAGGCGCGCCCGGGCGCCGGCAACGCCGCTGCAGCGTGGGCGGCGGCGGCCAGGCCGACGCCGGTCTCCAGCGTCGATGTCACCACGGTGTCCACGCCGGCCGCGCTCGCCAGGTCCACCATTCGCAGCGTCGCTGCCGGGCCGCCGAGCACCATCGGCTTCAGAATGAGCACGTCCGCCGCCCCCGCTTCGAGCAACGCACAGACGGCATCCGGGCTCGTCACACTCTCGTCCGCCGCGATCGGCGTGCCGATGGCGCGTCGCACCTTCGCAAGGCCAAGCAGGTCGGACGCCGCCACCGGTTGCTCAACCCATTCCAGTCGGTACGCTTCGCAACGCCGAATGATGCCGATCGCCATCTCCGCTGTCCACGCCTCGTTGGCATCCAGGCGTAGCCGCGTGGCGGGGCCGATCGCCTGGCGCACGGCGGCAATTCGTTCTACCTCTGCCGAGCTTGATTCCACGATGCCGACTTTGAGCTTGATAGTGGCAAACCCAGCTTCCACCGCTCGTGCCGCTGCCGAGGCCGCTGCCGCCATGCCTGCTACTCCGACGGTCGCGTTCAGCGGAACGCTCTCCCTCGCTGGCACCCCAAGGAGTGTAGCGATTGAACAACCGGCGACCTGCGCGGCGATATCAAGGAGCGCTGTCTCCACACCGCAGCGTAAGGCTGCAGGCCAACAACGGTCTGAATCTGCGGCGAGACCGCGCCAGTCATCTCCTACCCACTGGTCGACGAGGAACTCGACAGCGGCAGGCAGCTGCGGCCACACCTCGTCCAGCGACCCGCCAAAGCCGGGGAGCGGCGCGATCTCGCCCAGGCCACGAATGCCGGCAGCGTTGGTCAGTTCGAGCAGCACGCCTTCGCGCTGCGCCAGGACGCCGTGCGCGGTAGCGAACGGCGTTCGGAAGGGGATGCGGTAGCGCCACCAGCGGAGGCGGTCGATGCGCGCCGGGGTCGCACGCCCCACCTACCGCACCACCCGCACCAGCTCGAACAGCAGATTGGCGGCGTCCAGGAGGCGATTGATCTGGGTCTGGGCACGTTGGTTCTGCAGACGCTGCAAGGTCCAGGTCGTCTCCAGCGGCTCGACAGCGTCCCCCTCGTACCGATCGCTCCGCTCCAGGACAATATGCGGGAATTTGGTGGGGAAGGTGCGCGACTCCACGATACTGCCGTCGCCGGCGGTCTCCTGGGCAATTGGCCCGCCAGACGCCTTTAGGCGTACGAAGTTAATAGTATCCCAGATCATTTCCTCGACGGTCGGCAGTCGCAGGTCCTGCCGTTGTAATGCTCCGGGCGTCTCCATGATTCCCAGGCGGTCGGGGTCGTTTGGATAGCGCCGCAATAGTGCCAGGCGGTCGCGCTTGCCTTGCAACACATCTTGCAAGCGCTCTTGCAGCAGCAGCGAGAACTGGCGTTCGGCCTCGTTGTAGGCAGCGCGCTCGCGGGTGCCCGTGAGCACATCCTTTGACCGCCTGGTCGGACGGGCCATCGCCATGGAAATGTTGCCTCCGCGTTGGACGTTAGGCCTCAGTCAGCAAGAGCTCCGGATCCTCCACGAGCTCTTTGATGCGGACCAGGAACTGCACCGCCTCCCGTCCATCGACGATGCGGTGATCATACGTCAGGGCGAGGTACATCATCGGGCGGATCGCCACCTGCCCATTCAGGGCGACCGGTCGCTCCTGAATGCGATGCATCCCGAGGATGGCAGCCTGGGGCATATTGATGATCGGTGTCGAGAAGAGCGAACCGAAGACGCCGCCGTTGGTGAGTGTGAATGTGCCCCCTTGCAAGTCGGCAACGGAGAGCTTGCCGTCCCGCGCGCGCTTGGCAAGTTCACCGATGGTGCGCTCGATTTCCACGAAACTGAGCCGGTCGGCGTTGCGCACGACGGGAACGACCAGCCCTTCCTCCGTATCCACGGCCACTCCGATATCGTAGTGCCGCTTGAGAATCAGATCCTCGCCGCGAATCTCCGCGTTGAGGCGAGGGAAGGCCTTCAAGCCGCCGACCGCGGCGCGCGTGAAGAAGGACATAAAGCCCAGACTGACGCCGTACCGCTCCTTAAAGCTGTCGCGGCGCCGCTTCCGCAGGTCCATGATCGCCGTCAGGTCGCACTCGTTGAAGGTGGTGAGCATCGCTGCCGTCGCCTGAGCCTCAACGAGCCGCTGGGCAATCGTGCGCCGGCGACGGGTCATGTTCGCCCGCTCCTCCTCCACGCCAAGGGCGGGGAAGGCGCTCGTCGGGCGTCCTGGTTGCGCCGGTACCGTACTACCGGTCGGAGGCGCGGCAACCGCCGGGGCGGCCGTGAGATACTGTTCCACATCGCTGCGTCGGACGCGACCGACCGGCCCTGACCCTTCGACGCGGGCCGGATTGACACCGTGCTCCTCGGCCAGCTTGCGCGCCAAAGGCGTCACGCGGACATGTTCCGCTTCCGCGTCGGTTGGCGTCACCGGCGCGACGGCCGCATCGGCGGGACCGTCTACTGCCGGAGCGGCGGCTTCAGCGCCTGGCGCTGCCGAGAGCGCCGCCGCGGCGGTGTCTTGAGCCGTCTCCTCCAGCGTTCCCAGCACATCGCCGATGCTGACGGTGACGCCTTCGCCTTTCGCAATGGACTGGATCACACCGTGGCGATCTGCCGGAATGTCGGTCGTGAGCTTGTCCGTCTCTAACTCCACCAGGGGATCGCCCACGCTCACGATATCGCCCACCTGCTTGTACCAGCGCAGCACGGTCCCTTCGACGACCGATTCACCGAGCCCGGGAACCCGAATATCAACGGGCATGGACGACCTCTCTCTCGCGTTGCGTCTTTGCCGGGACGTCGCTGAACGCTTCCGCCACCAGGCGGGTCTGTTCCGCCAGGTGGAACTCCGGCGACCCTTCCGCCGGACTACCCCGGTCGGAGCGTCCGACATAGCGAACGCGGATCGCCGGTCCGGCAATCGCCCGAATCGCCGGCGCCAGGTAGGGCCAGGCCCCCATGTTTGCTGGCTCCTCCTGCACCCAGAGCAACTCCTGACAGGCACTATAGCGAGCGAGGACGTCGCGCAACCGTTGTTCGGGTACCGGGTAAAGTTCTTCCAACCGGACGATGGCGACGGAACGGTTGCCGTTGCGCGCCGGTGACGTATCGAGATCCACAAATACCTTACCGCTGCAGAGGAGGATCCGGCTGACGTCCTGGGGGTGCGCCTGGGTCTGGGCATCGTCGAGCACCGGCTGGAACGTGCCGCGGGCCAGGTCGCTCAGACTGGACGCCGCCCGCGCGTGGCGGAGCAAGGATTTCGGTGTAAACACGACCAATGGGCGCGGCGTGCGCTCCAACAGCGCGGCCTGCCGGCGGAGCAGATGGAAGTACTGCGCGGCCGTCGTGCAATTCGCCACCCGAATGTTGTAGTTGGAGCACTGACGCAAGAACCGTTCGATGCGCGCGCTGGAATGGTCGGGCCCACCTCCTTCATAGCCGTGCGGCAGCAGCAGGACCAGCGAAGGCGTCTGGCGCCACTTGGCGTAGCCGGACGTGACGAACTCATCGACAATGACCTGGGCGGCATTAATGAAGTCGCCGTACTGCGCCTCCCAGAGCACCAACACTCGCGGCGCCTGGATGGAATAGCCGTATTCAAAACCCAGCACCGCCGATTCAGAGAGCGGACTGTTGTAGACGGAGAAACTCGCCTGGGCCTGGGGCAAACGCTGTAGGGGCGTATAGGGGGCGCCGGTAACCGCGTCGTGGACGACAGCGTGGCGCTGACCGAAGGTGCCGCGCTCAGTATCTTGTCCGGTGAGCCGGATGGGCGTGCCATCGGCCAGGATGGAGGCCATCGCCAGGAGTTCAGCGTGGCCCCAGTCAATCGGTCCATCCGTCTGCAAGGCGTCCCGCCGACGCTCCAGGATTCGGGCTACGCGCGTGCTGAAGCCCTCCGGCAGGGTAAAGAGGGCGCTGTTCAGTTCGCGCAGACGTGGCGCCGGCACGGCGGTGACAATGTCACCTTTCGGCTCCTCGACTTCCGTTTCGTCCACGCCCGCATCTACCGGCTCGGTCGTCGAGGCCGCCGCCTCCAATTCCTTCCGCCGGGCGGCAATCATGGCCCGGGCGCCGTCCGCCGTGACGATGCCGGCGGCGATCAGGTGATCGGCCCACCGCTGGCGTACTGTGGGATGGCGGTTGATCCGCGCATACATCTTCGGCTGGGTGAACGATGGTTCGTCACCTTCATTGTGGCCTAGCCGCCGGTAGCCGACCAGATCGATCAGAATATCCTTGCGGAACTCCAGGCGGTACGCATAGGCCATTCGCGCCGCTGCAAGGCAGGATATCGGGTCGTCGGCGTTGACATGGACAATGGGAATCTCAAAGCCTTTGGCCAGGTCGCTGGCGTACAGGGTGGATCGCCCCTGTTGCGGCTCCGTCGTGAAGCCGATCTGGTTGTTAGCGATAATGTGAATAGTGCCGCCGGTACGATAGCCGGGCAGTCGGGAAAGGTTCAGTGTCTCCGCCACGATGCCCTCACCGGGGAAAGCGGCATCGCCATGGATCAAAATTGCCAAGGCGCGCTGATCGTCCTGGCTGGGCGCCCCCGGCTGCTCCCGCGATTCTTGAGCGGCGCGGGACCGCCCTTCTACCACCGGGTTGACGAATTCGAGATGACTCGGGTTTGGCGCCAGACGAACGGACATTTGCACTACGTCATTGCCTCCGTAGATGCGCCGCGCCCCGGCGTGGTACTTCACATCGCCAGTCCAGCCGCTATGGTGCCGCACCGAAAAGAGGGGTCCGTCGTCGTGATGACTCGCCTGGAACTCGGCCAGAATTGCGGCGTAGGGACGCCCCAGGACGTGCGCCAGCACGTTCAGCCGGCCGCGATGCGCCATTCCCATCAGGACGTCATGCGTCCCGGCGTCGACGGCGCAGCCGATAATCTCATCGAGCATCGGCACCATCATATCGACGCCCTCGACGGAAAAGCGGGTCATGCCGCGGTGGGTATCCTGCAGGTAACGCTCAAAGGTTTCGACTTCCGTGAGTCGCTCCAATAACGCCACCTGTTCGTCGGGCCGCATAGCAGTGCGAAAGCGTCCCGTCTCGATGGCCAGCATCAACCAGGCCCGTTCTTCGGCGCTCTGGACATGGGTGAAATCGTAGCCGGTACTGCCGCAGTACAGTTCCCGCAGGCGCTGAATCACCTCCAGCGCGTTGGTGGCGTTGGGAGCGGCCCGGCTCTGGACAACGTCCGGCGACAGCGTCGTCAGTTCCTCTTCGAGCAGATGGTGCGCTCCAGGGTCCAGATCGGGGTCGCTTGGTGGCGGGCTACCGAGCGGATCAGTATGGGCGGCCAGGTGGCCGTAATCGCGAATCGCCCGCGCCAGCGCCGTCACGCCCATGGCCAGCCGGACGGCCTCCTCGGGCGCGATCTTTTCCCGCGCCGAGGCATCGCCGGCCGGCGCCGTCGGACCAGCCGATAACGCTGAGGCCGGAACGGTGCCATTCGAGGACGGCGAGAGTACGGCCGGTTGCCCACTCTCTCCCGACTGCCAGGTCGAAAAGAACTCGCGCGTCGCCTGGTCGACCGACGCCGGATCGCGCAGGTACTGGTCGTAGAGATCGAGCACATACGCAGCGTTGGGCCCGGTAAAGGCCGCCAGATCGTTCACGGGCGTTCCTCACCTTATCTCACTGCAACTCCTCTGAATATAACATCGGCGCGCCATCGCCCCGTCGCCGGGCGGCCACGAGGGCAAACGCATGCTGCCAAGCGTGCATCTCTTGACACTCACTCCGGCCCACGGGTAGCATTTGTCCCACGCCGCCATCGTCTAGTGGCCCAGGATACCACCCTTTCAAGGTGTAGATCGCGGGTTCGAATCCCGCTGGCGGTACCAATTTTACATCCGCGACAGCCGGAGGCGATCCCTAACCGCACTTGTCGCGCCTTCCGGCTTACGGTCCCACCTGACCATCAAGGACGCGCGAATACATCGTCACTTCCTTGGACGTGATCAGGGAAAAGCTGTTGTCGAGGAAGATGGTATACGGGCCGGCGTCCGGCAGCGCTAGATCGAAGGCGTAGCGACCGGAAACACGCGATTGCTGGATCAGGTAGCCGCCGGTCGGTGCCCGCAGCCGAAAGCTAATGTCGTTATTCGCGCCGAGAATCAGCATGTACCCCTCCAGGCGACCGGGCGGATGCTGGATCGTATAGGTCACCATCTGGTCACTATGGGGCGGCACGCGATACTGTTCGGTCTGGTAAGGAACAGGCGTGACGGTCGGCACCGGCGTTGCAGTTGGCGTGGGCACCGGGGTAGCCGTGGCCGTTGGGTCAGGCGTCGCCGTGGCAGTCGGTAGGGGAGTCGGTGTTACCGTGGGGTCGGTTGTCGGCGTCACCGTGGGCACATTCGTCGGCGTTGCCGTGCCCAAGGGAACAGCCGCCGCCGCCGGCGGATGCGTCCCCGCGAAAGCGACGCCGCCGAGCACGAGCACCGCCAGGGCCAGGAGTACCAGAAACGGCAGACCCAGCGACCGGCTCACGCTGCGTTCCGGTTCCGGTGGGATGCTGGAGCGTCCCTCCGTGCCGGCCACGACGCCCGGACGCACCCCGGCAAGGTTGGACTCCATCAGGCGTGCGCCGCACGACGGGCAAAATCGGTTGTCCGCGTCTTGCTCATGTTCGCACGCGGGGCAGCGGATCATTGAACCACCTCCATCCGTGGCACAGGTATGCCCATATGGATAGTACCGGACCGGATGGCAAAGTGGTGCGTTATCGCCGCGCCGACGCGACCGCCTCGATGAACCCCTTGGCGGCCGCCGTTATTTCCGGCCAGGCTTCCGCCGCCACCTGGGAGGCTTTGACGAGATTACTGCCGGCGGCCACCGCTACGGCGCCGGCGCTGATGTATTCCCCGGCGTTCTCCAGCGACACGCCACCGGTGGGTACCAACTTGATCTGGGGTAACGGGCCGGCAATCTCCCGCAGGTAGCGTGGCCCGCCGGCGCTGGCCGGGAACAGTTTCACCCAGTCCGCTCCTGCTTCCCAGGCGGTCAGAATTTCCGTCGGGCTGAAAGCGCCGCAAAGGATTGGCGTGCTGTAGCGCCGACACATGGCGATCGTGTCGAGACGGAGGGTCGGCGTCACCACAAATTGGGCCCCGGCGATGATGGCAGTTCGCGCGCTTTCCGCGTCCAGCACCGTCCCCGCTCCCACCAGCATGCGGTCACCATGGCTATTCCGCACCTGCTCGATCACGGCCATCGCCAGGCGGTTGGTCAACGTAAATTCGATGCAGCGCACACCGCCCGCCAACAACGCGTCCGCCAACTGCCGGGCGCGACTCAGGTCGTCCAGACGCACCACGGCCGTCACGCCGGTGGTTTCTATCCACATAGGGCTGGGCACGTTCGGCATCATCGCACCACCTGCCGCGTTCCATGCGTGAGGAACGCATCGAGTTCCGCGCGGTCGATCAGGCAGAATTCGCCGGGAATCGTATGTTTGAAGGCAGCCATGGCCGTGCCTTGATTGACGGCACGCTGGAGATCACCTGCTAGGTAGCCGTCGAGAAAGCCGGCGGCGAAGGCATCGCCCGCTCCGAGGCGGTCGACGATTTCGAAATCCTGGCTAGGACTTTCCACGGTCTGTTCTCCCACTGCGAGGGCCCGCATGCTGCCGCCGAGGCCCCCCTGTTCGCTGCGATCCGTGAGCACCACTACGTCGCAGCCAAATTCTGCGCGGCATGCCTGCGCCGCCGCTTCCGGCGTCCCAATCAGTCCGAAAAAGGTCGCCAGCGCCGGTGCGCTGGCAAAGAGTACCCGGCAGCGCGGGAGCAGCCGCCGATAGACCTTGGCGGCCGCAGCTTCACTCCAGAGCCGCGATCGGTAGTTGAGATCAAAGCTCGTCGGGATGCCCAGCTTCCGCGCGCGCACTAATACATGCTCCACGGTCGTCAGGCAGGAAGCGGAGAGCGCCGCCGTGATGCCCGAGGTATGGAACAAGCGGCAGTCCGCCAGAGCGGCGGACCAGTCGATATCTTTCGCCTGGAAAGCGCAGGCGGCGGAGCGGGCGCGGTCGTAAATCACCTGTGACGGGCGGGGGGCCAGCGCCCGTTCATAAAAGTAGATCCCGGCCCGTTCCGTTCCCCAGGCAATGAAGCGCACGTCAACGCCTTGCTCTCGGGTGCGGTTGACGATCAACTGCCCCAGCGGATTATTCGGCACCTTTGTGACAAAGGCGGCCTGGTGGCCGAGACGTGCGAGGCCCACCGCGACACTTTGTTCGGAGCCGCCCACTATCACGTCGAGTTGCCCAGTCTGTTCGAGACGCGCGTTGCCGGGCGGACTCAAGCGCAGCATCGCCTCGCCCAACGTGACCACTTCAGGCATCGTCGACCTCAAGATGGACGAGGATTTCTTCCCGCTGGGGCTGGCTGGCGATGGCGCCGCGACCACGCACTTTCAGCCCGGCCGCCACCACACCGAGCCGGGCGGCCCGTTGAGGCGACATACCGGCGATCAGCCCGTGCAGAAAAGCGCCATCGAAGACGTCCCCGGCGCCCGATGTGTCGCTCACCTGCTCCGGCACGTGCGCTGCCACCCGCGTCAAGTCGTTCCCCTGCGCCACCAGCACACCTTCACCGCCGCACTTGACGGCGACGACTGCCGCGCCAGCCGCCAGGAAATAGGCAGCGACGCGCTCCGGCTCGCGCTCGCCGATCAACGCGTCCGACTCCTCCGGGGCGGACGGCAAGGCGATGTCGACATGGGGCAGCAACTCCGCCAGGGCGGCCTGCGCCTCCGCCAGGGACCACAGACGGAGGCGCAGATTGGGATCAAAGGAGACCCGCACCCCATACCGGTGCGCCATTTCGGCGGCTGCCAGCACTGCGGCCCGGCAGGTGGGCGAAATGGCCTGACTGATCCCACTGACGTGGAGGATTTTCGCCGCCGCGATGGCTTGCACGTCCAGATCGGACGGCTGCAACGTACTGGCGGCGCTGCCCTGACGGTAGTAGACGAACTCCCGCTCGCCGCCGGGGAGGAGCGAGATCAAATAGAGGCCGTTGAACCCGGCCACGGGCCGCGCCTGGCTGACGTCGATACCTTCCGCCTGCCAGGATTGCCGGAGGAATGGCCCGAAGGGGTCATCGCCTACGCGGGTGATATAGCCGGTGCTCGTGCCGAGGCGTGAGGCCGCCACGAGGACGTTGCAGGTATCGCCACCGAAGGTTTTGACGAACGATGGCGCGTCGGCCAGCGGCTCCTCCGAGAAGAGCTCCACCATGCACTCACCCAGCGCGAGCAGATCAGGCATGCAAGTGCTTGAAAGCGCCTGCGCCGGCATACCCGGCGGCGGTGCCCAATTCCTCTTCGATCCGCAGCAACTGGTTGTATTTGGCGACCCGTTCGCTCCGCGCGGGTGCACCGGTCTTAATCTGTCCCGTGTTCAGGGCGACGACGAGGTCGCTGATCGTCGTGTCTTCCGTCTCGCCCGACCGGTGCGACACCACCGCCGTCCAGCCGGCGCCCTGGGCCAGCTCAATGGCCGCAATCGTCTCGGTCAACGTGCCGATCTGGTTGAGCTTGATCAAGACGGAGTTGGCGGAATGCTCAGCGAGGCCGCGCCGGATGCGCTCGGTGTTGGTGACGAACAGGTCGTCGCCGACCAGTTGCAGGCGGTCGCCGAGCGCCCGGCGCAGTTCCGCCCAGCCGGCCCAGTCGTCTTCCGCTAGCCCGTCTTCCAGGCTGATGATTGGAAAACGGGACGACCAGTCGGCGTACAGGCTAATCAGTTCGGAGGCGCTAAGGGTCCGTCCTTCCCGCCGGAGGCGGTAGCGTCCATCCTTCTCGTGCAGTTCGGATGCGGCGGCGTCGATGGCTAAGGCGACGTCCTCGCCCGGCCGGTACCCGGCGGCCTGAATTGCTTCCATGATCATGTCCAGCGCTTCGGCATTACTGGTGAGGGCCGGGGCGAAGCCCCCTTCGTCGCCAACGGACGTGGAGAGCTTGCGGGCGGCGAGGACGCGCTTCAGGTGGGCGTAGACTTCGACGCTCATCCGCAAGCCCTCCCGGAAGGAGGTTGCGCCGACCGGCATCACCATGAACTCTTGCAGGTCGGTCGATTGCCAGTCGGTATGGCGGCCACCGTTGAGAATATTGAGCATCGGTACGGGGAGCAGGTGGGCGTTGCTGCCACCAAGATAGCGGTACAGCGGCAAGCCGGCGTAGCCGGCGGCGGCGCGCGCGACGGCCAGCGAGGTGCCGAGCATCGCGTTGGCGCCCAACCTGGCCTTGTTTTCCGTACCGTCCAGATCTATCAGCATCTGGTCAATCCGACGCTGGTCTACGGCCGGCAAGTCGATCAGGGCTGGGCCGATGATCTCGTTGACGTTTTGTGCCGCCTGCAGCACCCCCGCGCCGCGATAGCGCGCCTTGTCCCCGTCGCGCAACTCTACCGCCTCGTGCGCGCCGGTCGAGGCACCGGAGGGGACCGCCGCCCGTCCAAGCGTGCCATCTTCCAGGGTGATGTCTACTTCCACGGTCGGATTGCCGCGGGAGTCCAGAATTTCGCGCGCTTTGGCGCTCACGATCATGCTCATGCTGCGTATGTGCCCGTCTGCCGTTACCGTCCGCCGGCCCAACCGGCGCCGCCTCGTCTGCTCCGGCAGTGTACTGCCTGGATGCGCACCGCGGCAACTTAGCGCCGCCGTCTACCGCGCCCGGAATTCCCGCCGGAAGAGCACCAGCGTGGCCACGAAAAACAGCACGCTGAAGACGCCCAAAACGGCGACGTCGCTTGGCGTGCGGAGGACGCCGCGCAGCATCACGTCCTGCAACGTCCGGATGGCATAGGTCGCCGGCAGGGCGTAGGACACGGCGCGCACCGGCCAGACGATCGTGTCCAGCGAGACGAGGAAGCCGCTGAAAAATACGGAGGCGATCAGAACGAGCATCGCGATCTGGGCCGCCTGCTGCTCGCTGGACGAGATCATTGAGATGATGAAACCGATACCGAGCGAGCAAAGGATAAGCAACGCCAGCATCCCGAGGAAGACGGACAGCGAGCCGAACACCGGCACACCCAAGCCGAACGTCAACAGCAGCACTAATAGGCCGCCCGCCACGGAGCACAGCACGCCATAGGAGAGGTAGTTACCAATCGCCACTTCGCCCGGCTTCACGGGGGCCGTTTGGAACAACTCCATGAGGCCGAGCAGCCGCACCCGCGTCATGGACAACGCGCCGAGCGTCACCGCCAGATGCTGCAGCAATAGCGCCAGCACCGCCGGCGCATAGAAGCCGATCGCTGTTGGGACAAACGGCGCCACGTTCTTCAGGCTCAACGAAAAAGGCGCGCTGAGGACGTCGGACGGAACGTTCTTGAACTGGGTCACCGTCGCATCGACCTGGGTGATATTCATCTGGATCTGCTTCACCTGTTCCGGTGTGACGCTGTTGGCGCCGGCGGCGGTATCGGCTAACTGGGTATTGACCTGATCCAGTGTCGTCTTCAGGGCATCCAACGACGCCTTCACCTGTTGCAACTGGGCGATGGGCTGCGCCACAATGGCAATGCCGGCCAACGGTGAGGCGGCAACAGCGTCCGCCGCCCGCCCGATGGAGGCATCGAGTGTGTCAACTTGCGTGCGTAACTGCGCCACCTCCGGGCGGTAGGAGCCGATTGCGGTTTGCACGTTCTGTAAGTCCTGGAGATATTGTTGCGCCTGGCCGGCGAAGGTGTGGACCTGGCCCAACTGCGTTTGGGCATCGGCAATCGTCTTTTGGACCGCCCGCTGGTTGAGGGCGGCTACCTGTTGCTGGATATAGGCGTCGGCGTAACTCTGCCGTACCGGATCGATCTCGTTGGTGAGCACCTGGAGTTGGGCGTGCTTGCCTTGCGCCAGGGCCTGGGTCGGGTCGCCCGGCAGCACCACCACAATATCGGCAGCGCCATTGACCAGTTCGGCCCGCGCCTGCTGCTCGTTACTGGTCGTACCGACGACGGTGAGGTACTGGGAAAGCTCCTGCGGCGCGACGGCCAGGGCGCTTCCCGCGGCCTGCCCGGCGGGCGTCACCAGCACCGCCCGCGGCTTCGGCGCACCGACGGTCTCTCCTTCCCCGAAGAGCAAGAGAATCAGGAACGGCCCGGCCACCAGGCTGACCATCAGCCAGGGCTGCCGTACTACTTCCGCCAGCCATTGGCTGAAAAAGCTCAAGATGCGGGTGATGCTTCTAAGCACTGCGTTCGACGATTCGTGTGAAGACCTCATCGAAGGAGGGGACGTATTCGCGGACGGCCGTGACGTCGGCGCCGGCGGCGCTGAGGGCGGCGGTAATGGCTGGCGTGGCATGGGCGGCGTCATCAACCTGCACCCGCAAGTCGCCGGTGTCGGTCCAGTGCACGGCATGCACACCGTCTAACCCCCGCAGGCGAACCAGGCCCTCCTGCGTGACATTCGCTACCACCACTTCCACCACCTCGCCCTGCATCGCCTCCCGGCGGAGAGCATCGGGCGTGCCCAGGGCAGCAAGTTTGCCGTGGTTCATAATCGCAACGTTATCGCAGTGCTGGATTTCCTCGATCAGTTGGGTGGTGACGAAAATCGTTGTGCCCGACGAGCGCAGTTGACGCAAGAATTTCCAGATTGTTTCCCGCAATACCGGATCAAGTCCGGCGGTCGGCTCATCAACGAAGAGCAACGATGGGTCGTGGACGAGCGCGCAGCCGAGTTCGAGCCGGCGCTGCATCCCGCCGGAAAGGTTTCGAGTGAGGCGGTTGCCGGCGTCGTCCAGTTCCAGGATCTTCAACACTTCGGGGATGCGCTTCCTTCGCTTCCGCCAGCCGACGCCGAAGAGCCCGGCTACGAACCGCATATTCTCTTTCACCGTCAGGGTGGGATAGAGAAAGAAGCCCTGCGGAGAGTAGCCGATTTGCTCGCGTTGGCGGGTCGTGAAGCGGCGGGGATCGCAGCCCAGCACACGCACTTCGCCGTCGTTGGGCGCCAGCACGCCGACGAGCAACCGAATCGTCGTCGTCTTGCCGCTGCCACTCGGACCAATCAGACCGAAGATCTGACCTTTCGCCACTTCGAGGCTCAGATCAACGACTGCCTCCGCGCTGCCGAACCTTTTGGTGACGCCGGCTAGCGTCACAATGTCCGCCGCTGCCACGCCTTCCCCTCATCCGCCGATCACACGGCAGTACCGTTCGTTTGCTGAGGGAGGGGCATATGCAACTTCTATGCCGGGGACCCGATCCCGCTACGGTGCCGGCCGCAGATCGTTCAATAAGCCTTTGAGCTTTTGCATCGCGAGGCGGGTGCGCCCTTTCACGGTGCCGATCGGCGTTTGCTGACGTACGGCAATCTCATGCTGCGTCAACCCGCTGAAATAGGCCAGTTCGATGGTCTGACGCTGCTCCTCCGGCAATTGCTGCAAGGCCGCACGGATCTGGGACTGCGTGATATGCGCGGCGACATCCGACCAGGTGTCACCAGTCGCCACATCATGCTGCATAACGTCGAAGGGTTCGCTCGGCGTGGAGTTGCGCTTGCGGATAACGTCGATGGCCCGATGATGGACGATGCTGAGCAACCAGGTGCGAACGGCGCCGCGGCCTTCTTGAAACGTCCCTGCCTGCCGCCACAGCGTCAGGAACGCCTCTTGTACAACGTCCTCCGCCTGCCCGCGGTCGCCAATGATCCGTGTCGCCAGCCCTAGCGCGAGTCCGCCGTAACGGTCGTAGAGCGTTCCAAGGGCATCCGAGCGTTGCTGGACCACCGCCGCGATCAAATCTTCATCGGCCGTAGGCGCGTCCACCCGTCTCAACGCCATGCAAAGGCCGCCGGTATCTTCGGAACGAGGAGCAGCGCCCTACCGGTGAAAGGCCAGACGGCCATCCGCAGCGATCTCCTCTCCGGCTGCCGGGGTGCGGTATGGCGATTGTAACACCGACCGCTCATGCCATTTGCCAGCCCCCTCTGCCTGACCGACACGAACATTACTCACCGCCGCCGGGGCCTGGCCCAGGTACGGACGCTTACCTGTTACGGTGGATTGCAATGTCACACTGTACCAACCAGATCGGCACCGACGTCGGCTTCGCACTGCCACCGCCTGGCTCGACGGTAATGGCGAGCGCGGTCGTGCCCACCGGCAGTGCCGGTAACGTGAGCACAGCACCGGATTGGAACGTTCCGCCCGGCTCGGGCGTGCTGCCGCGCAGAAACCACAGTTGGTAGGTCCGGTCGGGTTTCAATGCTGGTAAGTTCGGCGCTGCCAGATATGGCGCTTTGCCCGCCGGATTGATCCAAATTGCCGACGGACCGTGCCCGGAAACCGGCGCCAGGTGGACGTACGGCTGCCCATTGAGGATCGGTTGGGCGATTTCCTGCTGCAACGCTAGCTGGCCGTCAGCCACCGCCAGGTCACTCAGCGCGGCTGCACGGCCTCGGCGCTGCTGGGCATCGTCCACGCCCACCGCGAAAGCAACAGCCGCCGCAACCGCCCAGCCGCCCCAGCGGCGACGACTGATGATCGCCCGAGGACGTCCGTCAACGGCGGCCAGAATGCGGGCCCGAAGCGCCGGAGGAGGCACAACGGATGGAACGGCCATTGCCATGACGTCTCGTGCGGCGCGGAGTTCTCGATAGCCCTGACGACATGGCGCGCACTCGGCAAGATGCAGCTCGATCTTGCGGCGCGCCCGTCAACGCCCCCATCTCCGCGCAAGCGTAACAGAGAATAGCGAACCTACCAATATGCGCAGGGCCTTCCGGCGCCGCGAACCTAGGAGCCGCTGGTACTCGACGTGGTCGCGCGGCTCGTCACAGACGACGTGGCAGCACTGGTGGTAACGGCACTCACTGACGTGGTCGCCCGCGACGACGTGCTGCTAATGCTGGTGGTCGTCGCCGAAACGGCACCAGACGTCGTTCCCGTCATCGCCGCCGGTAGGCGCTGTTCGATGACCTCAACGTACGTTGGGCTGCCGGTACCGCTTTGGCTCGAGGAGCCGGCGGCCGCGCTGGTCGTCGCCGATGATGACAGCGACGAGCTATTACTCGTGCCGCTCGTGGACCCTAAGGTCGTGGCACTGCCCAGTTCGACAAATACTACGGTGGCGCCGCTGCTGTCCATCCCGATGAAATTTCCTACCCGCGGCGTAGTCGCGGCCGAGGCGCTGGACCCGCCGGACGTGCCGGTGGTACTGGCGGTGCTGGTTTGGGCGTTGGCAGCGAGCGGACCGGTCGTAGGCGAGTTGAAGCTCCCCGTCCATCCTTGCGTGCCCAGCGTGTCACTATAGAAGGAGACCAGTTGGCCCGGGGTGCAGGTGGACAGATAGACCCGGACCGTCGGACTGCCCAACGGCGAGGTAGCGGAACCACTGCTGTTCATTCCCGCCACCCCTGAAGTGCTGCCGGTGAGGCTACTGGACGTAGAAGTCGAAATGCTGCCCGCTGCGCTCGTACCGGTCGATGTCAGGCCGCTACTGGTCGTGGCGCTACCGCTCGACGTGGCGGAGCCGACGCTGGGGAACACTGCCATGCCGGTCTCAAGGAGTCTGCTCTGCGGCGGAGTCGGTACGGCTAACGCTCGCGTCCCGCTGCTGGTTGCCGTCGAGGATGTGCTGCTGCTGATCGTTGCCGGCATGCAAGAGGCTAAGGTTCCTGCTGCCGATGTTCCTGCCGCTAAGGTTGTGCTGCCGACGCTCCGCGTCCCCACCGTGCTGCCGGCGCTCGTGCTGCCGGTGCTCGTGCTGCCGGTGCTCGTGCTGCCGGTGCTCGTGCTGCCGGTGCTCGTGCTGCCGGCGCTCGTGCTGCCGGCGCTCGTGCTGCGCGAAGCGGTTCCGCTGCCAGTGGCGGTTCCGCCGCCCGTAACGCTGGTACTGCCCGTGACGCTCAGCGTGCCGGTGCTGCTCGTACTGCCGCCGCTGGACGCCGTACCCGATAGGCTGGAGGATGATGTATTGCTACTACCGGCGGTGGCGGACCCCTGGCAGGCGGCCAGTCCGAGTGCGATGGCGACGGCCGGCACAATGGTCAGGTAGCGCTGCTTTGACATGTCCATACTGCGTTAATTCCCTTCCTCATCGAAGCGCATCCGCTCACTGTTCCCTCACGAACAGCACCAACACACAGGTCGAAGAGCACAGGGCGACTCCTGACGTCGCCCTGTGCCGTAGCGTGCGCCGCTCCGGGCCTGCATCGCAAAAGGCATGCCAGGGTTGCGTCAAGCCCCAGTTTTGCGCTTTTCCTTGACCTGCACGTGCCGGAAGAGAGTCACGACGCCAACCCCGCCCACGAGGTTGCCGAGAGTCGCAATCACCACCCAGAGCAACGGACTCCAGACTGGAAAGCCTGCCGGCCGGAAGCCGACGAAAAGCAAAGAGGCGCCGACGATGGCATGGGAGACATTGGTGGCGAAGATAACATAGCCGGCCGCAAAGATAGCCAGGATTTTGCCGACCGGGTCACGAATGGCCAGCAATAGCCACGTCAAGACCGTCATGATCATGCCGGCGAGGATGGCGGAGACGAACAGACCGAGGGGCGGTAGCGATAGCTTGTAGGCCGTGTAGATCACGTAGCCATGCAGGATTGGCGCGCCAATTGCCGCTGGAATGGAGACCAGGGCGGCGAAGCCGGCGCAGGCCACCATGTTGCCGAGCCAGGAAAACCCCCAGACCTGTACTAAGGACAGGAGTGTCCGTTCCTGGCGCAATACCGCCGTCACCGGAATCAGGAAATTCTCCGTGAACAACTCCGAGCGCCCAATGATCACAAACATAAAACCGATGGGAAAGGCAAGCGCCCCAATTGCCAACGCCGCATAGAGATCGAAGCCATGGATGGCCAGGAGCGAGGAGCCAACGACCGCCATCGCCGCCAGGCCGCCAAGAGAAACTTCGAAGCCGCCAATGGCGCCGGTGATAAAAATATCCAGATTGCTGCGGTCGAGTCGCTCCCGCCCGACATCGCCGGCGCGTTCCGCAATGTCTTGCGGCTGCTGGTCCATCAAATCGGGCGATGATTCCGATGCAGGCGCCGCCATCAATACTCTTTCTCGATCCTGGAACGGCCGCGACAGCGGTGTGACGATCAGACGCGCAATTTCTATGCCCGCCGTACAATGATGCCAGGAGCAAACGCTCATTGATATCCTGGGGCGAGGGAAGGGACGACACGATGAAGGTTTGCCGCTATTGCCGAAAGCTGAACAACGACACGGCGGGATATTGCGAGAATTGCGGCGAACGGCTCGCGGCAGGCGGCACGGCCGGCCACACGATTACCCACGTGCAGATGAATATCGGCTCAGCGGAACTGGACCGCCTGGTCATCGGCGGCACGGCCAGCCTCGGTCAGACAAACGCCGCCCAGCAACTCCACGCCGGTGTCGAAGTGGTAGTGGACGAATTACCGGCCAACCGCTACGGCGGGCCGGACGGCTTCACGCCGCGCAACCGGCCGGAGTGGGATCAGTGACTACCGGCGCCTAACTGCCTGTTCGCGGCGCAGGAAGCTCCCCACCGCGCCGCCAAGCGCCGAGAGGATGCCCGCCCCGGCCGCGAGGCGGATGAGCTCCCGGAGCAGATCACCTTGCACTGTGCCCACGGTGGCCGTTTCACCGTTAGCGGTGGCACTATTAATCAAGAAGCTCGGTCCCAGACCGCTGACGCTGAGTGTCACGCCCAGGGTGATCACCGCCAGGATCAGCACGAGGACAAAGCCGAGGAGGCCCGCGAGCCATCCCCCCCGCCTGGCGACAGCGCCCGCCGCAATTCCGGCGAGGAAGAAGCCGAGGGCCGCCTTCAGCAAGAGCGGTAGCGGGTCCCGCGGGTTAATTACCAACCAGAGGACGAGGAAGTACACGGGCAGGGCGATCACAAAGCGCCACCACCGCGGGCTGCTCCGGCGTATGGGACGCGGACGTCCGTACGCCGGAATTTGCACCGGCCCGTCCACCGGCCGTGCTGGGGCCGCGGCGCCTGCCGGGGCGTCAGGGACAGACGCCCCGACTCGAGGGTCTGCCCCTTCCTCCGGTGGCGTGGCCGGCGCTCCTACCTTTGGGTCCCCTGCCGCCAGACCGGCGTCGGGCTGTTCAGCTCTGGATCGGGAAGCGTCACCCATTGCCCGGTCTCCGCCGACTTCTGGATTGCCAGGATAATCTCGATAGCGTGGCGGGCCTGCTCGCCGGGGATAATCGGCTCGCGATCGTCGCGAATGGCCTGCACCATATCTTCGACTTCCTGGGTATGGCCGTCGAAGCCAACCGCCATTGGGTCGGAAGAGGGATTCCCCTTGCCGCCGGGGTACATACGGCGCATTTCGTCATCTTCCGCCTGTTCGTTTGGGCCCTTGATCCGCCAACTGACGACCTCGCCATCGTTGCGCACGATGATACTGCCATGTTCTGCGAAGACGTGGAAATCGTTGCTGTAGCCTGGATAGGCGGCGGTGGTGCAGACAATGTTACCGATGGCGCCGTTCTCAAACTCCACCAGCGCCATTCCGACGTCTTCGCATTCGATGTTGTGCGCGAACGTCGCGGTGCGCGCCATGATCCGCTTCACCGGGCCCACCGCCCACTGAATGAAGTCGACGCTATGGACGCCCTGGTTCATCACCGAGCCGCCGCCGTCCAAAGCCCACGTGCCGTGCCAGCCGGCCGGCCAGCCGCCGTCGTAGTAACCCTGGGCCCGCCACCAGTAGAGGTGAATGTCGGCGTAATAGATCCGACCGAGGCGCCCGCTGCGAATCGCCTCGCGAATCTTCTTTGACAATGGATGGAGCCGGCGCTGGAAGATGCCGCCCAGCTTGACGTGGTGCTCGTGCGCCGCGGCAATCAAAGCATCCGCCCGATTCAGATTCACGTCCAACGGCTTTTCGCAGATGATGTGCTTGCCGGCTTGCGCGGCCATAATGCCGGCATCCGCATGCATGCCGGTCGGCAGCGCAATGTTGACGACGTCAATCTCGGGATCAAGGAGAAGGTCGTCGAGGCTGTAGTAGGCCTTGCAGCCATACTCCGCCGCCACCTTATCGGCCAATTCCTGGCGTACGTCGCAAATGGCCACCAGGCGAGCGCCCTTTGCCGCCGTCACGGAACGACAATGATGCCTGCCCATGCCGAGTCCGACCACCCCGAAGCCGAGCGCCTGATCTTCATCCTCGGTCTTTGTTCCTGTGCCAATCTCCGCCATCGCTGCTCATTCCTCCTGCCGGCCCCGCCGGCATTTCGTCAACCAACGAGACAAAACAGTAGCACACGCAACGCCCTGGTGCTATGGGAGGGCTCCTGTTTAACGCACCCGAATGCTCACTTCCGCCGACATGCCGGGATAGATGGGCAGGCCGGGGTCGGAAAAAGTGATCAGAATCGGAATCTGGGGCGTGCCGCCGGCCGGCTGCGCGCCGGCGGTCCCGGTGGTCGTTGTCACCAGGTCCGACGTGGCAGGGGTGAGGCCGCCGACCTGGCCGTCGAGATTCTTGTCGAAGGCGCGCAAATAAATCGTCGCCGACTGGCCAAGCTGAATTGACGGTACCTTGCTCTCATCCACGTTGGCCACGACATACAGTTTGGTCAGGTCGACCAGGGAGAGGATCGGCGCTCCCGCCGCCGCCCGATCGCCGACGTGGACGTAGCGCTTAATAATGGTGCCGGCCATCGGCGCCTTGATCGGCGCCACGACGGAGCCGACGGCTGGGCCGCCGGCCGCTTGCGGGATCGCCATATTGAGCATGGCCACCGTCTGCCCCTGCTCTACGGCCTCACCAACGTCAAACGGCAGGTCCATCACGCCGCCGCTGCCGGGCGCGGAGACCTGTACGACACTGCCGCTGACGCGTGCGGTAATCGACTTGACGTAATAACTGGAGTCGTGCCAGATGGAGAAGCCGGCCAGGCCCGCGCCGATGAGCAGCGGAATGACGGCGATCAGGACGAGGGAGATGATGCGCTTTTTGGTCAATGGGATTGTCCTTGAGCTTATCCGGCGGCGGCCAGCAGCGCTTCCTGCGCCGCAAATTGGATGTCGTAGAGGGCGCGATAGGCGCCGCCCCTGGCCAGTAACTCGTCGTGCCCACCTTGCTCCACCACCCGGCCATGGTCCATCACCACGATCCGGTCGGCATCTCGAATCGTCGACAGGCGGTGGGCGATCACGAAGACGGTACGACCACGCATGACGCGATCGAGGGCTTCCTGAATCAGCACCTCCGTCTCCGTATCCACGTCCGATGTCGCCTCGTCCAGGATCAGGATGCGTGGATTCGCCAGGATGGCCCGGGCCAGGGCGATCCGTTGACGCTGACCGCGCGACAGTTGCTGGCCCCCCTCGCCGGCGTTGGTGGCGTAGCCTTGCGGCAGTTGGGCGATGAACTCGTGGGCGTGCGCTTCCCGCGCCGCCGCCGTGACCTCCTCGTCCGTGGCCGCGAGACGACCGTAGCGGATATTGTCCAGGAGGCTGCCGTTGAAGAGGTAGGTTTCCTGCAGCACCACGGCCAGGTGCGAGCGCAGCGACGGGAGCGTGATCTGCCTGACGTCGCGGCCATCGATGCGGACGTGTCCCGTTTCGGCGTCGTAGAAGCGGGGAATCAGGTTGACGATGGTCGTTTTGCCGGAGCCGGTATGACCAACCAGGGCCACCATCTCGCCGGGAGCGGCGCTGATCGTCACATCCTGGAGCACCGGGGTGCCGGCGTTGTAGCTGAAGCCCACGTGCTCCAACTCGACCGCGCCTTGGCACGTCTCCAGGGGAAGGGCGCCTTCTTGCTCCTCCACGTCCACCACTTCATCCATGAACTGGAAGACGCGCTCGGCGCCGGCCATTGCTTGCTGCACGGTGTTATTGACCGTGATCAGGTCGTTCACCGGCTGGTAAAAGGCGGTGAGATAGGACGTGAAAGCGACCAGCGTCCCAATGGACATGTCGCCGGCAAAGATCCAAAAGGAGCCAAAGCTGAGGACGAGCGCATTACCGATGATGGCGATCATCTGGATCGTCGGGCTGGCGATCGCCTGGACCGTAGCAGTATCCATATTCGCGCGCATGTTCTGGCGGTTCTGGTCCTGGAAGCGCTCCATCTGCTGGCCCTCGCGGGCGAAGGCGCGGCTGACTCGCGCACCGGTAATGTTCTCCGCCAGCACGGAGTTGACGCCGGCGATCTTCTCCTGCACCTTCTTGTAGCGGGTGCGCAGCAACGTCGAGGTGAGCACACTAGCGACCAGGAGGGCAGGGAGCGTCGTGAAGCAGAGCAGCGCCAACCGCCAGTTCAGGAACAGCAGGATGCCGGCATAGGCGACGACATTAATCATGCCGATAGCCGCCTGGATCACGCCGCCGCTCAGCGAGTTCTGAATGACGTTGATATCGTTGGTCACGCGGGAGACAATCTCCCCAGTGCCGTTCTTTTCGTAGAAGCGCAAGGACAGCTTCAGGAGACGCTCGTAGAGGTCTTTGCCCAGGCGGTAGATCAATTGCTGGGAGGCGACGGCCAAGGCATAGCGATTAATGTAAGTCAGCAGGTAGCGCACCGTTTGCAAGCCGATCAAGGCCAGGGTGATCACGACGAGACGCGACGTATCGCCCTGGGCGATCACCTTATCGACCACCATTTTCGTCAGCAACGGGGGCAGCATGTTGAGGGCGGAGGCGACCAACACGGCGATGCCCGATACCACCAGAAAGGTGCGCTGCGAGCCGATCAGACTGCCCATCCGCTTCAGCAACGGCCACACGGGCGAATTGATCTGCGCCTTCTCCAGCGAACGGCCATGCCAGCCGCCACCGCCGCCGCCCATGTGCATGCTCAAGAGCGTGTCCTTCCCGCAACAGGCAATGGAGCGCTGGAGAGATGCGGAGCGAGAGCGGTAGGTACGGGTTCTCGTCCGATCCCAGCGTCCTCCTCTCCCCGCGTCCCCATGTCAGCCCTGAGCTGCCGCGTCCCTTGCGCGCGGAACTGCAGATCATAGAGATGACGGTAGGCGTCGCTGGACGCCAACAGTTCGCTGTGCTTGCCGCGGGCGACGACGCGCCCCTGCTCCATCACCAGGATCTGGTCGGCGCGCAGCACCGTCGCCAGGCGGTGAGCGATCACAATGGTGGTCCGGTTTTGCATAATGGATTGCAACGCCTGGTTGATCAGGTAGTCGGTGCGCGTATCCACGGCCGACGTCGCCTCGTCCAGAATCAAGATGCGCGGGTCGACCAGGATGGCGCGGGCGATCGCCAGGCGCTGACGTTGACCGCCGGAGAGGCGAGTGCCTCGCTCGCCGACCAGCGTTTCGTAGCCATCGGACAGTTCAGCGATGAACTCATGGGCATGCGCCGCCTTTGCGGCCGCCACAATCTCTTCGATCGAGGCATCCGTACGCCCGTAACAGATATTCTCTCGAATGCTCATGTTGAAGAGAAAGGTCTCCTGCAGCACCATGCCGACCTGGGAACGCAGCGACTCCAGTTTGACGTCGCGCACGTCGATGCCGTCGATCAGGACACGCCCGGCGGTCGGGTCGTAAAAGCGCGGGAGCAGGTTGATTAGCGTGGTCTTGCCCGAGCCGGATGGGCCGACCAGGGCGAACGTCTCACCTGGCGCAATGTCAAAGGAGATGCCGTGCAGCAAAGGCGGATTGTCCCGATAGGCGAATTCGACATGTTCGAAGGAGACTCGTCCTTTCAGGCTGGGGAGGACGATCGCGGCCGGCTTCTCCGCCACATCCGTTGGCGTATCGAGGATCAGGAAGACGCGCTCGCCGGCGGCGCTCGCCTGAGACGCCATCTGGTTGAGGAAGCCAATCACGCGCACCGGCGCCCACATGGAAATGGCGTAAGCCTGAAAGGCGACCAGGCTGCCGAGGGTCATATGGTGGCCAATCACCTGGGCCGCGCCAAAGGTGAGTACAAGCGCCTGACTGATGGAGGCGGCGAAATCCTGACCAGGGAAGATATAGCCCGTCTTCAAGGTTGCCTTGAGCCGCGTTTGGCGCATTTCGTAGTTGACGGTATTGAAGCGATCGGCCTCGTACTGCTCGCGTCCGAACGCCTTGATCAGTTTGATCGCCGAAGTGGTTTCTTGAATGACGGTGTTGACGTCAGCCATTCGCTGCTGCAACGCCCGCCACTGTGGGCGTAACTCGTTCATTTTCTTCTGGTAGTAGACGATCAGCGGCAGGACGGCCAACGCCACAAAGGTCAAGCGGACATCCAGAAACAGCATAATGGTCAGATTCACGATGATCGTGACGAACGTGTTGATCAGTCGGGCCAGGCCGCTGCCGAGAAAACTCTGGATCGTCGCCACATCATTCGTCACGCGCGACATCAACTGGCCGGTCTGGTTCGTATCGAAGAAACTCATGGACTGGGACTGCAGATGGCCGTAGAGCTTGTTGCGCACGTCATATACGACGTGCTGCCCTAGCCACTGCTCCAGGTAGCCTTCGATGGAGGTGGCGGCGTTCGTCAGCAGCGCCACCGCCAGCATCGCCAGCGTCAAGGCAATAATCAGCTTGCCGTTCTGCTTCGCAATGCCGTTATCAATGATGGAGCGAGAAAATAGGGCCGGCCCCATACGAGAAAAGGAGAGGACGAAGATCATACCCAGGTCGAGGGCCGAAACGTACCAGTACGGACGGAGGAAAGCGAGGAGACGGAGGATCACCTTCATGCCGGCGGCCCTCCGGTGGGTTCAGGCGGCGGCGTGGGCCGAACAAGACCTAAAGCGCCCGCCAGCGCCTGCAGACCTTCCTGGAGGATCGTCACTTGCGGCGCCGTCAACCGCGCCAGGGCCTGGTCGACGCGGGCCCGCCGTTCCTCGCGCAGGCGCTCTACCAGCGCCGTCCCCACCGCCGTCAGCCGGTTGATCACCATCCGCCGATCGTCCGGGTCATCTTCCCGTACCACGTAACCGGCCCGGACCAGGCGATCGAGGGTCGCGGACACGGTGGGCAGCGTCACGCCCATTTTGCCCGCCAGGACGCCGACCGTCGCCGGCCCCCGATAGTAAAGAGAAAAGAGCACCTTGAGTTGCGCCATGGACACATCGAGCGATAGCCAGTCTTCGTCCTGGGGATCGCGTAACGCCCGACTTACCCGATGCAGCAAGGCTGCCGTGCGCTCGCACTGGGTCTCCACGCTCTCCGCCGCCATAGTGCTCCGGTACTTCGTGGTGAACGAACTATTCGCCGGAGTCTAACAGGTTTTGACCGGCGCGGCAAATGAAGAACAGGACCGCCGTCGTTGCGGCCTTCTGGGGCTAGCCGCGAACGAGCCGTTCCACCGCCATAAGCAGTTCATCGAGGTCAAAGGGCTTGGCAAGGAAGCCCTCCGCGCCCATCTGCTTCACCTGCTGTGGCGCCCGCTGGCTGGCGGAGAGGACCAGTACCGGGGGAATCTGGTCATAACCGCGGCGCAGAACCTCCATGAAGGTGACGCCATCCATTTTGGGCATCATGAGGTCCAGCAGGATCAGCGCCGGCAGCCCTTCACCGCACATCGTGAGGGCTTCCAGGCCGTTGCCGGCGGCACGCACCCGATAGCCTTCGTCCTCCAACATCGCCTGCAAGGCGCCTCGGATGCCGTCGTCATCGTCAACGACGAGGACGGTCGATTGCGGTACGTGATTGGCCAACGCCTCCCCTTCTCGTTACCGAGGACCTACAGCGTCATGTTACAGTATCGTCTTGGGACTGGAACCCTGTCACACGGTCAACGGGCGTATCCATCATACACTGCCGCGTCGCCGACATTGCGACAGCAAGTGGCGACGCGGAACCTACAGCCTGATGGCGAACTGAAAACAAACATTATAAACGTAGTATAGCCCGTTGGGCGATACCGGTCGCGCCATGTGGTCTCTGCTTTCGCCGCGCGCCGGGTGGCGGTCATCATCTTGCAAGGACCAGGCAACGTTGACGACCGCACCTGGCTTGCTATGATGCAGAATCATGAGTGCTGATACCCTATTGCAGGCGCTCACCTGGGCGCTGTATCTCGTACTGGCGGTCGTCACGATCCGGGAAGCGTGGCGGCGGCCGCGGCGTTTCCAGGTCGATACCGCGCTCTTCTTTTCCGCCGCGGCGCTGATCATTCTGGAGAGCGCCTTAGGCCACCTCGTCAAGCCGCCTCCGTCTCTCCTTGGGCTGGTGACGGAAGTCCTACTCATGGCCTTGCCGTATCTGCTATTACGCCTGATTGACGATTTTGCGGTCTTGCCCCGCTGGGTGATGGCGATGGCGGCGCTCGGCCTGGTCCTTTCCGTGGCCGTGATCGTGATCGTGCCGGCGCCCTTGCCGGGCTGGGTCACGTTGCTGCTGGTCCTCTACTTCGTCGGGCTGGGTTTCTACGCCACAGCAGTGGCGATCCGCGAAGCCCGCCGGACCACCGGCGTCACTCAACGCCGCCTGCAAGCCATCGCCGGCGGGTCGTTCATGTTGGGGTTCACTATTCTGGCGGCCGGGTTCAGTCTCTTCTTGCCGGGGCTCGCGGCGGTCTGGGCGGCGATCAGCACCCTTGGCGGCCTGCTCTCCGGTCTCTCCTATTTCCTGGGTTTTGCCCCGCCGGCAACGTTGCGGCGTGCCTGGCAAGAACCGGAGTTGCGCTCTTTTCTCGGCGAGGCCGCCCAGTTGCCGCAATTGCTGGAACCGACGGCAATCATTCGGGCCCTCGAACGTGGCGCCGCCACGGCCCTGGGCGTCACGACGGCCGCTATCGGGATCTGGGACGAGTCGCGCCAACGACTACGTTTTCAGAGCCTAGGTGACGGCATTGTCGAAGTGCCTTCCGGCGCCATGCTTGCTGGTCGCGCTTTTGGCGAACAGCGGGCGCTCTTCTCGGCCAATGCCATACGCGACGACCCGGCCTTCGCGTCGACCTACCAGTCGGCAAAGGCGATCGCCGTGCTCGCGGCGCCGATCACCGCCGGGCCGCAGCGCTTGGGAGTGTTGGTGGCGTACGCCGGCCAGCCACCGCTCTTCGCGGAAGACGACCTCAGCCTGGTGGTACTGCTCGCCCGCCAGGCGGCCGTCATTCTGGATTACGTCCGCCTCTATGAGGCGTCCAATCAGCGCGCCCAGGAAATGGAGGTGCTCTACGAGGGGGCCCGGCAGGCCGCCCAGGAGCGGGAGCAACTCGTCCGAGAACAAACGGCGCGCGCCGAAGCGGAGGCGGCAGTGCGCGCGCGGGACGAGTTCCTCCTCGTAGCCGCCCATGAACTCCGTACGCCTATCACCAGCCTGCGGGGCTACGTCCAACTGCTCCTGCGGCGGGTGAACCGGAGCGGAGAAGTCCAACCCGAGCGTCTGGAGGATGCCCTGCGCACGATTGAGCAGCAAACTGCCAAGATGACGAAACTGCTGACGCAACTGCTCGACGTTTCTCGTCTCTCCACCGGCAAGCTGCTCCTCGATCGGCAGGTCACCGACGTCACCACCATCGTCATGTCCGTCGCGGCAAGTGCCCGAGCGCGCACGACGCAACACACCGTGGCGCTGCAGGCGCCTGACCAGGCGATCGCCTCCGTCGATCCTATTCGCTTGGAGCAGGTCGTGATTAACCTGATCGACAATGCGATCCGCTATAGTCCGGATGGCGGCACTATTCAGGTGGAACTGGCCCCGGTCGCCGAGCGCCGGCTGCAACTGACCGTGCGTGATCACGGCATTGGTATCCCGCCCGAGGACCGGGAGCACATTTTCGACCGCTTTTACCAGGCCCACGCCGGCGACAACTACGGCGGGATGGGCCTTGGTCTCTACATCACCCGCGAGATTGTCGAACTGCACGGCGGCCGGATCGAGGCCGACTATCCGTCCGATGGCGGTGTCCGCTTCACCGTGACGCTGCCCGAGGATGATCCGGCCGTAGCGACTACAGCGGGGGCCAGCGACACGCTAGCCTCTTTGCTCTGACGGATGGACCTGCCCTACCGCGAAGCTCCGCTCGGTGGCTGATCGATCCTCACCGTCGTTGCGTTGAGACTGCCGTTCGCACCCAGCGATCCTTCGGCGTGGATGTGGTCGCCGCTCTTGACGTCGCTCAGACTTCCTTTGGTGGCGGAAGCTGCTCCGCCCAGGAGGTACACGGTCGCTCCACTGACATTCACAGCGCGGGTAGCAGCAGATTGCGGCCCACGCTCACGGACGGTGATGGTCGTGCCGCTGACGCCGGTCACGACGCCGGCGATTGCCGGGAGATTGATGTGGACGGTCGCGGCGAGCAGAGCGCCACTACTGCTCAGCGCACCCTCGGCGTGAATATGGCCACCGACCTGAATTGCGCCAAGATTCGCCGCCGTCGTGCTAGCCGGCGCGCCCAATGTGTACGTCGTAGCGGCGTTGACCGTCACCGTCTTCGACCCCGCGCTTGGCCCGCGCCCGTTGACGGTGATGGTGTTCCCGCTCACGGCGGTCACGACTCCGTCAACCGCCGGCAAAATGACACGGATCACGCGGGCCGCCAGACTGCCGTTGCTGTTCAGGTCGCCGACGACGTCAACCTGATTGCCAATCTGGAGGTCACCCAGACCGATCGCAGTGGCGGCGCGCAGATAGCGAGTGCCGGCACCGACGATGACCTGTTTAGCCGTCCCGGCGGCGTTCGTCACGCTCAACGTCGTGCCGGCAATCGCCGTCAGTTTGCCCCCAATGTGCGGCAACTGCACGTCAATTTGGCTTACCACCAATGTGCCGTTGCTCATGGTGCCCACGGCATGGATCTGCGCTCCGGTCTTGATGTCGCTGAACTGTCCGGCTGTGCCGGCGACCGAGTAGGTCGTGGTCCCGCTGACCGTGATCGTTTGGGTGCTACCGTCCGGCCGCTTGACGGTGATGGTATTTCCACTAATTGCACTGACGGTCATGCCTCCGCCCGGTCCGCCGTGCCGCCCCTTGCCCGGTCCGAACGGCGACCCCTCTGGTCGTTCCGTCCGCGACGCCGCGGCCGAGGGCGCTGTCCGCGTGCTCGTTGTCGCCGTCGTTGCGGCCGTTGTCGTCGAGGTGGACGGCGCGGCAAAGGCGTCACCGGCGAGCAGGAAGGTCAGGCCGACACCGGCCGCCCCCGTTGCGACGAGCGCCTGCCGCCGGCTGAGCGAGAAGCGAGGCTTCCCTTCGTCCACCTTGGACGTTTCCCGGCTGTTCTGTTCGTTCATGTCTAGGCCTTTCACGGTTAAGAATCACAGTGTTATCCGCATCACTGCGCCGCGGACGTCATGGGAGGCTCCCCGTGCCATATCGGGTTGAGCGCCTCGCCAATGCATGCAGCTTCGCGGGTAAAGTTGAGAACGCGCTGAGGAGCGCCTGAGACGATACCGGGGAAACCGCCGCCCCAGTGCGCTGTTCCGGCGTTCGGGAGGAGAGGCGATGATGCACGACATGGTAACCGTCCTGCCCCGACCTGGTGTGCTGGAAACACCCCTGCCGCCTCAGGCGACGTCCTGCCTCGGCCGGGAGGGCGACGCGAAGGCAATTCGGCGGCGCCTGCTCGACGACGAGGTACGCCTCCTCACCCTCACCGGCCCGGCCGGCGTTGGCAAGACTCGCCTGGCGATCCACGTCGCTGGAGAACTGACGGCGGACTTTGCCGCGGTCCACTGGGTCGACCTGACCGCCATCGCCGAAACCGGCGCTTTCCTTCCCGATCTCGCCCGACAGGTTGCCGCGACGAGCGCTGGTGATGGCTCTGCTCTTCCGGCGATCAGGCGCGCGCTCCAGTCACGGCGCGTCCTGCTGGTGTTGGACAACTTTGAACACGTTGCAGCAGCCGCGCACGATGTCGGGCAGTTGCTCGCCCTGCTGCCCGAACTGACCGTCCTCGTTACCAGCCGGTCGGCGTTACGCCTCCCCTGGGAACAACTCTTCCTGGTTGCTCCACTCGCCCTGCCGTGCCCGAATGCGGTCGCGCCAATGGACACACCGTCCGTATCTCTCTTCCTCCAACGGGTCCAGGCCCTCCGGCCGGAGTTCCGCCTGACGCCGGATAACACTGCGGCCGTCATCGAAATACCGGGCCAGGCGAAAGCGTTCAACTTCTTCGGCGAAATGGCGCGTCTCGCCGGAGACTACGACCGCGCCACCGAGTTTTATGAACAGAGCCTCGCCCTCTACCAACAGGCGGAAGACTCCGGCGCCCTCGCCGTCATTCGCCATAATCTGGGCTACGTAGCCCAACATCGCCAGGACTACGCCCGCGCCACTGTCCTCTTCTCCGACGCCCTGGCGTTGTATCGCCACTATGGTGACCGGCGCCTGTTGGTCATCTGCCTGGCGGCCCTGGCAGCCGTGGCGAGCATTGGCCGGTCGGAACGCGCCGCCCGGCTCTTCGCCGCGGCCGAAGCCCACCTGGAAACTATGGGCACGCGCATGCAGCCGGCCGATCTGGCCGAGCATCAGCGCAACGTGGCGGACGTCCGCACCGCCATGGAGGAGCAGGCGTTTCAGCGGGCCTGGGCGGAAGGCCGCACCATGTCCCTGGAGCAAGCGCTAGCCTACGTGCAGGAGGCGGCCCCAGGAGCGCCGCCGGTTGGTCAGGACCGCAGTCCCCGTCCCGCTCCGGCACCCGCCGAGCAACTCACGGCGCGGGAACTGGAGGTTGCCGATCTAATCGCTCGCGGCCTCACTAACCGTCAGATTGCGCTTCGCCTGGTCATCGCCGAGCGCACGGTGGATAAGCACGTCGGCAATATCCTCGCCAAGTTCGGCTTTGCCTCTCGTGCCCAGATTGCCGCCTGGGCGGCGACGGAGCGCTTGGGGCGTTGACGTCCTTACCGACGGAACCGCACGGCCGGCTGACCCACCCTTGGCACGGCTCTTGCCTTCCCCATACACCGGCGAATACGCCCGCCCGTAGCAATGAGCTGCAGCGGGAAAGTTCGCCCAGGACGGAGGCGAGGCGATCGCCATAATGAAGGGAAGCTGTGCTATGAGAACGAGAATAGGAGCGACGCGCCGGCTGATGCCGTTTGTCGCACCACCGATCGGTATCGGTATGCTGCTCACCGGCTGTGCCGGAGCCGGACTACCCGCCGGCATGCTGACCGGCGCCCTGCGGTACCAGGCGGCAACCAGCGGATCAGCCGGTAGTTGCGTGCCAATGTTAGCCGCTAGCAGTCTGTCCGCCTCGACCTCGACCACTAGCTCCGGGATGAGCAGTTCGGTTTCTTCTATGTCAAGCGCGGCTTCGAGTGCGCTGGAGCCCGGCGCCGTGCCCCCCCCGCCGGCCAGTCAGTTGCTGCTGAGCGGCACCGTCAACTTTTCCTCCGGTGCGGCGACCACCGCGACCGGCGCCGCCACGGCGAGCGTTTCGGCCGCTGCTACCAGCAGCGCGAGTACTGCCGGGACGTCCAGTAGTGCCGTCAGCACGAGTAGCAGTGCTACCGGAACGAGCTCTCTGAGTGGCTCCGGCAGTACGAGCCAAACGTTGACCAGTTCCTCGCTCAATTCGGCTACCCCGGCGATGTCGCCGCTGGGCCAGCCGACGATCGCCATCTATGCGACCACCTGTACGCCGGCCGAGGTCGCCCAGTTCTACCAATCAATGCTCCCCGCCATGCAGTGGTCCGGTTCTTTCACCACGCCGCCGAGCGGTCAAGCCAGTGGTGCCGGCAGTCTCAGCACCACCAGCACCGGCGCATCGACACCGACCAGTAGCGTAACGGCGTCCGGCAGTGGTACCACCACGCTTTCCTCGTCGAGCAGCAGTAGTTCCACGTTGGCGTCGACCACAGTGAGCGGCGTCACCGGCACGATGGCGACCAGTAGCAGGCAAGGAAATAGTCTCCTGGCCGGAAGCTTTGTCACCGCGACCGGTACCAACCAGACCGTCGCCTTTATCGAGGTCTACCAGCCGTCGGGCGCAACGGGCACGGCAAGTAGCTCCAGTGCCGCTACGACCACCGCGAGCACGTCGGTTGGAGGGACTGGACAGACCTATGTCCAGATCGTGCTGCAACAGACCACGCTTCCCACCACAGGTGCATTGAGCACGTCCAGTACCGGCAGCGCCTCGTCATCGCTCAGTTCGTCCAGCACGACCACCGTCGGTACGTCCTCGCTGAGCAGCAGCACCTTGTCCAGTTCGTCAACCGCGACGAGCGCCAGTTCGACCAGCAGCACGACCTCCACGGCGAGCACGACGAGTTCGACGGGAACGGCCGGCTAGCGATCGTTCCTGACTGCGTCACGAAGGGCCGGCGAGCGTACCTAACGGCAGAAACACCGTCATCGTCGTTCCGGTGTTCGGGCCATCGGAGATGGCGGTAATGCGTCCGCCGTGGGCTTCGACGATGCCGCGGCAGATGAAAAGGCCAAGGCCGGTTCCTTCCACGCGTCGCTCGATCACTTGTGGCGAACGGAAATACCGCTGGAAGAGGCGGGCGTGATCTTCCGCCGTCAGACCGATTCCCTGGTCGATTACCCGGAGGATCGCCGTATCTTGCTGGTGTTCGATCGTTACCCGCACCGGGCCGGTGGGCGCGTACTTCAGGCTGTTGGAGATGAGATTCTCTGCAACTTGCTCGATGCGGTCGCCCTCCCAGTTGCCGACCAGGGCGTCAACTGCCGCCACGAGGACCACCCGTTCTTGTGACTCCTGGCCTAGCAGGTCGATGGCGTGGCGCACAATGCCGACGAGGTCGGTCGGCGCCCGGTGCAATTCCATCTGGCCGGCGCGCACCCGCGTGGCGTCGAGCATATTGCGGAGGAGTCGCTCCATGGCATTCGCCTGCTCTTGCATCGTGCGGAATCCCTCCGCCAGCATGTCCGGCGTCAAGCGTTGGGTGGCCGCCCGTCGCGCCATTAACTGGATCGTGCCTTTGATACCGGTGAGGGGATTGCCCAGATCGTGCGCCGCGATGGCCACGAAGTCGTCCAGCGCCTCTTCCAACGCCACTTGATAGTAGCTGAGTGAGACGCCGGTCGCGCCGTCGATGGCATCATTGATCAGCAATTCGGCGCCGATCAGATTTCCCGTCACCGTTTCCGGGGGCATGCCCCGCCGCAAGGCCGCCCAGATGTGATGGCGCAACAGGCGGAACTCCACCGTCACGTCGGCCGCGGTGAGGCCCTGGGAGGCGCGCATGCGAGCATGGTCCTTGGCGTTCTGCACGTAGGCGGCGTCACCCGCCGGCGTCTTGCCAGCCGCCTGGAGATCTTCCTGGGCGGCGAGTAGTTCCAGCAGTCGATCGAAGACGCGAGGGATGTGGTCGGCGATCGCCCGTTCCCGCCGACCAAGGTGGAACGGCTGCGTCGATACCGAGTCTAACCAACCTTCCAGGATCGTATCGCGCGCGGCCCGCAGGACATGTACCACGTGGCGCAAGTCAGCATGATCGACGAAATGGGAAAGCCGCACCGTGTCCACGTGTTGCAATCCGCCGGCCTCAGTCATACGTCCTCTCTCGTTAGCTACCTCGGTGCTCCTTGACTGCCACGACTGGACAGGATGCCGAGCGCCGTCACCAGCATACAATGGAGCGGCAGGTTCCACCAGCAGAGTAGCCCGGACGGCGTGCTACGATGACACCAGAATTATTGCAGGAAGGTGCGACTCACATGGCAGGCAGGTTGGACGGCAAAGTCGCTTTGATCACCGGAGCATCGTCCGGCATCGGTCAGGCCACGGCCCGGCTGTTCGCCCAGGAGGGAGCGACGGGGATCGGGATCAACTATGCCCGATCAGACGAAGGAGCACGCCAAACGCTGCAAGCTGTGGAGGCGGTCGGCAGTCGGGGCTTACTGGTGAAGGGCGATGTCGCGGACGAGCCGCGAGTGCGGGCGATGGTCGCTGACGTTGTGACGACGTTTGGCCGGTTAGACATTCTCGTCAATAATGCCGCCACCACCTTTTTTGTCGATATGGCCGACCTGGACGGGATGAGCGAAGAGAAGTGGGATCGCATGTACGATGTGAACGTCAAGGGGCTCTTCTGGTGTAGCCGAGCGGCCGCGCCGGCCCTGCGCCAGGCCAAGGGGCAGATCATCAATGTCTCCTCCAAGGCGGGCATCACCGGTAGCGGCAGTTCCATCGCCTATGCCGCTTCCAAAGCGGCCGTCATCGCCTTGACCAAGGGCCTGGCGGGCGTCCTTGCTCCCGACGTGCGCGTCAACACGGTAGCGCCGGGCATGGTGGACTCGCCATGGAACACTGGTCGAGAGGCGCGGGTGGCGAGCTCCGCCCAGTCCAGCCCGCTGCGGCGGGTGGCGACTCCCGAAGATATCGCCTCCGTCATTCTGGACCTTGCCGCCGGCTTCGCCCTGGCAACGGGCTCGGTGGTGGTGGTGGACGGCGGCGCCGGTGGCCTGTAGGCCGTGCCGGGCGGCAGTTAAGACACGGCGGCCTACCGTTCCGGTGGTGGTCCCAGCACGCGATCGGCGTCGTCCTGCGGGCGATAGCCGAGCTGCTCCATGGTGTCGGTGATATCCCAATGGCGGCCGCTGTTGCCGGAGATGGCGTAGAAGACGCCAAAGGGCAGCGCACTCTCCACGGCGAGCGTCACCAACTGGGCGCAATCCCGCGGACTGAGCCACATCCAGCGGCTCACTTCATTGCGCGGCTCCGCCAGGAACCAGCCAATACGCAGACAGATCGCCGCCATGCCGAATTGATCGACATAATGTCGAGCCAGATTTTCGCCAAAGGCTTTAGAGACGCCGTACAACGAGTCGGGACGTACCGGCTGTTTGGCGTAAACGGGCCAGGCGCGATCGCGATCATACATGCCCATCACATGGTTTGTGGTAGCAAAGACTACCTTTTGCACGCCCGCCTGGCGGGCCGCTTCGAACACGTTGTAGGTGGCTTCGATATTATTGGTACGGACGCTGTCCCATCCGGCGCGGGTGCTGGGGTCGCCGGCCAGATGAATCACGGCGTTCATCCCCGCCATGGCGGGCGCGATCTCGGCAAAATGGGCAATGTTCCCCGTGACCACGTCATCGACGGGTGGGTGTTCGGGGACGCTGGGATGATAGTGGAGGCGCAGCGCGTAGCGCTCAACCAGTTGTTCCGCCAGGCTACTGCCGATCTTACCGCCAGCGCCGGTGATCAGGACGCGCTTCCGCTCAACCATGCCAATGATTCCTCTCTCCTGAGACGCGTTCCCCACGCCGCAGCGGGATGGTAGAGCATGGGACGCGCCGGAGCAAGGCGCCGGACGCGCCTACCGTCGTTACCGGGCGCCTCGCCAGGCCACGCCGTCCGGGAAGGCAAAATCGCGCATGGAGGCCGATCGAAGCTCAATACTGTAGCCAGGGCGGGTCGGCGCCAGATAGCGGCCGTGTTGCATCTGCACCGGATCGAGAAAATGCTCGTGGAGATGGTCGACATATTCCAGCACGCGGTCCTGTAACGAGGCGCTGACGGCGATATAGTCGAAGATGGCAATGTGCTGCACGTATTCGCAGAGGCCGACGCCGCCGGCATGGGGGCAGACAGGGACGCCAAACTTGGCGGCCATCAGCAGTACCGTCAGCACTTCGTTGACGCCGCCCAGCCGGCAAGCGTCAAGCTGGCAGAAGCGAATGGCGTTCGCCTGGAACAACTGCTTGAAGATCACGCGGTTCTGGCAGTGTTCACCAGTGGCCACGCCGATGGGCGCGATGGCGCGGGCAATCGCGGCGTGGCCCAGAATATCATCCGGGCTCGTCGGCTCTTCCATCCACCAGGGGTTGAATCGGGAAAGGGCGTGCACGTTCTGAATTGCCTCCTCGACGCCCCACACCTGGTTGGCGTCGAGCATCAGCTTGTGCTGGGGGCCGATCTCCTCCCGCACGATCGTGGCGCGGCGAATATCGTCGGCCAGGTTCGCGCCGACCTTGAGTTTGAAATGCGTCCAGCCGGCGGCGAGCGCCTCCCGGCAGCGTTGGCGCATGTGATCATCGCTGTAGCCAAGCCAGCCGGCGGAGGTCGTGTATGCCGGATAGCCCGACGCGAGCAACTCCGCCTCCCGTTCCGCCTTGCCGGGGGCAGTACGGCGCAATAGCTCCAGCGCCTCGTCCCGGGTCAGAGCGTCCGTGATATAGCGGAAATCCAGGCATGCCACCACTTCCTCCGGCGTCATGTCGGCCAGCAACTTCCACACCGGCTTGCCGACCGACTTGGCCCAGAGGTCCCAGACGGCATTGACGATCGCCGCGGTCGCCAGGTGGATGGCCCCCTTCTCGGGGCCGATCCAGCGCAACTGGCTGTCGCCCACCATTCTGCGCCAGAAGGCGCCCATATCCGCCGTGAACTCCTCCAACTCCTGGCCGATCACGAGTGGCGCAAGGGCATGGATGGCGGCCACACAGACCTCCGTGCCCCGCCCGATTGTGAAGGTCAGCCCGTGCCCCGCCAAGCCCGGCTGATTGGTCTGCAGCACGACGTACGCGGCTGAGTAGTCCGGGTTCGGATTCATGGCATCGGAGCCATCAAGCAGCCGAGAAGTGGGGAAGCGAATATCGTGCACCGTGACGTGTGTGATGGTGACGCTCATGCTGTGCTGCCGAGCCCCCTTCCGGCGCAGTACGCCCGCGCCGGAAGGCTGCACCAGTCGAGGCTACTATAGCACCCATCGATTCGGTGGGGTCGGCGTACCCTGGAGTACGCCTACCCCACCAGTCGCCTTAGCGCTGCGCGCTCCCCAGAGTATCAAGCAGGCGCTCCGCCTCTTCGATGCTGATCGTACCTTGACGGACCGCCTCAAGGACTTGCAGGCGATCCTGCGCTGCCACCGGAGGCGGCGTGGTTCCTGCCGTCGCCGTCGCTTGCGGTTCCCCTGTGCCACCGGCGCGCCATGCAGGCGGTGGCGGCGCGACCGGCGGCGTCGGTGGTGTTGGGGGCGTCGGCGGGGTGGGAGGCGTGGGCGGCTGAGACTCCACGCGGATGCGCTGGGAGGGCGGGCGTGGGCCTTGACCTTCCGGGCGACCCGGCCGGTATGGTGGTCCCCAGCCGCCTGGTCCGCCCCGACCCGGCCCGCGCCCGCCAAAGCCGAGGTCGCCCAACAAATGCTCGACATCGGGTCCGAGGCTGTCGCGGAGTGTGGAGAGTGTCTGGCGCACCGTGTCGCTTACGGTTTGGGCCACCTCCTGGCTGACGCGGCTCGTTTCACCGGCCAGGTTGGCCATGTGGGCGGCATCGGTGACGTAGCGATGGGCACCTTCCGTGGCGCGGGCCACCCACCGGCTTGCTTCTCGTTCCGCCCGGCGTGCCTCGCGCTCCGCCACACGAGTGGCGCGCTCGGCTTCCTGCGCTGCCCGGCGGGCGACCCGCTCCGCCATGTGCTCGTACCGTCGCTGGAAATGGTGAGCGTAGCGCTGGCCCCAGGCCTCGGGATCACCGACGCTGCTCCAGGCCGCCGCCCAGGCGCCGGGATTCCAGGGTCCCCACTGACCACCCCAGCCGCCGTTGGCCGACGCTTGCTCGCGGTCGACCGTTTCCGCCGTCGCCGGGTCGCGCGGCACCACGCCAATTCGCCCCCCGGCGGTGACGTCCAGGTGCGCGCTACCGTCGCCCAGGCGACCCTGGACCCGCCCGCCTTCGCGTTGCTCGTCCTGCAAGGGCAGGGCCACGTCGATCTCGGCGCCGGCTTGCAGGTTGAGCGCGACGTTGGCGGCGGGGTCCAGCGCCAGCAAGGCCTGGCCTTCCGTTTGCAGGCGGGCAGTCGCTTCGGCGCGCGGCGCCCCGGCATAGTAGATACTGCCCGCGCTTTGCACCGTTACCGCACCGCTGCAATCAATCAGGCGGGCTTCGCCGTTGATGCCCGGCATGCGCACGGCGCCGGTGGCGCGGACCACCGTTGCGCCGCCGTTGACCTGTTCAACCTGCACTTCGCCATGGGTCTCTTCCAGCACCACGTCCCCGCCGACGGTACCGGCGGTCACGGCGCCGGCGGCCTCTGCGAGCCGCAATGAACCGCCGATCTGGCCTAGACTCAGGTCGCCACCGATGCGGCGCGCTTGGGCGTTGCCGCCCACCAGGGCGATGCGCAAGCCGCCGGCGCACTCATCCAGCCGGAGATTGCCGCCAACCCGTTCCAACAGCACTGCCTGTTGCGCCTCCTTCAGGTGGGCATCGCCGCCGACGTGCCCTTGAACGGAAACGCGACCGCGGGCATCCTTCAGGCGGATATTGCCGCCAATCTGGCCGCCCAGGAGCACATCGCTGGCGATATCCTCGATCGAGACGTCGCCGCCCACGTCACCAGTCAGTTCCAGCGCCCCCTCTGTATCACGAACGCGGAGGTTGCCGGCAACCGATTGGACCGTGGCATTGCCGTGGAGGTCACTCAAATGGCAATCGCCGTGTGCCGGTCCAGTAAGATGGACGTTGCCCTGCACGTCATTAATCCGCGTGCTGCCGCCGGAACCGGCGACCATCACGCCCCCCTGGATGCCATGGACGAGCAAGTCGCCACCGA
>JBPCLN010000333.1:0-2638 GCA_051003235.1 Chloroflexota bacterium | reverse complement strand
CCATCTTCATGCTCCTTTCCCATGTAGCCGGACGACGTTCCCGCTCCGAATGCTCTCGAAGCAGGCCAGCGAGAGTGCCGTCGCGCGGACACCATCGGCGACGCCGGCCGCGATCACGGGTGGCTGGTTGGCGATGGCGCAGCCAATGAACTCCCGCATCAGACCGCCGTATCCCTGATAATCCTCGCGCTCCGGGCCGGGCAGGTCGTCTTTACCGACTGCCAGCGGCTCGCCCTTGGCGAAGCGGACATGCTCGTAATAGTCATAGATGGTGGCGCTATTGCCAGTCGCATCGAATAACTCGTAGAAGGATTTGCCGGTCCAGGCGCTCGGTCCGAAGTCGCCGATGAGCAACGAAGCCGTAGCGCCGTTGGCAAAGCGGATCGTCGCCGCGATGCTATCGATCACTGTGGTCCGTGCCGGATCGTGGGTGAGCGTCCCGCCGCCGGCGAAGACGGCTTCCGGCTCCGCCCCCGCGAAGTGGCAGAGCAGATCGAAGGTATGGACGCCCTGCGACAAGACATTCCCGCCGCCCTCGAGCGGGTCCACCGCCCAGCTTTGGTCGGACCAGCGCGGGTCGATGATCTGCCCGAAGAGGATGCGGGGCGCGGGGATCCGCTCCGCCGCCAGCCGCACCAGCGCGGCATGGCGTGCCTGGAAGCCGACGACCAACTGCACGCCGGCCGCGCGCACCGCGTCGGCGATCTGCGCGCAGGCTTCGTTGGTGAGACCCAGCGGCTTCTCGCAAAAGATGTGCTTGCCGGCACGGGCGGCGGCGGTGACCAGCACCGGATGCAGATCGTGGTGGGTGGCAATCACCACCGCGTCCACGGCAGGATCGGCCAGCGCCTCGTCGACCGAGGCGGTGACGCGGATGCGCTCGACGGGAACATCAATTTGCCCTCGTAGTTGCTCGGCCGCCTCCACGCGAGGATCAATCAGCGCGACAAGTTGCGTCCGTTCGTCTCGCATGACGTTCTTGGCATGCACTGTTCCCATATGCCCGCAGCCGACGATGGCAACGCCGAGTGTTGTTCCTGGCATCAGTGATCTCCCCTGCTTGGGCGGAGGGCGACCGCCGCCCATCGCTGCCTGACCATGTCCCTCAGAAGCTGCGGCGCAACGGCGCGACCCAGCGGCGAAGCAAGCGGACGTTGTCCTGGCGCGCCTTGGTGAACAACTCCCGCACGAGTTGCTCCGCCCGGTCACCGTCCTGGGCCAGAATCGCCTCGCCCAGGCGCCGGTGCGCGATCGTTTCCGCCGCCAGCCGCTCCGGTTCGGATCCCTCGCGGAGGTGCAGATGGCGTACTCGATCGATCACTGGATATACCAGGTCGGCGATCTGGACTAACTTGGGGTTGGCGGCGATGGCGCGGATGGCGGTGTGAAACTCGGCGTCAACCTTCGCCCAGCGCTCTAATTCCGTGGCTGCTGCCGCCTCCCGCATCTGGATGAGCAGCGCGCCGATCGCCGCAGCCCCGTCCGCCGTGAGGCGCTCCGCCGCCAGACGGCTGGAGAGTGCCTCCAGCATCTCAATGACGCGATAGGCATCGTCGATGTCTTCGATGGAGACTTCCGCGACGACGACGCCCCGCGTGGCGAGGCTCTGCAGTAATCCCTCCGCTTGCAACCGGCGGAACGCCTCCCGGACGGGGGTGCGGCTGATGCCCAGCCAGGCCGCGATCTCCACTTCCTGGAGTCGCTGGCCCGGTTGAACCTCCATGCGCAAAATGGCTTCCCGGATCCGCCGATAGGCCGTGGTGGCCAGGTCCCCCGCCTGCGCGGCAGGTTCCTCCGTCCGCTCGGCTACCGGCGCCGTTCCATTACGCAGCAATTCGTTTCCCGTTCTGCATGTGCCAGCGGATACGAGTGTCCGACTATGTTCGGCCACTCGTATGTATACACATTTGTATGGATAATAGCGCAACGGACGATTCAGGTCAAGCAGCAGGGGCTGGGCTGGGAGCCGAGCATGGAGTATATGACCGGTGCAGCGCACCTGCGGTGGACGATTGCCCGGGTGCGCTGGGTGATTGAGAGCGAGTTCCCGACCGACCGCCAGTCGCCGGCCGTGACGGTGCCATCGTGACCGAGCGGAAGGCGGCACTTGCTCCACCGACAGACTTTCTCGGCCTTGAAGGCGTGACCCACCTGTACACGGCGGCGGAATGCCCGTTGCTGGTGGCCGGCGCTGAAGCCTTGCAAGAGTATGCCCGTTTGAAGGCGACGGCGGAGGCCGGTCGCGCCTGCTATCGGGACGTCGCCCTCGACTGCAAGGCCGCCCTGGGGCGATTGATGGACGTCGCTCCGGAGGAACTTGCCTTCCTCCCCTCGGCCTCCGATGGCATCAACGCCGTCTGCGCCTTGATCGATCTTCGACCAGGCGACAACGTGGTCGTCAACGACCTGGAATTTGCCTCGGTGACGCTGCCCTGGCTGCGCCTGCGCGAGCGCGGCATCGCGGTGCGAGTGGTGCATCACCGAGACTGGGAGATCAGCACCGAGGCGCTGCTGGCAGCCGTTGATGCGCGGACACGGTTGCTGGCACTGAGCCACGTCAGTTACATCAACGGCCTGCGGCATGACGTTGAGGCGCTGTCGGGACCCCTGCGTGCCGCCGGCGTCGTCTTTCTGCTGG
>JBPCLN010000332.1:0-3496 GCA_051003235.1 Chloroflexota bacterium | reverse complement strand
GACGCCTGCGAACACTGGGAAGCTATCAGCGCCTGATTGTTGAGAGAATAACGGTGAAAGCGACTGGCGAAGTCCAGCACGGCGCAGAGGCGCTCACTCTTGCCGGCGGCCAGTTCCTCGGCCAGCGCCTGGAGGCCGTCGCGCACGGTCTGGAGTAGTGCAGTGGTGGATTCGGACATGCTCGGTTCCTTTCTCGTTAGCAGGCGGGGACGAAGGCGAGCGCCGGGCGGCGGGCCGCCACCGGGAGCGGTGGCGGTGCCGGCGCCTCGACGCGCCAGACCAGGCGCACACAGTCGGGGTCGCGGCGGAAGCCGAGGACCAGGGCGACGAACTGCCCAAAGTCGCTCGTGCGCTCGACCAGGACGATGCACGATCCCCCGTCGGCGTCCGGCCGCATCGTGGCAAAGATGGTGACGATCTGCTGCATTGGCTCTTGCCTTCCCTTCACGCCCAGCCCTTGCGGCTGCCGGTGTCTGGCCGGTGGGGAACCGGGCTTGCCGGCTCCCCTGCACGCCTGGGGGATTAGCGCTCCAGCGCCGCGATGCGCTCCTTGGCCTCCCGCAGCAGCGGCGCGTAGTAGCTGCTGCTCTCGGGATGACAGTCGGCGCGGCTCTGGATGCTGGCCATGCGGGCGCGCTCCCGGGCCAGGGCATCCTGGCGCTCGGCCTCCGCGCGCAGGGCCTTCACGTGCCAGCAGCAGCGCCCGTACTGGCCCGCCTTGCAGGTGCAACTGGCTGCGTCGTCGTCGGTCAGGGTCACGGTGTAGGTCTGGCTGCTGGTCCGGCTGGGGATCGTGGCGATGGTCATTGCTGGCTCCTCTCCACTGCGGCTTCAACACCATCAATGTACCACGATTGGAACGGATTGTCAATGGTTTGGAATGATATTGGATATAGTCGGAAAGATTCGGTACACTTCGTCAGAGCAATGGAAGGGCGAAAGGGGGCAGCCGTGGGGGCGGGACATAACATCCGACGCGTGCGAGAGCAGCGCGGCTATGACCAGGCGGAGCTGGCGCGCCTGGTCGGGATCAGCGCCAGTGCCTTGTGGAAAGTCGAGAACGAGGATCGAACGCCGCGCGGGCCAACCCTCCGGAAGGTGGCGGAAGTGCTGGGCGTGGATCCGTCGGAGCTCCGCGGAACGGGTGAGGGTGGCGACCAGGACGCCGTACCGGCCAACGCCTCCGGCACGTAGTGGCCGGCAAGATTCGGGACTTAAACGCGGACCTGAGAAAAGCCGGCTTCACGTGGCGTCGGGCCAAGGGCGATCATCGCTACTGGGAGCACCCCGACGTATCGGAAGCGAAGCTCTCGCTCGACGGTCGGGACGGCGATGACGCCAAACCCTATCAGGTCAAGGAGGTGAGGAAGGTGATTGCCCTCGCCGAACACGCGAGAAAGGGAAAGCTATGACGGTTGCTACGCCGCACTACGCCATGATCATCGACTGGAGCGAAGCGGACCAGGCGTACCTGGTGACGGTGCCGGACCTCCCCGGCTGTCGCACGCATGGGGAGAGCTACACGGACGCTGCCCAAAAGGGCCAGGACGCCATTGACGGTTGGGTCGAACTGCAAGTGGCAGATGGCCGGCCGTTGCCGGCGCCGGCGCACACCGGGATCGGTGAGCAGTTCGATCCGCTGGCCCGCCTCCTCGGTGAAGCGCAAGCGATGGCCTCAGGCGGCAGTCCCGGCCCAGCTGCGCTGAGCGTCCAAGCCACCACCGGCCCACGGCATGCCGCTCTATCCGTCCGTGAAGAGCAGCGGTACGGGCAGGGCGTCAAGACGTCCGGTCAGACCGGCAAACACGGAGGGTAGCTATACGCCGGGATGTACTGCTGGGGACAGCGTTCGCGGTACGCCGTCTGTGCCGGTTCCCTTCGCCGCCCGCTAGGGCGGCCGTGCATCTCCCCCTCCGACACCACGACCCGCGTCGACTTCGACGTGCTCAGCAAGCTCTGCCGCTACTTCGGCTGCGGCGTCGGCGAGTTGCTCGTCTACCGACCGGAGGAGGCGCCGGCGCAGGGCGAGGAAATCAGCCAGCCAGCGGCAGCGCGGCCATTCTAGCGGCATCCTGACGCGATAGCAGGCCAGTGTTGGCAGGAGGGGCGGATGCCGCGGAAGATTCGGGAGTTGAAGGCGGAGCTGCGCCGGGCTGGCTCTGCGGTGCGCTCCGGAAGGGTAGCCCTATCGTCTGGAAGCATCCCCTGGGGCGATGGCGAGGACGCCCAGAGCTATCAGGAACACCAGGTCCGGGCCGCACTCGACGAAGTGCAGAGGAAGGAGTCATGAGCGAGCCGTACCCCCATTACTCGATGGTCATCGAGTGGAGCGACGAGGACCAGGTCTACGTCGTCACCGTGCCGGAACTGCCCGGCTGCCAGACGCACGGCCGGAGCTATGCAGAAGCTGTTGGCCAGGGCCAGGGCGCGCTCGAGAGCTGGATTGACGCTGCGCGGGCTGACGGCGACCAGATCCCGGCGCCATACACCTACGCCGTCGCCTCCTGAGCCGCAGCAGCGCTCCGAGCAGTGCCGATCACCTTGGCGCGATGGCAGCACGCCACTCCCATTGTGCTGGTGCGCCCCGTTCCCTTTACCGCCCGTCAGGGCGGCGGTCTGTTTTCCCTCACTGGCTCGTGGGCCGTGTCGCGGTGTCGTCAGCATTCCGGTATCGGCACCGCTGTAGGTCGGTCAAGGGTTTGCCCGCCGCAGGCGGGACGCGGCACGCGCCCTTGAGGGGCCGGTGGGCTGGCACCCACGCTGCATGGGCGGTTGGACGGCCGCCCTTCGGGCGTCGGCGCGCCGCAGCGAGGCAGCCAACCGATAATGAGCACGTCCCTCGTCGCTCGCGTGCTGCCGGAGCCTCGCATAGCGCGCCACCCGGCATCGGACTTGCATCACCTGGCCGAGACCGGCGGCCTGCCGGCACGGTGTTGATGCGGCAAAGGGAGAACGCGATGTGCATGAACTGCGGCTGCGGGGAGCCAAACGAGCGCCACAAGCCGGGCGATATCACGCTCGATGATCTGAAGAAGGCGGCCAAAAACCACGATATGCCGGTGGAGAAGGCCGCCGACAACATCCACGCGGCGGCACGCCAGGCCCGGACGGAAGGCAAAGCCAGCTAGCATGCGTCTGGGGGGTACACGCCCCCGGCGGCGGGTGGGCGAACGCAGGAAGGGCAAGCCGATGGGGACGGGAGCGACGGCCGAGCCGGCCGATCGCCTGCCGGACGGCGTGCGGCTCTGGCAGCAGGATGGCGGCTGGTACCTCGCCGTCGGTGAGCAACGGCACGGGCCCTTCCTGTATCGCCCCCTCCTCACCGAGGTCTGGGAACAGGCCACGACGGCGGACGGTGGGGACGAAGCACTCGTCGCCCGCTTCACCCGGTTCGACGCCGCCGGCGAGCAGTTGACGTTCCGCCAGGACTGCCGCGTCGACCCGACTGGGCAGCGCCACCTCCTGCGCACGTCCCTCGGCGAAGCGCCGCCGTCCC
>JBPCLN010000331.1:0-4773 GCA_051003235.1 Chloroflexota bacterium | reverse complement strand
TGAGGCGGTAATCGTAGCCCGGCCCGAAAGTCTCCACCCCCAGCGTTTCCACCATCCCCATGCCGATCACCAGGAAGAGCAGGACAAAGACTGCCACATCGGTGAGGGTCGTCGTCGAGCGCAGGCGCGGGAAGCGCAGCCGCCGGACCGCCAGGATGATCAGCCCGATCAGGCACGCCATGTCGGTCAAGCTGCCCGCCCCGGCCGCCAGCGCTCGGTACACCGGTTCGGAGACCCGTAAGGCGCTGGTCAGGTCCTTCGGGACTATGATCCCCAGCACGTGGCCGCCGATCGCGCCCAGCGCGCCAAAGTGAAAGAGATTGGAACCCCAGGCCAGCCAGCGGCGCTCCAGGAGCTGGCTCGACCGGCTCGTCCAGCCGAACTGGTCACGCCGATAGCGCCAGATGTGGCCGGCGATAAAGAGGATCATCGCCGCGTACGGCAAGACGGCCCAGAGGAGGATATCGCCCACCGTCCCAGTCATCGTACTACCCCCGGCATGACTTCGGGTGGCGCGAACGGCTCCAACCCCACCTGCTCCTGCGGTGGGCCTTCGACCGCCAGCGTCCGGATGCGCTCGAGATCTAACGGCGTGAGCGGGCGCAACCCGGCACACGTCGCGTCGATCAAGAAGCGATAGGGACTCTTCTGCTCCTGCAGGCTCAAGCGCAACAACTCCAGCCCCGAACGGAACTCTTCCAGGACTATCTGGCCGTAGCCGGCCGGAGCAAGCGCGGCAAACTCCAGCATCGCCGGAAGATAGTCTGGCAACTCCTTCGCCTCGAGCGGCAGTCCGGCGGCAGCATACATGCGCTTGAGCCGCAGTAGGGCGATGCCGCGCTTGCGGGTCTCGCCGTACAGATAGAAGGTTAGGTACAGGCTCGTCCGCTTTTGCAGGTCAAACGTTTCCACGTACCGCTGCTCGCGCGCCAACGGCGACGTGTGCTCCCAGTAGCGCCAGAACTGTTCCAGCGACGTCGTGGCTGCCCCGCGCGGCAGCGCGGTCACGGCGGTGTGCAGCTCTTCCTGGGCTGCGGCCAGCGCCGCGTCCGGATACTGCAGCAGGACGGAGATCAGCTTGTAGGGCGGCTGCAGCCGGCCTGCCCTCCACGGGACCGGCAGCTTCACGGCGCCGCCTCCGCCGCTCCTCGGGAAGCGCGCGTCCAGAGCAGATCGAGGAGGTTGACCGGCACGTCCGGCGTGGCTTCGCCACCGGCTGCAGCACGCGTATTGACGGCGCCGGACTTCACCATCTCGACCAGCATGAAGCGATCGTTCGGTTGCGATCCCGGCGTGGCAATTGCCCCACAGTTGCCCGGACCACCCTCGAAGTCCAGCCCGCAGGTACCTTGCTGCTCCATCAGGCGCTGCCCTTGCTCGGCATGGGCTTGCGGAATGACATACCGATCCTCGTATTTGGCAATCGCCAGCAGCCGGTACATTGCCTCCAGATCGTCCTTCGTGAAGCCGACCGACGTGGCCATGTTCTCGTCGATCACCCCGGTCACCTCCCGTTTGCGCATGTAGCCCCGCATTGCCGCCAGCCGGCGCAGCACGCCCTGAATGACGGTGCTGTCACCGGCGGCCACGAGATTGGCCAGGTAGTCCAAGGGGATACGCAGGTGCTCAATCGCCGGGAAAACCTCGTCGGGGTAGGCCTCGTAGCCGTCCACTTCCAGGGCGTTGACGATGGGCGACACTGGCGGGACGTACCAGACCATCGACAGGGTGCGGTACTCCGGATGCAGCGGCAGCGCCACCCGGTAGCGGGCGATCAGGGCGTAGACCGGAGAGCGCCGGGCGGCTTCCAGCCAGTCGTCCGGGATGCCGGCGGCGCTGGCCTGGGCCCGCACCGCCGGATCCTCCGGGTCCAGGAGAATCCCCACCTGCGCCGCCAGCAAGTCTTGTTCTCTGGGCGCCGACGCCGCCGCCTCCACCCGGTCGGCGTCGTAGAGCACGAGGCCGAGGTAGCGAATACGACCGACACAGGTTTCCGAACAAATCGTGGGCAAGCCGGCCTCGATGCGGGGATAGCAGAGCGTACACTTCTCGGCTTTGCCGGTGCGGTGGTTGCAGTACACCTTCTTGTAGGGGCAGCCGCTGACACAGTAGCGCCAGCCCCGGCACTTCTGCTGGTCGACCAGCACGATGCCGTCCTCCTCCCGCTTGTACATCGCGCCGGAAGGACAGGAGGCGACGCAAGAGGGGTTGAGGCAGTGCTCGCAGATGCGCGGAAGGTAGAACATGAAGGTATGTTCGTACTCGAGCTTAATCTTCTCCCCCAGGCCCGCCAGGTCGGGATCACCCACGGCGTGCTCGGGTGCGCCGGCCAGATCGTCATCCCAGTTCGGTCCCCAGGAGAGGCGCATGTCCTTGCCGGTCAACTGGGACTTCGGGCGGGCCACCGGGTCGCGCTCGGAGAGCGGCGCCGTGGTCAGCGTGGCATAGTCGTAGGTCCATGGCTCGTAGTAATCGTCGACCGTCGGCAGGTCGGGATTCCAGAAGATGGTGAGCAGCTTGCTGAGCCGGCCGCCGGCTTTCAGCCGCAACTTCCCCCGCCGATCCAGTTTCCAGCCGCAGTTCCACTGCTCCTGGTCTTCCCAGCGGCGTGGATAGCCGAGGCCCGGCTTGGTTTCCACGTTGTTGAACCAGACGTACTCCGTGCCTGGCCGGTTCGTCCAGACCTGCTTGCAGGTGACGCTGCAAGTATGACAGCCGATACACTTGTCCAGGTTCATGACCATGGCGACTTGCGCTTTGACTTTCATCAGAACACCACCTCCTGCCGGCGCTTGCGAATCACCGTCACCTCGTCGCGTTGCGATCCCGTGGGGCCATAGTAGTTGAAGCCGAAGCTGAGCTGGGCGTAGCCGCCGATCATGTGCGTCGGCTTCATGACAATGCGCGTGAGCGAGTTATCCGTCCCGCCACGTTTGCCCTGCAACTCGGTCAACGGCACGTTCACGTGCCGGTCTTTTGCGTGGTACATCATGCACGTCCCAGCCGGCAAGCGGTGCGTGACCACGGCCCGGCAGGCGACCACGCCATTGCGATTGTACGCTTCGATCCAGTCGTTGTCTCGGACGTCCAGCGTCCGGGCGTCGTCGACACTCAGCCAGATCACCGGACCACCGCGGAAGAGGGTGAGCATATACAGGTTGTCCTGGTACTCGGAGTGGATCGACCATTTGGAGTGCGGCGTCAAGTAGCGCAAGGTGACTTCCAGGCGGCCGCCATCGTGCGCCCCCTGGTCGCCAAAATGCCGCCGGTAGTGGAGCGGCGGCCGGAACGTGGGCAGACCCTCCCCGAGCTCCCGCATCCATGCGTGGTCCACGTAGAAGTGCTGGCGCCCGCTCAGCGTATGCCAGGGCTTCTCTCGCTCGACGTTGATCGTGAACGGCGCGTAGCGGCGACCATGCGCTTCGATGCCGGACCACTCCGGTGAGGTGATGACGGTCCTCGGTTGGACCTGGGTGTCCTGAAAGGTGATGTGGTCATCACCGCGGGAGGCGGCCAGGTCAGCGAGGGGCACGCCGGTGCGTTCCTCCATGGAACGGAACCCCTCGACGGCAATCCGGCCGTTGGTTGTTCCCGAGAGCGCCAGGATCGCCTGGCAGGCCAACTCCGCCCGCGCCAGTGACGGCCGCCCGTCCGCGACGCCGCCCCGCACTGCGCCGTTTTGCTGCCGCAGGTAGGCCACTTCCTCCGTCAGACTCCAGTGAGCGCCCTTGTTGGCGCCACCGCGCTGCTCCAGCAGGGGACCGAGCGCGGTGAGTTGCTCGGCGACAGCGGCATAGTCGCGCTCGACGACGAGCAACTTGGGGAAGGTCTTCCCCGGTATCGGTTCCCCGTCGCCCGCCTTCCAGTCGTGGACCTCGCCGTAGGGTTGGGCCAGCTCGTCCGGGCTGTCGTGCAGGAGGGGCGCCGCTATGAGATCCTGGCGGGCGCCAAGGTGGGTCGTGGCCAGGCGCGAGAAGGTCTCGGCGATGCGCACGAAGGTGTCCCAGTCGGTCTTCGCCTCCCAGGGCGGCGGGATGGCCTGGTTGAAGGAATGGACGAAGGGATGCATATCGGTGGAGGAGAGGTCGTAATTCTCGTACCAGGTGGCCGCCGGCAACACCACGTCCGAAAAGAGGCAGTTACTGGTCATGCGGAAGTCAATGGTGGTGAGCAGGTCGAGCTTGCCCTCCGGCGCCTGCTCCCGCCAGACCACCTCCGCCGGGCGCTTGTCCGGTGGCGACTCCTCCGCCCGCACCGCCGGGTCCACCGTCCCGAGGAGGTGCTTGAGAAAATACTCGTGCCCTTTGCCGGAGGAGCCAAGGATGTTGGAGCGCCAGACCGTGAAGACGCGCGGGAAGTTCGCCGGGTCGTCGGGATCCTCGCAGGCGAAGCGCAGCCGGCCCGCCCGCACCTCTTGCAGGACGTAGTCTTCGGGCGTCATACCCTGCCTGGTCGCCTCCTCCACAACCGTCAGCGGATTACGGTTAAAGGTGGGGTAGGAAGGGAGCCAGCCCAACCGGGTGGCCAGGGCGTTGGTGTCGACGAACTGCTGGCCCCGGAAGAGGCTGCGCCCGAGCGGTGAGGCCAGCTCGTCGGCGGCGAAGGTCTCATAGCGCCACTGGTCAGTGTGCAGGTAGAAGTAGGGCGTCCCGGCCTGGTGGCGCGGCGGGCGGGTCCAATCCTGGGCGAAGGCCACCGTCTGCCAGCCGGAGAGGGGACGGACCTTTTCCTGGCCGACGTAGTGGGCCCAGCCGCCGCCGTTGACCCCCTCGC
>JBPCLN010000330.1:0-2971 GCA_051003235.1 Chloroflexota bacterium | reverse complement strand
GTCATGATGACACCGGTGCCGACAAACACGAGGAGGCTGCCCACCGTGAAGGCGGCGTTCGCCTTCTGACCGGCGTTGAAGCGTCCGGCCTCACTTGGCAGGCCATGGAGGCCGTCCGTCATCCAGGCGCGGTCGTCGGCGTCCCAGCGATCAACGGCGCGCACGTCCACCGCCACGCTGGACCGGTCGCCGAAAATCCCGATCAAGGTCGGGACGGTGACGATGAAGAAGGCTGCGGCGAGGTGCAGTTGGCGGAGGATCAGGCGCGAGGGAACCAGCGCGCTCAATACCGGCAGATACATGACCAGGCCGGTCCCCAGCAGCGCCAGGAAGCAGAGCGCGTAGGTCCAGTGAACCGCCCGTTCAGTGCGACTGAAGCGATGGAGCAGCGCCGGCACCTTCATTTCTTGATATAGGCGTCGACCGGGTAGCCGTTCTGCTCCCAGTAGCCGGAGACTGGATGGTCGGTGAACTGGATACGGTTGACCCACTTGATATTCTTGTAGCCGTACATTTCTGGGATGATCAGGCGCACCGGCTGCCCCTGCTCCAGCGGCAGCGCCGCACCGTTCATGGAATGCGCCAGCATAACGTCCTGCTGGGACGCCTGCCGCAAGGAGATGGAGTCAGTGTAGACGCCGTCGCCGGAGTAGAGCGTCATATAAGAGGCGCTGGGCTGCGGTTTCACGTGGACCAGAAAGTCGTTCATCTTGACGCCGCCCCAGGTCAGATTCGGCACACTCCAGCCGGTGACGCAATGGAAGATACCCACCTGCTGGCTCTGCGGCAGGCCCTGCAGGGCATCGAAGGTGAGATTCATCGGCTGCGCCACCATCCCGTCCACCTGCATGCGCCACGTCGTTGGGTCATAGGCCGGCACGCCGTTCACCGTGTAAATGCGGAAGCCGAGGCCACTCGACGTGCCGACGCCGCTCGCCGCGGCGTTGAGCAACGAGAGGGGATTGAGATTCTTTCCCAACACCAATCCGGCGGCGCCAAGGCCGACCATGCCTAGGACAATACGGCGCCCAACGTGAATGACAGGGGTTGCGTGTGGGGCGGTGGTCTGCATAGTGGGGCCTCCTGACTGCATGATGGTCTACAGCACGGAGTGTACGCGACAGATATTACGTAATAATCTCCGAAGCTATACATTCGGCGGAGGCCGGCGAAACGTCAGACCGGATAGCATTCGACGACAACACGGCCCGATAACTGAGTTCCGGACGCCTTGACGTCCAGTCCGGCGACGCGAGCGAGGGCACGGAACTCGGCAAGGGTGCGTTGCCGGCCCCCCACCAGCACCATCATTAGCAGTTCTGGTGAGGTAGCACGGGCATCGGTGTCAAGGGATACGCCGCCCAGGATCACGACCCGACCGGCGGGACGCGCCGCCTCAGCGCAGCGCCGCAGGAGAGCCGCCGCCTCAGCATCGGGCCAATCGGCCAGCACGTTCTTCATCAGATAGAGATCGGCTCCTGCCGGCAGCGGATCAAAGAAGCTCTGCCCGACCGTCTCGACACGGCCGACCACACCGGCAGCCTGGAAGGTCTCAACTGACCGCGCCACCGTCCCCGGCAGTTCAACCAGCGTGCCCCGAATGGTGGGCCGAGCGCGAAGAATCTCGGCCAGGAGCGCCCCCGTACCGCCACCAACGTCGACCACGGTTCGCACTTCATCCCAACGCGCGGTAATCAGGACGTCCGGGTCGGGAATGCCGTGGCCGCCCGGTCCCATCAGCGCATCGAAGCTGGCGGCGATATCCGGGTGGGCGTCTAGGTCTGCCCAGAATGGTCGACCGAAGACATCCGCGTAGGCGGGCTTGCCGGTCCTCACAGCGTCAAGCAGGCTGCCCCATCCATGCGCCATCCGCCCTCCGATGCCGTCCAGATCAAGGCCGTCGCGGAAATGCGCTGGATGGTCGTCCCTCAGCATATGAGCGGCCGCGTTGAGCGCGAACCGCCCGGGCGCCGGCTCCGCAAAGACCCCCTTGCCGGCCAGGTGGCGCAGCACCCGATGCAAGGAATCCGCATCGGCGCCCACGGTCCGGGCCAGGTCATCGATACTGGTCGTTCCCGCGGCAAGGTGATCGGCAATCCGCAGAGTCGCTACCACATGCATGCACCAAGGCGTCGCTAGGTCAATAAGCGCCCAAAGGTCCGCCACGTCTTGCGTGTCCATTGCTTGTCACCTCCCGACATTGCCCGTTTATTCCTTGGCGGAATGGGTTCAAAACAACCACGAGCAGCGCCGACCAAATGCAGGCGGAGGCGCGCTAACCGTCCCAGGAACGATTCAGACCATTAATGCTCAGACTTCTTCGGCCCGGCCAGTGGCGAAAAATCCGGACTGAGTACCCGTCGCAGTGTCTCAGCCTCGCGAGCGCGCACCTCTTGCGCCGCGGCCGGCAACTCCGCAGCGACGTCGTGCGGAATCTTCAAGAGTCCGTTGGCGTCGCCGTGGAGGAGGTCGCCAGTCTTGATCGGCATGCCGCTGATGGTGACGTCGACGCCGATATCGAAGATCAATGGATTACCGTGGGCGACGACCAGACCGGGCGCAAAGAACTGAAAGCTGCCCAGAGCGCGTACTTCGTGCAGATCACGCACGCCGCCATCGGTCAGGAGGCCGACCGCGCCGAGGCGTTTCATGGTTGTCGCCATGACTTCGCCACAATGGCAGGAGTGCAGTCGATCCGTCCCGACGTCCTGGATCACCACTATAGTTGGTGCCGGCGTGTTGGCGAGCAGCTCCCACAGTTGGATCAAACCGCGTTCCATCGTGCGGCCCTCCGTGGTGCTGTCGGCGCGGCAGGTCACGGCGTAGCCACAGGACGGCGGCAAGTCGGGATACAGGCAGCGAATGTCGTAGCCGACGAAATGGCCGAGGCGCATATGGCGGCCACATGCTTCCATGGCATTGGCGAGCGTCGGACTATCGAAGCTCGCCAGGGTCTGAAGCTGGGCCGCGT
>JBPCLN010000329.1:0-9719 GCA_051003235.1 Chloroflexota bacterium | reverse complement strand
CTTCACGCGAAAAGTATACCTGATATGGCGCTTGATAGCTATGTCCAAAAAGGGTGGAAGTATATACTATTACTCCACTCCTCGTTCAGCGACAATGGATGCCGGCAACGAATCCCGTAACTGCTGTCTCGCTCTTTAATTGCTCGACGTAACCGCTCCTGCCGGCAGACGATATGGTGGCCCCGGGGCGACTCGAACGCCCGACACGTGGTTTAGGAAACCACTGCTCTGTCCGCCTGAGCTACGGGGCCATGGTCGACGCGTCGGGACAGAACTCCCGCACGTTGTCCGCGCCGAGTATACCCAACCGCCAGCAAGCACCTGACGCCGGCAGCCGGCCTACCGGCCATCCAGCAATCCATAATAGGCGTCAATCGGTTGCTGGGCGGCGGCGACGTCGCCGGTCAGGACGTCCTCGACCCGAACGACCTGGCGGGCGTGCGACGCCTCGGTCATGGCAAAGGCAGTCGCCAGGTCGCGCAGACCCTCCTCGCCGCTCATGTCCATCGGCGCGCCGGCCTCGATCGAACGGCAGAAGTCGTAGGCACAGAGGGCGAACGTATCGGTCAAGCCGAATGGGAAGTAGCGCTCCTTGAGCGCGGCAGGGGCCTCTTGCTGGAAGAGATCGGCCAGGGCGACCGGCGCCTGATTGTCGGGCAGGAGGCGGCCGCCCTTGATCGCGCCTTTTGCGCCGTAGATCACCCTGCCCTCCGGCAGGCCGGTCGGTTCGCCGTGCCCCGCCCAGGTGAAGCTGGTCATGCCGATGCCGCCGCCGGCGAACTCCAGCAGCGCCATATAGGCGTCGTCGGCATCGGCCGCGAAAGCACCCGTCTGCTGGCCGGCGGCGTCACGCAGGAAGCGCTGCGGCTCGAAGGTGCGCACCAGGGCGGAGACCGTGGCAACGTCGCCGCAGAGGTAGCGCAAGCCATGCATCATGTGAACGCCTATGTCTAGCGTCGCCCCGCCGCCGGCCTGGGCCGCGATGTGACGCCAGGGCGTATCGGCCACCACGCGGTCCGGCGACCAATCTCGAGTGCCGATGCTGACGCTCGCTACCATCTGCACGTCACCGATATATCCCGCCTGCAAGGCCCAGGCCGCATGGCGGGTTCCCGCGCTATAGCGCACGTTTTCCATGACGCCCAGAACGCAGCCGGCATCCCGCGCCGCCTCCACCATCCGGCGCCCCGCCCGCACACTGACGGCGAGCGGCTTTTGTACCAGCACGTGCTTGCCGGCGCGCAGCGCCGCCAGAGCGACGGTGTGGTGGGCGAAAACGGAGCTGGGCGTGTCAATGGCGTCAATCTGGCCGTCCGCAAGCATCGCCTCCAGGCTGTCGTACACCGTCGGGATGGTGTCCGGGTGTATGTCGCTCACATACATGTGGGGGGCGGCCAGCGGATCGTTGGGATTGACGCTAACGGTGGGCCGGGGCGGCGGACCCTCGCCGCGCCGCCGGAACATTTCGGCGTCCGTTCGTTGCCGCGCCACCAGGCCGGTGATGCGGAAGTTATCGTAGCCGGCCTCGCGAAGACGCTGGTAGCCGCGCAAATGGGCCGGTAGGATGCGTCCGCAACCAACAATGCCGATGCGAATCATGACAGGCTCCCTTCGGACGAATCCTCCCGGCCGCCGGGCGACATCGCGGCGTCGAAAGCGGCCGGCAATGGATATTCCCAGCATCGTCGCTCCCGACACCAGCCATGATAGAGGTGTAAGAGCCCTTGTTCAGCCGCCGCCGTGAGCGCTGGACGGCTCGGGACGCCGATCGTTCGTCGCATGTGCCGGGTAATCTGGTTCGGGCCGGTCGCGGCCAGGTGCGCGTAGCGATAGCGAACCGCCTCTTCCAATTGCGTGTCCCCGCCTTCTCGGGCCAGCGCCAGGATACCAGGAAGCACGGCGTTCACCAGCAACTCCCTCTCCCGGGCGATCCCGAGCAGGCTGACCGGCGCCGAACCCACTGGCCGGCCGAAGTCGGCGCGAGAGGACCAGAATGGGTCGTCGCCCGCCGCGATATGGACGGGCCGATCGGTGGCCGTTACCAGGCGGCGGAAGAAGCCGCTGAGGTCCGAGGCGTAGCTAACAGCGATACCGGCCGCGGCGGCAATGCGACGCGCCGGCATGTTTTCCGGCCGCACGGCCGCCGTGGTCCACTCGTTGCGCCGGAGCGGGCGTTCCGCGCAATAGGCGTACCCGGTTTGCCAGCGCGCCCAATAGGCGCGCCGCGCCAATTCATCGGTCGGCGGAAGGGGGCGCGCCGGCTCTTCAAGGAGGCCGGCGGCGCCAAGGAGCAGCGCCGTCAGATCAGCCCGACCCGTCGGGCGTCCGGCAATTGCGGCGGCGGCGGACCAGGGGACGACGCGCGCCAGTCGCTGAAACGGCGCAACGTTGCGCTGATAGCCCAATCCGCGTAGGATGGCCGTCCAGAGCGTCTGGTCGTAGCCGGCGATCGCCGCATCAGCGGCCAGCAGGGCGGCGCGCGCCTCCAGCCGCGCCAGCCCTTGCGAGTGCAGGAACGCCGGCAGAGCCGGCACGTGCTCGTCCGCCACCGCGCTCGGGCAGTCTGCCCCCGGCGGCGGTAGACGCCGTACCGGCATGGCCGCCAGCGTATCCGGCGCCACGGCGAGGCAACCGCCGAGCGCCAGCGCTGGGACAAGGCGCCCGGCGCAGGTCACCACCGGCGCCGATTCCGCCCAGGTGACGTGGAGGATGACGCGGTCATAGGCCGGATTTACCGCATGACCGTGCGCCGCCCACCCGCCGCCGTCCAGGTGGATCTCTACGTCGCCGCGACACAGGTTGGCGTCGTGCCGCGCGATCACGGCGTCGCGGAAGTCGGGCCCCGGATCCCCGCAGCGGCGACCCGGATAGACGACCTGGAGGCGGTCACCGTCCGCGGTCAGGAGGCGATCGGGGAATACCAGTTGGCGCTCCCAAGCAAGGCAGAGATGCTCCTCTCGCAGGCCGGCCGGCCGTTCCACCCTGCCCCTGACTCCCCGCCGTTAGCGCTTGGCGTATTCCACGACGCGCATTTCGCGCACCACCATCACCTTGATCTGGCCGGGATACTCTAGCTCGTCCTCGATCCGCTTGACAATGGACCGCGTCAAGCGCGCCGCGCCGAGGTCGTCGAGTTGATCGGGATTGACGATGATGCGCACTTCCCGTCCCGCCTGGATGGCAAAGGCGCGTTCCACGCCCTCAAAGGAGGTGGCAATCTGCTCCAGCGCCTCCAGCCGCTTGATGTACGACGTTGCCACATCGCCCCGCGCTCCCGGTCGGGCGCCGGAGGCGCTGTCCGCCGCCTGCACGATGATCGCTTCCACCGTTTCCATCGCGTCCGGCGTGTGGTGGGCGGCGATGCAGTGGACGACCTTGGGCGATACCCCCAACCGCCGGCACAGTTCGGCGCCGATCTCGGCGTGCGGTCCCTCCACTTCGTGGTCAATCGCTTTGCCGATGTCATGGAGCAAGCCGCCGCGCCGGCAAATGTTCCCGTCAGCGCCAATCTCCGCCGCCATCATGGCCGCCACGTGCGCCACCTCGACGGAGTGATTGAGCACGTTCTGACCGTAGGAGTAGCGAAATCGTAAACGCCCGAGGGTGCGGATGACGTCGGGATGGAGACCGGTGACGTTGGCGTCCAACGCCGCCTTCTCGCCTTCGTCGCGCATGTAGGCTTCGACGTCGCGGCGGGCGCGTTCCACCACCTGCTCGATACTGGCCGGGTGGATCCGGCCATCCTGTAATAGGCGGGTCAGCGAGGTACGGGCCACCTCTCGGCGCACGGGATCGAAGCCGGAGAGCGTGACGGCGTCCGGCGTCTCGTCGATTACCAGGTCGATCCCGGTGGCGTTCTCAAAGGCACGGATATTGCGCCCTTCACGGCCGATGATCCGCGCTTTCATATCCTCGCTGGGAATGGGCACGACAGAGACGGCGGTTTCCACCACCTGGTCCGCAGCGTAGCGCTGAATGGCGGTGGCAATGATCGAGCGCGCCCGCCGTTCGCCATCGTCTCGCGCCTCCGCCTCAATCTCCCGCACCCGCCGGCTGACCAGATCGTGCATCTCGTCTTCCACGCGGCGCAGCAGCAGGTCCTGGGCGGCCTGCACATTCAGACCGGCAACTCGTTGCAACTCTTCTACCTGCTGGACCTTGAGTTCTTCCAGGCCGCTGCGCGTTTCGTCGAGTTGCTGCTCCTTGGTCTGTGTTGATCGCTCCCTGCGCTCCAACTGCTCGGCACGGCGATCGACCGACTCTTCCTTTTTTTGGAGCCGGCGTTCGAGATCGCTCAGTTCGCGGCGCCGCTCTCGGTTCTCCGTTTCGATGGACTGCCGCGCCTTCAGCGCTTCGTCTTTGGCGTGGAGCAAGAGCTCCTTCTCGCGGTTTTGCGCTTCGAGGGTGATGCGCTGCCCTTCGGCCTCCGCTTTGACCCGCGCGCGCCTCGCCGTCGTTGCGGCGGCGACAAAGATGGCGATACCAGCGCACGCCGCCAGTATGCCGACAATGAGGAGGATAATGCTACCTGTCATCGCACGACCTTCACCATATAAAGTGGAGATCGGCGCCTGGCGGCAGCAACGCCCCATCGTTCATCGTTACCCCGATGCGACGGAAGATGGAGCCCCCTACCGTTTCACCGGTCACGGGCTACAACAATGTCTTGGCCCACTCGTATCATAAGCGCCAAGCGCCTATGTGCAGGAAAGAACGTTGCGCGCCAGCCGCCGATGCGGCTGTATACCTGCCTGAGAAGTGTAGCGACACGGGCCGAAACTGTCAAACACCGCGGCTGCGCGGCGGCGATGTCAGAGTTCGCTACTGGCCGTCGCTCCGGGCAGCCCAATCATCCGCTCGACCAACGCCGTAAAGTGCTCCATCAGTTGGGAGTTGGCGACAATACGGTCGGCGCCCAGGCGGCGGGCGAGCTGCCAGCGCTCCTGGTCCATATGGGAGCCGAAGGCCAGTACCGGCACCGTGGCCGCATGTGCGGCCTCCAACAAGGGCTGCCACTGCGGCGTCGGCGCGCTGAGGTCGATAATCGACAGCACCGCCCCCTTCGTCAGCGTTGCCGCAGTCGCCACGGTGATGGGCCGGCCATCCAGAGCAAGGCGAGCGAGACCCTCGGCCAGACGGACGCCGAAGAAGAGGTCGCGGGCGAAATAATAGACCACCGGTTGAACGGCAGAGACGACAGCAGGCGGACGGTCAGGCGACGGGACCGACATGGAGGCCCTCCTTCGTGAAGGAGTCGGGGGCCAGCGGCGCCGCCTGGACGGTGCGTTCACCAACGTAGTAGACCAGCCCCGGCTTGCCGCCCGGCTGGCGGCGGACGTTGCTCACGTTGGTATAGTCCACCGCGGCGTGGGCCTCGCCGCGGGCGGAACTCAGATGGGCGGCGAGGCCGGCCGCCTGCAGCAGTACGTCGTCGGGAACGGGGCGGCCACCCGAGCGGATCACGACGTGGGAGCCGGGAACGCCCTTTGCATGGAGCCAGAGGTCCTGTCGCGCCGCCAGGCGGAAGGTCAGCGTATCGTTCAACTGGCTGGTCTTGCCGTAGAGCACCTCAAAGCCGTGAACCTGGACGGCGGTTGGCGCCGCCGGGGCGGCCACTACGCCGCGTTCGCCTTTGCGCGGCGCCTTCCGCCCCTGCTTGCGCCCGCCGGCGGCGCGGTCGCGCTCCGCGAAGAAGCTGCCTTCGCGCAGTTCCGCTTCCAAGCGCACCACATCGGCCGGGGTGTCGCAGAGGGCGACGTCGGTCAATACCTGACGGGCATACGCGAGATCGACCGCCAGCCCGGCCTGCTGCGGTGTCAGGGCTTCCAGTGTGCGCTTGGCCCGCGCATAGCGCTTGAAAATCTGCTGGGCGTTTTGTACCGCCGTCAGCGCCGGGTCGACCGCGATGCGGACCGGCTCGCCGCCGGCGAAGTCGTCCAGAACCACGTCGCGCTGATCACGAGCGATTGCCGGTTGGTGGGTCAGCAGCAATTCACCCAGGCGGCGGAGTGCCAGGTGCTCTTGCGCCTGAGCCAGGTGCAGCTCAACGGCGGCGAGACGCCGCGCGGCGCGTTCCGCGATTGGCTTGACCAGCGATTGCAACCGGCCGCGCCGGCCGGCTAAAAGGTCGTCACGCTCCTTTGGTGCAAAATAGCGCTCAATCGCCAGGCTCATCGAGTCGGCATCTTCCACCGTACTGGACGATTCCAAGTGGCGGAGGCGGTAGGGCGCGAAGGCCACAACCTGGGGGCCGCGCCGCGCCATTGATGGCGCGAACAACGACGGCTCCTCCAGCGGAGCAAACATGTCCTGCAACGCCGCCGCCAGGGTGTCCACTCCCTCACCGCCGTCAGCCTGCGCACGGAAGACAGCTTCCTTCGCCGCCGTCGGGCTGATCGCCAGCACCCGGGGCAACCGCTCCGCCGTTGTACCGCCCGTCGTCGTCTCCATAGCCCGCACCAGCGCCGCCGGTGCGACATCGCGCGGGTCAAGGCGCCCGCCGCCCTCCACCGTCGCGCCCATCACCGACGCCGGCGGCGCATAGGCGGCATGCGGCAGGATGACACGGCTCCGGCTCATCTCGCCGGTAACCTGGCGCAACGCCCCGAGCACGACGCCCTGCTCATCGAGCAGGACGGCGTTGCTCTGCCTACCGACTAACTCTATAATGAGCGTGCGCGGCGGTTCTGCGCCGTGGGCTGTTTGCAGATGCAGGATGCGCTCCAGGGGAGGTTGATAGATCGCCACGATTCGGGCGCTCTCCAGGTGCTTACGCAGCAGCATCACGAACGATGTCGGCGCATCGAAGCCACTGCCCAGCTTGCGCTCGCGGAGCAAATGGGCGCGGGCAAAGCGCGGATTGAGCGAGGAGAAAAACTGCCAGTTCTGATTGCGGCTTCGCACCAGCAGCGCCAGCGACCAGGCGTCCGGTTGAAAGATCTTGTCGATCCGGCCACCGAGCAGCACACGGCGACACTCTTCGGCTACGGCGCCGGCCGTCAACGCGTCGTAATGCATGGCTGCTGATCCCCCGCCGGCCAGTCTACCACCGTCACCGGAGCCGACCGACGTCCACAGTCCCGCACCGGCCGCCGGGAAACGCGGTCTCCTCTTCGTCCTCTCCGCACCCTCCGGCGCCGGCAAGGACGCGCTGCTGGCGGAGTTGCGGCCGGAACAGTTCAGCATCCAGCGAGTCGTCAGCTATACCACCCGTCCGCCCCGCCCGGGCGAAACAGACGGTACCGACTATCACTTCGTAGATGTGGCGACCATGCACGCCATGCAGGCGGCCGGCAAACTGGTCGAATGCACGGAGTTCATCCCCGGCCGGCTCTATGGCACGCCCCGCCAGGCGGTAGACGAGGCGCTCGCCGCCGGTCGGGACGTGTTGATCAAGCCGGAGGTGCTCGGCGCGGCTAAGGTGAAGCTGGCGTATCCGGACGCCATCATGATCTTCCTGGCGCCGCCCAGCCCGGACGAAGCAACCCGCCGCATGGAAGCGCGCGGTTCGGAAAACGCCGCCGACACCCGCGCCCGGATCGCCGCGATGGATCGCGAGTTCGCCGCCGTCCACCGTTATGACTATGTGGTCATCAACGCCACCGGCAAGCTGGACGAGGCGGTGGCGAAGGTGAAGGAGATCATCGCCGGGAAGCGAGCCCAGGCGAGCGAGGTCAGCCCGCCAGGGCTTGTACCGCCGCCGTAATGTGTGCCGCGTCGATGCCGGCGGCGCTCATCAGTTCGGCTGGTTCGCCGGAGCCCGGCATGCCGGCGACGGCGAGATGCGCAAACTTGAGGTTGAGACCCTTGCCGCTCACCACCTCCAAGACCGCATCGCCGAGGCCGCCTTCCGGCCAGTGATCTTCGACGACGACAAGTTTGCCACCGCAGTCCCTGACGGCGGCAATGATCGTGGCGGCGTCAAGCGGCTTCACAGAGTAGGCGTCGATCACGCGGATGGCGACGCCCTTCGCCTGTAGTTGTTCATAGGCGGCGAGGGCCTCATGAACGGTGATGCCGGCGGCGACCACGGCAACGACATCCGCCGGTGACTCCTTGAGCACGGCGCTGCCGCCGATGCGGACCGCCACGTCGGGCGGATAGAGCACTGTCGTGGACTCGCGCGTCGTCCGCAGATAGGAGATGCCCTGCTGCTCCGCCATCAGTTCCACCAGCTTGATCGTCTGGTTGGCGTCGCTGGGATAGAGGACGGTGCTGCCGTGCACGGCGCGCATCATCGCCAGGTCTTCTAACGCCATCTGGGAGGGACCGTCGGCGCCGATGGAGACTCCGGCATGAGAACCACAGAGGCGCAGATTGGCGCGGGAAATTGCCGCCATGCGGATGAAGTCGTAGGCGCGACTTAAGAAAGCGGCAAAGGTGGAAGCGAACGCCACGTAATGGCGCACTTGCATGCCCACCGCGGCCGAAACTAACTGCTGCTCGGCGATGAACATCTCGAAGAAGCGCTCCGGATACGCCTTGCCAAAAACGTCGGCGAAGGTCGAGTTGCTGACTTCGGCATCGAGTACGACGAGGTCCTGGCGCGCGGCGCCGACGGCCTGGAGCGCGTCGCCGTAGGCGCGCCGTGTCGCCATCTTCGAGCCGAGCGGATAGCCGGCAAACGTGACCGGCCCCACCGGGAAGGTGCGTTGGCTGCCTTTGGCGGGAGCATGGGGCTTCACGACCAGATGGCGCTCACCGCCCAGCTCCGCGATCGCCTTCTTGGCGTCCTCCGGCGGTAGCGCCTTACCGTGCCAGCCGCCGACATCTTCCAGCGAGGCGACGCCGGCGCCCTTCTTGGTCTTGGCGACAATCAAGGTGGGGGCTTGCTGTTCGGCGGTCGCTTGTTGAAATGCGCTGTTGATGGCGTCGAGGTTGTGCCCGTCGATTTCGATGGCGTTCCAGCCGAAGGCGCGGGCCCGCGCGGCATAGGCGGCACTGTTCCAGCCAAGCTCCGTCGGGCCACGCTGCCCGAGCCGGTTCATATCCAGGATGGCAATCAGGTTATTCAGCTTACGATTGCCGGCGTGGTCGAACGCCTCCCAGATCGAGCCTTCTGCCATCTCGCTGTCACCCAGCAGAACCCAGACGCGGTAATCGAGCTTATCCAGAAACTTGCCGGCGAGGGCCACGCCGACGCCGATGGGGAGGCCCTGGCCCAGCGATCCGGTAGCGACATCGACCCAGGGCAGGATCGGCGTCGGATGCCCTTCCAGCCGGCTGCCAAACCGGCGCAGCGTCAGGAACTCCTGGTCGCTGACGGCGTCCGCCGCCCGGTAAATGGAATAGAGGAGCGGCGAGGCGTGGCCTTTGGAAAAGATCAGGTGATCATTATTCGGATTCTGGGGATCGTCGAAATCGTAGTGCAGGTATTCGGCCAGGAGCACCGCCATCACGTCGGCGGCCGACATGGAGGAGGTCGGGTGCCCGGACCCGGCAGCGGTCGTGCAGCGAATGCTGTCCACCCGTAACTGCTGCGCCAGCTCGTGCCATTGCGCCGTTTGGCCGGTTGCTGCCGCGCCGGCAGGCGACGTTGTTGTACTCATGCGCTCTCCTTGTCCCCGAAAACGTCCTGCATAGTTGTAGCACGCAACGGGCCATCCTGCGCGGAATGCGGCCGGTCGAGGGGCGCCCGGCGACTGAAGTCGCGGGCAATCGTTAGCGAAGTCCGCCTGCGCGGACTCGCGTAGCCGCCGTAGGGCGGCTTTGCTGGGTAC
>JBPCLN010000328.1:0-13765 GCA_051003235.1 Chloroflexota bacterium | reverse complement strand
CGCCCATGCTGTTCGGCGGCGAACTGCTGCAATGCTGGCAGCTCTTGCCGGCAGGGAACGCACCACGTGGCCCAGAAGTTGAGGAGAAGGATCTTGCCCTGAAAGCCGGTCAGACTGACCGGCTCGCCCGACAGGCCAACCACGGCGAACGTCGGCGCCGGCTGACCCACCAGCGGCCCGCCACTGATTCCTCCGGTGTCAGGCGGGAGCTGGCCGGCGAAGAAGCCCTCGTAGATGCCGACGCCGACGAGCGCCAGCCCGCACGCGCCCATCCCCGCCGCCCCGGCGTACAATGCCCGCCTCGACACTCGCGGTGGGGCTGGTACGTCTTTCGCCATGGCTATTCCTCCGCCAGGATAATACCTGGGAGCAGCCGTGGCACAATATCGCCAGACAACGACAGCAATGGAGGGGGAGCACGTGGCGGGGATTACAGAATTGGCGGAAGACGCCGTCGCCGAATGGTACAACGATGTCGTGCAGCGGGCGCAACTGGCCGATTATTCTCCCGTGCGCGGTTGCATGGTCATTCGCCCCTACGCCTATAGCGTGTGGGAGACCATTCAACGCTGGCTCGATGACCGCTTGAAAGAAACCGGGCACCAGAACGCCTACTTTCCCATCTTCATTCCCCAGAGCTTCATTCAGCGCGAAAAGGAACACGTCGAGGGATTCGCGCCGCAACTGGCGGTGGTGACGCACGGCGGCGGCGAAGAGTTGGCGGAGCCGCTGGTGGTGCGACCCACCTCGGAGACCATCATTTACGACGCCTATGCTCGGTGGGTGCAGAGCTATCGCGACCTACCCTTGCTGATCAACCAGTGGGCGAATGTCGTGCGGTGGGAGATTCGCACCCGGTTGTTCCTGCGTACCATGGAGTTTCTCTGGCAGGAGGGCCACACCGCCCATGCTACGGCGGAAGAGGCGGTGAAAGAGGCGCGCCTGATTTTGTCCCTCTACGTCAAGCTGATCGAAGAGCAACTGGCGATACCGGTCTTACAGGGGCGTAAGTCCGCCAAAGAACGCTTCGCCGGGGCTCGCGATACCTATACGGTGGAGTCGCTCATGCGCGATGGCCGGGCCCTGCAAATGGGTACCAGCCACGACCTCGGCCAGAACTTCTCCAAAGCCTTCGAGGTCTGGTTCTTGGATCGGGACGGCGAGCGCCGCCAGCCCTGGTCGACCAGTTGGGCCGTCACTACGCGCCTGATTGGCGCCCTGGTGCTGGCGCATGGCGACAGCAAAGGGTTGCTGTTACCCCCGCGCGTCGCGCCGACCCAGGTCGTGATCGTGCCAATCTATCGGAGCGACGAGCAGCGGAGCGCCGTCATCACCAAAGCGGGTGAACTCGTCACCGAACTGCGCCAGGCGGGAGTACGCGCGCAGGTGGACGGCCGGGAAGAAGTGACGCCAGGCTTCAAGTTCAACGACTGGGAGATGCGAGGCGTGCCCGTACGTCTGGAACTTGGCCCGCGCGACCTGGCGGCTAGCCAGGTGATTGCCGCGCGGCGAGACACGGCGGAAAAGCAGCCCATCCCAATTGCCGAGTTGGCGGCCCATATTCCGCAACTGCTGGAAACAATCCAGGCCGCCCTATTCCAGCGGGCGCTCGATTTCCGGGAGCGCCACACCTATGATGCTGCCAGTCTCGCCGACCTGGCAGTGCTGGACGAGCGGCCCGGCTTCTACCGCTTGAACTGGTGCGGCGAGGGTGCCTGCGAGGAGCAGCTTGCAACCTACAAGGCAACGATCCGCGCCATCCCGCTGGACGAGGAAGCCCACCCAACCGGCGCCTGTGCCGTCTGCGGTCAGACGGCCCTGCACCGCGTCTATGTGGCGAAGGCCTATTAGCGTGAGGTTTCCTTGACGGCATTCGCCTTTCACGTCACGGCGCGTGACAGCACGACACGGGCCCGCGCCGGCGTGATGCGCACGCCGCACGGGTTAGTGCAGACTCCGCTTTTCATGCCTGTTGGGACGCGGGGGAGCGTGAAAGGGCTATCGCCGCGCGATCTCAGCGCGGCCGGAGCGCAGATCGTCCTGGCCAACGCCTATCACCTCAGCCTGCGACCGGGCGCCGAGCAGCTAGCCGCCTTCGGCGGCCTGCACCGGTTTATGGGCTGGAGCGGGCCGCTCCTCACCGACAGCGGCGGCTTCCAACTCTTCAGTCTGGCGACGCCCGATCGGCGCAACGGCAGCCAGGGCAGTCTCGTCAAGGTCACGGACGACGGCGCCTGGTTCACGTCACCAATTGACGGCTCGCGACAATACATTAACCCGGAACGCTCCATGGAGATCCAGGGGGCGATCGGTGCGGATTTTACTATGGCGTTCGATGAATGTTCGCGCAACGACGACGATGAAGCGCTCGCCCGCCGGTCTATGGAACGCACGCACGCCTGGCTGCGCCGCTGCCGGGAGCGCTGGCAGGAACTTGAAGCGGCAAAGCACGGTGCGGCGCCCCAGGCACTCGTTGGCATCGTGCAAGGGGGTAATAGCCGGCGATTGCGCGAGGAGAGTGCCGCCTTCGTCGCTTCGCTGGGCCTCCCCGGCATCGCCATCGGCGGCGAGTCTATCGGTTATTCGCGCCCGATGACGGCGGCAATCCTGGACTGGGTGGCCGCTTACCTGCCGGACGACCGGCCGCACTACGCCATGGGCATCGGTGAGCCGGAGGACTTCTTCGCCGTGGTACGTCGCGGCATTGACATGTTCGATTCCGTGCTACCGACGCGCATGGCGCGCAACGGCACGCTACTGACGGCGCAGGGTCGCCTGAGGTTGCTCAGTAGCCAGTATGCGGATGACCAGACGGCGCCCGATCCGCACTGCCGCTGCTACACCTGCCGCACCGTCAGTCGCGCCTATCTCCGCTACCTCTTCAAGGCGGAGGAGTTGCTCGCCCCGGTCCTGGCGACGCTCCATAACGTAACGTTCTGCCTGGACCTCATGCGCCGGATGCGTCAGGCGATCAGCGAAGGGCGCTTCCCGACCTTCGAGCAAACGTTCTTAGCGCGATACCGCGGGGTGGCCGATGCAGCGGACCAGACGTGAGTCCGATAGGGCTTGCTTCCGCGACGTTGTACAATCTCCCCCTACACGGCAGCGAGGCCGTCCCCCTGGTCATTCAGACACACACAGAAGGATGGCACCAATGGCGTTGCACCTGATTCTGATGGGGCCACCACAGGCAGGAAAGGGAACACAGGCGCGACAGTTGGGAACGCGCTTCGATCTGGTCCATATAGCCACGGGTGACTTATTGCGCGACATTTCCCAGAGCGAGACGCCGCTCGGACGGCGCGTCGGCGACTTGCTCCGTAGTGGCGACTATGTGCCGGATGAACTGGTGACCCAGATGGTCGTGGACCGCATGGACGACCACAACATTCTGCTCGACGGCTACCCGCGCACCTTGACCCAGGCGGAAACGTTAGAACACCTTACGATCCCCATTCATGGCGTCTTCGTCCTCGACGTACCGGAGCAGGAGTTGATCGATCGGGCCGAAGAACGTGTCTTCTGTCCCAACTGCAACGCGGTATACGGTAGCCGGACCAACCCGCCACGCGAACCGTGCATCTGCGACGTGTGCGGCCATGGCCTGGCGCACCGGCTGGACGATGCGCCGACGACCGTCCGCCGCCGGCTGCAGGTATATCGCCAGCGGAGTGAGCCGGTCGTGCGCTATTACGAGGACCGCGGCCTGGTGCAGCGCATCGACGGCAGCGGCCCCGTGTCCCAGGTCTCCGCAGCACTGGAACAGGCGATGGCGCAACTCTTCCAGGCGCACTTGCCTCGCAAGGAATGCGTTGGTGAAGCCGATCCGAGCCGAGCCGCCGAGCCACCTGCCGCCAAAGCAGCAGGCTAACTGGACGCCGGCAGAAAATCTATGGTCTACTCTTTCCTATGGGCAGAGCATCACCTGGTCACGCCATCGGTCTGACCGGCAATATCGCCAGTGGCAAGAGCAGCGTCGCTCGCCGCCTGGCTGGCCATGGCGCTGGCGTGATTGACGCCGATATCGTGGCCCACGCCGTAATGCAACCCTCGCTACCCGCCTGGCAGGCGGTGGTGTCGGCTTTCGGATCGGGTATCCTCGCCGAGGATGGGACCATCGACCGCGCTCAATTGCGCAGCATCGTCTTCAACGACCGGGCGGCATTAATGCGATTGAACGCCGCCGTGCATCCGAGCGTCCATGCGGAACTTATGCGGCGCCTTCAGCTACTGGCCCCGGACGAGGTGGCCGTCATTGAAGCCGTGGCTCTCGTGGAGGCAGGCACCTATCGAGATCTGGACGCGCTGTGGTTGGTGTGTTGTCCGCCCGAACAGCAGATCGAACGGCTCGTGCGGGCGCGCCATCTCACGCGGGAAGATGCCGCCTGGCGCGTCGCGGCCCAGCCTCCGGCGGAACCGAAGGCAGCGCTGGCCGATATCGTGCTCGACAATAGTGGCGACATGGAGGCACTCATGCAGGCGACGGACGACGCCTGGCAACAGACGCTGGCGCGGTGGGGGCGACCGGCACCGGAGGGACAGAGACCATGAAAAGTCGGCCTCGGGTCCTGGTGACGCGCCGGATCGCGCCGGAAGCGCTGCAATTGCTGCGCGACCGCTTCGACGTGTCGCAGTGGGACTCCAGCGAGCTAATCCCGCGTGACCGCTTGCTTTCGGAGATTACTCAGGCGGAAGGGCTGCTGTCGCTCCTGACCGAACGCGTGGACGCGGAACTGCTGGCGTTGGCGCCCAAACTCAAGGTCGTGGCCAACATGGCCGTAGGCTACGACAACGTCGACGTAGCAGCCGCCCGCCAGCGTGGCGTCCAAGTGACTAATACTCCGGGCGTGCTGACGGAAACCAGCGCCGAGTTTGCCTTCCTGCTGATCCTGGCCGCGGCACGCCGCCTTAAAGAAGCGATGCGGTGGGTGGAGCGCGGCCACTGGACCACCTGGGATCCACTCTTGCTGCTCGGGCGCGACCTGGACGGCGCTACGCTGGGTCTGGTTGGCTATGGTCGCATCGCTGCCGCCGTTGCCCGGCGGGCGCACGGCATCGGCATGCAATTGATCTACCATTCCGCCCACGACCATCCGGATGATGAGGCGCGCTACGGCATGCAACGACGGTCGTTCGATGATCTGCTGCGGGCGAGCGACGTCGTCTCACTGCACGTCCCGTTGTCGGTGGTGACACGCCACCTGATTTCCCAGCGCGAACTGCAGTTGATGAAGCCGACTGCTTTCCTGGTGAACACGGCACGCGGGGGCGTTCTGGATCAGGACGCCCTCTACCGGGCCTTGGTCGACGGCGTCATCGCCGGCGCGGCGCTGGACGTGACGGATCCCGAGCCGTTGTCGGCGCAGCACGCGTTGGTGCAACTGGATAACTGTCTGGTCGTCCCCCACGTCGCGAGCGCCAGCGTGGCGACGCGCACGCGCATGGCCACGCTGGCGGCGGAGAACATCATCGCCGTCCTGGCCGGCCGGCCGGCGCTGACGCCGGTGACGTGAGATCCCCTACCCACCCACCGGCAACGGCGTATCTACGACCAACTGCTCGCTCGTTGTCCCGTTCAACTCGTCGGTGAGTCGGTACCGGTGATGGATAATGGTGGCCTGGGAGAGCATGGCTGATGCCGGACAATAGCGGGTGGCGGAGAGTTCGATGGCCCGCCGGATCAATTTGGCGTCGAGACTGCGTCCCTGGATGACGTGGACGACGCTGACATCCGTCATGACACGCGGGTGCTCCTCGGCCCGCTCGGCCTGTACCACCACCTGGTAGCCCGTGACGTCCTGCCGCATCTTGCGCAAGAGGCTGATCACGTCCATGCCGGTGCAGCCGCCCAGCCCGAGGAGCAGCAGTTCCATGGGCCGGAGGCCGCGCTCGGTCCCGCCGTGGTCCGCGCCGCTATCCAGCGTTATGGTGTGGCCGCTGCCTCCGGTGGCGGCAAACGCCATGGCGTCGAGCAGGGTGACGGTGCCGGTGATCTGCGCTGGCATGGCGGTGTTCCTTCCAGGTGGAGTGGCTGGAGCACAGTGTACCGGCGTGTGCTGGCGCGGAATTCTCACACTCAAGCGTATGTATACTGACGGCGTTGGAGCGCAGATGGCGGGGCCGCTCGGGACGCGGCGCTGCCGGCAGCAGATTGGCCTGGTGGATAGCCTTTTATGGAACTCAGCAGTACCGATACCGGGCAGCGGCGCCGGTTTGAGCCGGTGAACGGACACGTCGGCGTGTATGTTTGTGGGGTCACGCCCTACGATACGACGCATGTGGGCCACCTCTTTACCTTCGCGTCGTTCGACGTCCTAATCCGCTACCTGCGTCATCTCGGGATCACCGTGACCTACGTCCAGAACGTCACCGACGTGGACGACGATATGATGCGCAAGGCGAACGAGTTGGGGACCACCTGGCAGGCGCTGGCCGACGATCAGGTGGGCCAGTTGGTGGCGGACATGGAGGGGCTGAATATTGCCCTCCCCGACCATTTTCCGCGGGCGAGCAACCAAATCGGCGTCATCCTGCCGATGGTGGAGCGTTTGGTCCGCCAGGGGCGGGCCTACGCCGCCAACGGCAGCGTCTACTACGACGTGCGTGCCGAAGCGGAATTCGGTCCGCCGTCCGATTTGGCTGACTACGCTTCTATGCTCGCCGTCGCAAACGAGCGCGGCAACACCCCCGACGACACGAATAAGCGCGATCCGCTGGACTTTATCCTCTGGCAACAATCGGCGCCAGGTGAGCCCTGGTGGGAAAGCCCATGGGGGCCGGGCCGGCCGGGGTGGCACATTGAATGCAGCGCCATGTCCTATCGCTACCTCGGGCCGACGGTGGATATCCATGGCGGCGGCTACGACCTTGTCTTCCCCCACCACGCCTGTGAGCGCGTTCAGAGTGAACGGTACACCGGTGTCCTGCCGTTCGTGCGCTTCTGGCTCCACGCCGGTATGGTGCGGCTGGCCGGCGAGAAAATGTCGAAGTCGCTCGGCAACCTGGTGCTGGCGCGCCACCTATTGCAGGAATACCCGGCTAACGCGATTCGCCTGGCGCTTGCCAACCATCACTATCGGGAAGAGTGGGATTGGGAGGCCGCGGATCTGCCGGCGATGCGGGAGTGGGATCGGACCTTCGCCCAGGCGCTGCTGCCTCGGCCCGATGGTGACGTACCGCTCGCCGTGCTCCCAGCGCTCCAGCAGAAGGTGCTTGACGGTATTGACGACGACTTGAATACGCCGGTGGCGATCCAAAGTCTCCTCGAACTGGCCCATGCCATCCTGGCTGCACCCACCACCACGGATCTCCAAGCCGGCCAGCGCATCCTGCGCGACCTGGCGGGCGTGTTCGGCTTGCGGTATCCGGAGGTGGCCGTGGCGTAATCGAAACCCGCGGACCCGTCGCCGGAGGGGCGTGAGCCTTGCGTCCCGCTGTTCATTGCTGACAGCGGAGACTCTGTCCACGTATACTAGGCGGGAGAAACCTGACGAATGCTGTTGCCCTTCGGCATGCCTGGTGGTGTTACGGCCGGATTATTGAGGGATTGTTCACGTGCTAAAGATTCGACTCACGCGCCTGGGCGCGCACAAGCGCCCTTTCTATCGCATCGTCGTTGCCGACGCGCACAAGCCACGCGATGGTCGCAGCGTAGAAGTGATCGGCTATTACGACCCGCTGACGACGCCGGCCACGGTCAACGTCAAGGCGGAAAGGGCGCTCGATTGGCTCAATAAGGGGGCCCAACCGACGGAGGCCGTGGCCCGTTTGCTTTCGCGGACGGGTGTACGCCATAAGTTGATCGAAGGGCCATGGACGGCCGCCCACGCCGACGTTCCAGCTGCCCCGCCGGCCGTTGGGAGCTAGCGCCAATGGACACGGACATGACCACGGAGAACAATGGCGCGGACGCGCTGGAGGAAGAGACGCCCGCTGAGGGCTCGCTGATGCAGGCGCTGGTTGAGTATATGGCGCGTGGCCTCGTTGAGCAGGCTGGTGATGTGTCCGTCACCACCGTCGAGGGCCAGGCCTCCATCATCTTCGAACTGCGAGTTGCACCGGACGACATGGGCAAAGTAATCGGCAAAGACGGGCGAGTCGCCAAGGCGATGCGGACTTTGCTCAAGGTGACGGCGGCCAAAGAGCGCCGACGCGCCATCCTCGAGATCGTCTCCTAGCAAGTAATACGGCGCAGGATGGCTGAATCGGAGCCGGGCTGGCTCTACGTGGGTCGCGTCACTGCCCCCTTTGGCGTTAGCGGCGAGTTGCGCGTCATCATCGACACGGACTTTCCAGAACGAATCACCGAGCGTCCGCTTTTCCTAGGACCGGAACACCGCCCGATGCGGGTAGAGAGTGCCCGCCCGCACGGCCGCGAGCTATTGCTGAAGCTGGCTGGTGTGGACACAGTCGAGGCGGCGGACGCGCTGCGACGGGCGGAGCTCTCCATCGCCATCGACGACGCCACACCATTGCCGGCGGGGCGGTACTACATCCACCAGATCGTCGGCTTGCAAGTCTGGACCACCGACGGTACCCATTACGGTGAGGTGCGCGAGGTGCTCAACCGCCCAGCCAACGACATCTATGTGGTGAGCCACGCCGGCCGGGAGGTGCTGGTGCCGGCGATTGCCGACGTGGTGAAGGAGATCGACCTTGCCGCCGATCGCCTGGTGATTGAGGTCATACCGGGCCTGGAGTAATCATGCGGTGTGTCAATCCGCTTGGAGCGGACCCTATTCCTTGGCGTATACTACGGCCGGTTTGGGCCGGCATCCCGGCATTGTGCCCTGGCGCGGTGGCCCGCAAGGAGTGAAGTTTGTCCGCATTAACCAGTCCCCAGGTTCGCATCGGTTTCATCGGCTGTGGCGGCATTAGCCATTGGCATATCCAGCGTCTGGCGAAGGTGCCGGAAGCGAAGATTGTTGCCCTCTGCGATACGTCGACCGCCAGCCTTGACCGGATGGTCAGCCGCTTCCCGGAGCTGGCGGAGTTGCCCCGCTTCGCCGACTACCACGAGCTCCTCGCCTCGGACGTGGCGATCGATGGCGTGCAACTGCACAGCCCGCACACGCTGCACTTCCAGCAAGAGATGGACAGCCTGGACGCCGGCAAGCACGTCCTGACCGAGAAACCGATGGTCTGCACCGTCGGGCACGCTCACACCCTTTTGCGGAAGATCGAGGAGACCGGCAAGGTCTTCGCCATCTCCTATCAACGGCACTACGAGCGCGCATTTCGGTACATCAAGCAGAAGATCGACGACGGTGAATTGGGCGACGTCCAGTTCGTTTCTGTGCTGCAAGGGCAGAACTGGCTGACCGGCACGCAGGGCAGTTGGCGGCAGACGCTGGCGCTTTCCGGCGGCGGCCAGCTCAACGATTCCGGCAGCCACCTCCTGGACATTCTGCTCTGGGTGACCGGCCTGCAGGCGGAAGAAGTGAGCGCCTACTCCGAGAACTTCGGCTCAGAAGTCGATATCAACACCGCCGCGGCGATTACCTTCACCAACGGGGCGCGGGGGACCATTTCCGTGATGGGGAATTGCCCGCTCTGGTGGGAGGACGTCACCATCACCGGCAGCAAGGCGGCCATCTTTATGCGTCAGGGCAAGCTGTCCTGGGCGGCATTCGGCGACAAGGGACCGTGCGAAGTACCTCCGGAAGAGATGCCCGAGGGTTCCGACCCGGACCGCAACTGGGTGGAGGCGATCGCCTATGGCCGGCCCGTCGGCACGCCGGCGATCTGCGGCCTGCGCGTAATCGAATTGACGGAAGCGGCCTGGAAGTCGGCGGAGACCGGCCGGCCGGTGAAAGTGGCCCGGTTGGGCTAGGCGTTCAGGAAGGACGGACGGACGGTGACAGAGCAGGTAAACGTCGCGCTCATTGGCTACAAGTTCATGGGCAAATCGCACAGTAACGCCTACCGGCAAGTGGGGCACTTCTTTCCCGACCTGGGGGCGCTGCCGGTGATGAACACCGTCTGCGGACGCGATCGGCCGGGAGTGGAGCAGGCGGCGCGTCAGCTGGGCTGGCAGCAGGTGGCCACCGATTGGAACGAGGTGGTCCGGCGACCGGATATAGACCTGGTGGATATTGTCACGCCGGGGGATTCGCACGCCGATATTGCCATCGCCGCCGCCCAGGCCGGCAAGCATGTCTTTTGCGAGAAGCCGCTGGCCAACACCGTGGCCGAAGCGGAGCGCATGCTGGAAGCCGTGCAGAAGGCGGGCGTGCGCCACATGGTGGCCTTCAACTACCGGCGTGTGCCGGCTATTGCCTACGCCCGGCAACTGATTGACGAGGGTCGAATCGGCCGCATCTACCACTTTCGGGCTCGCTACCTGCAGGACTGGATTATGGATCCGAACTTCCCGTTGGTCTGGCGCCTGGACAAGAACGCCGCCGGTTCCGGGCCGATGGGCGACCTGGGGGCGCACATCATCGACCTCGCCCGCTATCTGGTGGGCGAATTGGACGAAGTGACCGGCATGGCCGAGACCTTCATCAAGGAGCGGCCGGTGCTGGAATCAAGCGATGCCGGTTTGGGCGCGAGCGGCGGCGCCAGGAAGGGGCAGGTGACAGTCGAAGATGCCGCCGCCTTCGTCACCCGCTTCACCAATGGGGCGATGGGCACTTTCGAGGTGTCGCGCTTTGCCGGCGGTAACAGGAATGCCAATACCTTCGAGATCAACGGGAGCAAGGGCAGTATCCGCTTCAATCTGGAGCGCCTGAACGAGCTGGAGTTCCTCGACCTGAGCCAACCCTCGACGGAGCAAGGCTTCCGCGATCTGATGATCACCGATGGGGCGCATCCCTACATGTCCGCCTGGTGGCCGGCGGGGCACATCATCGGCTGGGAGCACACTTTCACCCACGAGGTACGTGACCTGATGGAGGCGATCGCCGGCAAGACAGCGGTGCATCCCGACTTCGTGGATGGTCTGCGCGTGCAGCAAGTGCTGGATGCCGTCGAACGCGCCGCCGCTAGCAAGCGTTGGGAGCGCGTGGCGCGCTAACGGTCGGCGGTAATCCACCCAATCAGAGCAGGGACAGAGAAAGAAGAGCATCGTGCAAGTTGGCATACTGACGGCCCCGTTCGGACGTGAGCCGCTATTGGACGTGGTGCGCTGGGCCGGCGCAAACGGCATCGGCTCGCTGGAAGTGGCCGTAGGACCGGGCAGCCGGCACTGCGACGTGCAGACGTTGCTGGAAGGCAATCGCCTGGACGAGCTGCAGGCGGCCTGTCGGGAGGCGGGGACCGCCATCACCACGCTCTCCGCCTACCACAACCAGTTAGACGCCGACCTGGGGCGTCGCAAGGCGAACAACGACTACCTCAAGCGCACAATCGACGCCGCTCAGGCGCTGGGCCTCGGCGTCGTCTGCACCCTCGGCGGCATGCCGTTGCCGGGCAAGGATAAGCTGAAGACCATCCGCGAGGATGCGGCCGCCGTGTATGGCCCCCTGGCGGAGTACGCGGCGGGCAAGGGCATTAACATTGCCCTGGAGAACTGGTACGCCACCAACCTGCAGGGGTTCGACACCTTCGACGCCATGTTTGAGGCGGTGCCGAACGCCAACTTCGGCCTCAACTATGACCCGTCGCACCTGATCTGGCAGGGAGTGGACTACCTGGAGGGCGTCAACCGCTACGCTGCCCGCATCTTTTACGTCCACGCCAAGGATTGTGAGATGTTGGAGGGCCGCCGCCGCCTCGTCGGCTGGTTGGGCGGCGGCTGGTGGCGCTACACCATCCCTGGCACCGGCGCCATTGCCTGGGGGCCTTTCCTGGGTCGCCTGCGCTCGATCCACTACGACGGCCCCGTCTCCATTGAGCACGAAGATAACTCGGTGGGCCGCGAAGCCGGTTTCCTGCTGGGCAAGCGGTTCCTGGAATCGAAAATGGCCGCGATGGCCGAGGCCTCCGATCGTTAGGGCCGGCCAGCAGTGTAGAACTGGTACATCGAAGTGACGAAACGGTCTCCGCGGTTGGTGCCGGAGACCCTGGTGATCGGGATACTGTTGGCAACGCCGGCGCCATGCTAGATCGGCGCGGCAAAGCCGGCTGCTGTAAGCCAACGACCACACAGAGCCGGCCAGGTGCCGACAATTGGGTCATCCGGCGCTAGACCCAGCCCGTGGCGGCCACGCGGAAAGATGTGCAGGGCGAATTCGACGCGGCTTCGACGCAAAGCGCTCGCAAAGAGGAGGGCATTCTCGACCGGCACGCCGGCATCGTCGCCCGTATGCCAGAGGAACGTCGGCGGCGTGTCTTTTGTGACCTGCAATTCATTGGAGAGGTACTGCCGCAATTCCTCCGGCGGTTCCGGCCCGAGCAAGTTGACCATCGAGCCGTTGTGCCGAAACGCCCCGAAGGTAATCACGGCGTAGCACAGCACCAGGGCGTCGGGCCGGCTGCTCTGGCGTTCAATTGGGTCGGCGGATTGCAGGTCGCCGCCATCGAAATGCGTCCCGGCGCTGGCGGCCAGATGCCCGCCGGCAGAGAAGCCGAGGATGCCGATACGGTCGGGGCGGATGCGCCACTCTAGAGCATTATGGCGCACCGTGCGAATGGCGCGCTGGGCATCGCTGAGCGGAATCGGGTGGCGATGCGGCGCGACGCGGTAATCGAGCACAATCGCAGCAATTCCAAGCGCGTTGAGCCAACGTGCCACCGGCGCTCCTTCGTGCGCTGCTCGCCCGCTGTAGCCGCCGCCCGGGCAGACAATGACGGCGCCGGTTGGCGTCCGCGATGGGAGGAGGAAAGTGGTGAGACGGGGGGCATCTCCCTCTTGCGCCGCCTCGGCCTGTGGCCAGAGGGGAAATGACATTGGTGCTGAAGGCATTCCAGGTAGTGCTCCTCATCCACCGGTTGCTCGTAGCATACCGGTTGCGCGCTATCGTACAGCGTGCGGCGGTGATGCGCCATCTGGTGCCCGCGTGATCGGCCTGACTTGGGCGGATAACCGGCGCGCGCGGCCACCCGCTAATGCCCCGCGGCGACCAACTCCCCTGCCGCTGGGCTCTCGACCAGGGCGGTCAGATCATCTGACGGAGACGGTGGCAGCGTGGCGCGGACGACGAACAGCCCGACGATACCGGAGATTACCAGGAGGAGACCGCCGCCGGCAATCACCTGACGGACGCCGAATAAGTCGGTCAAGGCGCCGCTGGCAGTGAGGGACAGAATGCTGGCCACCGACATACTCATGGTGACCAGGCTCATCACCCGGCCCATGAAGGCGTTCTCGGTCGCGCGTTGCACCAGGGTGATGAAGGATACGATCAGGAAAGGAAAGATGAGCCCGGAGACGAAGAGCGCCACTGCCGCCGCTTGCAGCGTCGGCATCTGCGAATACACCACGGTCCCGACGCCGGCCAGCAGAATCGATATTCCCAGCAGGCGGTGATAGTAGCGGTTCAAGCGTTCGGAGATCACCGATACCAGCAATCCGCCGCCGAGCTGGCCGACACCGGAGGCGGTGAGGAGGAGGCCGACGTCTTCCGTGCGCACGTGCAAGGCGCGGGTCACGAAGACGACGTCGAGGACGCTCAGTCCGCCGACGCCGAGGAGGGCGATGAAGGCCACCAGCATGACGGAGCGGATCAGGCGTGAGCGACGCACGTAGGCGAGGCCGGCGCGCGTCTCGCTGAGGAACGTCAAGCCAACCTTCGCCGTCTGGTCGGGCCGCGGCGCCGGCACGCGGGCCAGGAACGGCATCGCCGCCAGGTAGATGGCGCCGAGCAGCAGCACCTCCTTCTGC
>JBPCLN010000327.1:0-14551 GCA_051003235.1 Chloroflexota bacterium | reverse complement strand
TTCGGATGCTGCTCGACATGCAGGAAGTCCTGCGAACGCAGGTGCGTGTCGCGCTGTTCGGTGCGTGTGTTTAGACTGGCGGCATCGATCTCCGCCTCGACGGAGGAGCGAGTCATGTCCTGCTCGTTCAGGCGGATCGTGCCCTTGATGGTGCCGAAATGTCCTTTGACCGTCGTGAACATCATGTGCTTGGCGGAAAATTCCACCGTGGTGTGGACCGGGTCAAGCTGCCAGGCGGTGACAGCATTTTGCTCGGAAACACTCATTCTAAAATCCTTCTCATCGGTGGCCGTACGACCGTGGCGTCCATCGCCACTGTTTACTTACGGCCTGTGAGTTACTATACCAATGTGAGTTATCGCTGTCAAGTGCCTTACTTATGGTAATATAGAATCGTGGTGACTGGTACGTCGCCGGTACGGACGGCTTGCGCCGGGCGGAGCCTTACACCAGGAGGTGCAGGAGAGCGATGGAGCTTCCAGAGCACTTGAGCGCATTTTGTCCCTACTATCATCAGGCGACGGAGCTGATTGGTCGTCGGTGGACGGGCGCCATCCTGCGCGCCCTGCGTTCCGGCGTGCATCGCTTCAGCGACTTGAAAGCCAGCATCCCGTCCCTCAGCGACCGCATGCTGTCGGAGCGGTTGAAGGAGTTGGAGAAGGAAGGCATCGTCGAACGCACGGTCATTCCCGAGACACCGGTGCGGATCGATTATCACCTGACCGCCAAAGGTGAGGCGCTCGGGGGCGTGATGGACGCGCTCGCGGACTGGGCTCATACCTGGGTGGCCCCGCCGGACGTGCCTGTTGACGAGCGATCAATCGAGCTGGTCGGCGCTGAGGCGGGGACGTAGCAGTGATGGCAGCAGCCGAACCAATGGATGTGTACCAGGCGATTACGCGCCGGCGGACGATTAAACGGTACACGAAGGATCCCATTCCGCGCGACGTCATTGAGCGTCTCTTGGACGCCGCCGTTTGGGCGCCGAACCATTTCCTGACCCAACCCTGGCGCTTTACGGTGTTGACAGGCGAGGCGAAGAACGGTTTGGCCGTCCTGCGCCGGCAGCAAGTGGCGGAGCAGATGGACGACACGTCGACCGTCGGCGCCCAGACTATGCTGGAAGATACCTACCGCAAGATGGCCGGGGCGGCGGCACTGGTGGCAGTCACCGCCAAGCACGACGCCGATCCGTTGATTGATGTCGAGAATAGCTATGCAACGGCGGCGGCTACCCAGAATCTCCTGTTGGCGGCGACGGCCGAAGGGCTCGCCAGCTTCTGGAGCAGCGGCATCGCCACCTACCCTCAGGCCCACGCCTACCTCGACCTGCCCGACGACGAACATATGATCGCTGTGGTGCATCTCGGCTATCCCGCCCTCGAGTTACCGGGCCGCCGGATCTCGGCACAAAAATTCACGCGCTGGGTAGACGAGGCGCCTTTCCCAGTTACCCGCTAACGGGAAAGGGCTACGCGGTCGCAACGCGCCCATCCCCGATCGGCGTTACACTGTAAGAGCGTCGATGGAGAGGGATAGAATTTCGTGGCAGTGATCTACAAGGTTGAGGAACCGGTCGCCGTAGTGCCGCGCGCGCTGCCGCCGGATCAATGGGCCCGGCGGACCGATAATGGGCCTGTTGCCAAGGTTATCTTTACCGCTGCGGTCCTTGGACCCCTCGTGGGTGTTGCGGCCGCTATCGTGCAACTGTGGCAGCGCTACGTCGTCGGGAAAGATCTGGCGCTGTTGGCCGGCATGTACTTCCTCGTGGCGATGGGCGTGACGATCGGCTACCATCGCTACCTCACCCACCGCGCCTTTCGGGCGCCGGTCTGGCTGAAGATGCTGTTGCTGATCCTTGGTTCCATGTCCGTGGAAGGGCCGGCACTGACTTGGGCCAGCACCCATCTGGAACATCACGCGCGCTCCGATCGGGAAGGCGATCCCCATAGCCCGTTGCAGGGCTTCTTTCATGCCCACGTCGGCTGGATCGTTGATGGTTTCACCGCCAATCCGGCGAAGTATGGTAGCTGGCTGCAAGACGACCCGGTGATCATGTTTGCCACGAAGACGTTCTGGCTGTGGGTCGTCCTCTCGCTCGTCATCCCCTTCGCCATCGACGGCTGGCGTGGCGTGCTCTGGGGCGGCGTGGTGCGTATTTTCCTCGTCCATCACGTCACCTGGAGCGTCAACTCCGTCTGCCACGTCTTTGGCAAGCGACCGTTCAAGACCGGCGATCGTAGCACCAATAACTGGCTGGTCGGCCTCCTTGGCGGCGGTGAAGGCTGGCACAACAACCACCATGCTTTCCAGCGTTCCGCCTATCATGGCCTCTTCTGGTGGCAGTTCGACCTCTCCGGCATCATCATTCGCACGCTCGAATTCGCGCACATCATCAGCGACGTGCAACGGGTGGAACCGACCCTCATCCGCAAGCGTCTTGGGGAGAATGCGTCGTAGGGACCTGGCGCACCGGCTCAGGAGCGCATAGCGGTACGGCGGCCAGTAAGTTCGCCACGATCGAAACGGAGTGGTCGGCCGCCGCCACGCGATCGCTGTCGGCGGCGCCGCCGCCCGAACGTACGTGGATATAGCGCATGTGGGCGGCGGTCGCGGCCTGGTAGTCGGTAAAGGCATCGCCGATCAGGAGCGACTGCGCCAGGTCCAGCCGGTGGTCCGCCGCGGCGCGATGCAGGAGGCCCGGCAGGGGCTTTCGGCAGAGACAAGCGTCGGCGGGAGCATGCAGGCAGGCGTACACGGCGTCAATTCGACCACCCTGGGCGGCGGCTTCCTCGCGCATGCGATGATGAATATCGTCCAGGACCGTGGGCATCACGACCCCTCGTCCCACCATGGACTGGTTGGTGACAACAATAATCTGCACGTCACGCGCAGCCAGCATGGCTAGCGCCTTCAGGGAACCGGACAGCCAAACGAATTCCTGGCAGGACTTGACGTAGTCGGCGCGGTTTTCGTTTAATACGCCGTCGCGATCAAGGAATATGGCGCGCATGGCCCATGCTTCTTGTCTATCATTCGCCCGCATTCTGGAGATAGGATAGCCTGGCAAGAACGGGCGTGTATGACCTGGGGGCCGAATTGACCATTCAGCAGGCGGTGGTGCTGGCAGCCGGCGAGGGGACGCGCTTGCGCCCGCTCACGTTGCGTTGCCCCAAGGCCCTGGTAGAAATCGCCGGCGTGCCACTGCTGGACCACTCGCTCACCTTACTTGCCCAGCATGGGGTTCGGCATGTGGCGATCAACCTGCACTACCTGCCCGAAAAGATCGTCGAATTTGTCGGAGACGGCAGCGCCTGGGGACTAGCTATTCAGTACCTGCACGAACAACCGGCCTTGCTCGGCTCCGGTGGAACCCTGCGGGCCCTGGCGCCGCTGCTCCGAGCGCCGTTCTTCTTGCTCTACGGTGACGTCCTGACCAACGCCGACCTGTCCGGCCTGGCCAGGCAGCATGCGGCGCGCCGGGCGGCCCTCACCTGCCTATTGCACCGGGTGCCCGATCCCTGGAACAAAGGGGTGGCCGACCTGGCTCCCGATGGGCGCATCCGCCGCTTCGTCGAGAAGCCTCCGCGCGGCGAGGAACCAGGTGATCTCGCCGCCGCCGGAATCTACGTGGTTGACCCGGCCCTCCTCGCCGTGATTCCGGTGACGCCGCCCTGCGACTTCGGCGCTGATGTCGTGCCGGCCGCACTCGCCGCCGGCCTCACGATCTATGGCGAGTCGGCGCCGTCCGACACATATATCTGTGACATTGGCACGCATGAGGCGCTGGCGCAGGCACAGGCTGACGTAGCAGCGGGGCGGGTAGGGATGCTGCACCGGTAGGAGGCGTGGGCATCGGTGGCGCCCGCCTGGCGACTGAAGTCGCGGCTTGGTCCGGCGAAGCCCGCCTACGCGGGCTAAGACCAAGTCGGCGCAGGCCGACTTTGCCATTCGGAGCCGCGACTTCAGTCGCCAGGCGGACTACAGACACGGCATCGGTGTATGGAGGCGCACCGCGTCATCCTCTGTCCACCCTCTCTCCTGTATACTGGTGCCTGGCGGCCAATAGACACGGGGGATGCGTGTGATTGCAGTGGTGGACTATGATGCCGGCAATCTGCGCAGCATCAGCCACGGCTTGCGAATGGCTGGGGCGCAGGTTGAGGTGACGAGCGACCCGGCGGTAGTGCGTGCGGCGACGGCCGTCGTCGTACCCGGTGTTGGCGCCGCCAGCGACACGATGGCAAGCCTGCGTAGCCACGGTCTGGAGCACGTCATCGCCGATACTGTGCGCGGTGGCAAGCCGTACCTCGGCGTGTGCATGGGCTTGCAGGTTCTCATGACCTATAGCGAAGAAGGCGGCCGGCATCCTTGCCTGGATGTCTTCCCTGGCGTCGTGGCGAAGCTGCCTGGTGGGGTCAAAGTGCCGCATATGGGTTGGAATCAGGTGCTTCACGACGGAGACCACCCGTTGCTGGATGGCATCCCGAACGGCGCGAACGTGTACTTTGTTCATTCCTATTACGCCGCTCCTACCGACGACGCCTGCGTCATCGGGCGCACCGAGTATGGCATCGTCTTCCCGTCCGTGTTGGCCCGCGAGAATCTGATGGCGACGCAGTTCCACCCGGAGAAGAGCGGACACTGGGGGCTGCTGCTGCTGCGGAACTTCGTGCGGCTGGCGGGAGAAGCGGCCTGACGTGAGCTTTGTCGTCATCCCGGCAGTGGATATTCAAGGCGGACGCTGTGTGCGTCTGGTGCAAGGGGACTACGCCCGTTCCACCGTTTTTGACGACGATCCCGTGCGCGCTGCCTTGCGCTGGCAGGAAGCCGGCGCACCCTGGCTCCATGTAGTGGACCTGGATGGCGCCGCCGGCGGCGAACGCCCCAATGCCGAGACGATCGACCGCATCGTGACGGCCTGCCACCTGGCGGTGGAGGTGAGCGGCGGCATCCGCACGCTGGAACAGGTAGCGACGCTCTTGGATTCCGGCGTGCAGCGCGTCGTCCTCGGCACCATCGCCGTGGAGGAACCGGCCGTGGTCGAAGCAGCCTGCAGCCGCTGGGGCGAGCGCGTTGTCCTCGGCCTTGACGTCCGCGCCGGCATGGTCGCCACGCGTGGCTGGTTGCATACGACCGACCGCGAGGCACTGGCATTCGGCCGGCAAATGGTCGCCGGCGGAGTCAAGCGCATCATCATCACTGATGTCGAACGCGACGGCACGCTGACGTCACCGAACTTTGCCGGCTTGCAGAGCTTCATTGACAACGTCGGCGTGCCCATCATCGCCTCCGGCGGCGTGGCGACGGTCGCGCATATCACGCGCCTGCACGCGCTTGGCGCGGAAGGGGTGATTGTGGGCCGGGCGCTCTACGACGGCGCGTTCAGCTACGCCGAGGCGCTGGCCGCGGCGCAGGAGGTGGTAACGTGCTGACCTCGCGGATCGTCGTCTGCCTGGACGTGGCTGGCGGAAAAGTGATTCGCGGCGTGAAGTTTTCCGCCGATCGGGAGGTCGGTGACCCGGTCGAACTGGCTGCTGCGTACAACCAGCAGGGAGCGGATGAGCTAGTCTTCTACGATATCACCGCGTCGGCAGAAGAGCGCGGGCTGATCGTGGAGGTCGTGGAGCGTTGCGCCGCCCAATTGTTCATTCCCTTGACCGTCGGCGGCGGGCTGAAAACGCCGGACGACGTGAAGCGGATGCTCCGAGCAGGGGCCGACAAAGTATCGCTCAATACCCACGCCGTCGCCAACCCGGAGTTGATCCAGGAGAGTGCCCGCCGTTTCGGCAGCCAGTGCATCGTCCTATCCATGGACGTGCGCTGGAACGGGACACAGTATGAAGTGGTCACCCACGGTGGCCGGCGACCAACGGGGATGGAGGCGCTGGCCTGGGCGCGGCGTGGCGTGGCGCTTGGGGCGGGCGAGATTGTCGTCAACAGTATCGACGCTGACGGCACGAAGGCCGGTTACGAATTGCGGCTGACGCGCATGATCGCCGAGGCCGTGCCGGTACCGGTCGTCGCCAGCGGCGGCGCCGGTAAGCTGGCGGATTTTTACGACGTGCTGGCCGAGGGCAAGGCCGACGCCGCCCTGGCGGCGGGCGTATTCCACTACGGCGAAACTACCGTGCCGGACGTCAAGCGCTACCTGCACGCCCAGGGCATTGCCGTTCGCATGGATGGTGCGGGATGATGCGGACCTGCCCCTACGGGGGGATCCTTCATCCTGAGCTGGTGGTCCAGTCGGTGGGTGGATAAGCGGGTGTTTCCATGATGATGGCTGAGTCTATGCCCGAACTGCACTGGCCGGAATCCGGTCTGTTGCCGGTGGTCGTGCAGCACGTCGTGACCGGGGAGGTGTTGCAACTGGCCTACGCCAATCGGCAGGCGGTGGCGCTGACGCAGCAGACGGGCCGCGCGTATTTCTTCAGTCGCAGTCGCCAGGAGCTGTGGGAGAAAGGGAAGACGTCCGGTAATACCTACACCATGCGGGAGTTGCGGCTCGATTGCGATGGTGATGCCTTGCTGTATCTGGTTGATCCCGCCGGACCGGCCTGTCATACGGGGGAGCGTTCTTGCTTCTTCACCGCCCTTGCTGCGGGCGGCGTGGAGCGCACAACCGCGCCACCGGCGCTGGCGAGCCGGGCCGGAGTGTTGCTCGACGTATGGCGGACAATTCAGGAGCGGAAGCGCACGACGGCGGAAGGATCGTATGTTTCCTACCTGCTGCGTGAAGGCATTGACAAGATTGGGAAGAAGATCGGTGAAGAGGCGGCGGAGGTCATCATCGCCAGCAAGAACGGCGTCGCGGACCGGACCGCCAGTGAGGTGGCGGATCTCTGGTTCCACTCGCTGGTCGTGCTGGCAGCGTGTGACGTGACACCGGACGAGGTATTTACCCAACTCGAAGGGCGAAAGCGCTGACCATCGACCAGAGGCGCCCCGGTACACCAGTGGGCATGGCGATGGCCGCAATAAAGGAGAGCAAGGAGCGCATGGCTGAACATTCTTCGCTCGTGGACGGTGAAAGCCGGCTGCTGGAGCTGCTGCGGCGCGTTGGCCGGGAGGAGCCCGGAACTGTGGGTTTTGGCCGGCCCCGGCAAGGTCCCGTCCGTCGGGCGGCGCTGGCGCTAATCGCTTCGCTACCCGAGGGGGCCGAGGCGCCCGTCACGGCGGCGCGTGACGGCGGCGCTGACGCCGTTATCATCCCGCTCGCGGCGGGAGCTACGGCGGTAGTCCCGGCAACCGCGGGCGCACCGGCGCTGCTGGCCGGAATCGTCACGAGCGGTACACGAATCACGCCGGCAGACCTCGACCGCTGGCAGGAAGCGGCTATTGATGCGGTGGCCGTGCGTCCCGCCGATGCGCTGGCGGCCTGCTTTTCATCGCGTCGCCCCGGTCTGTTGGCCGTGCTGGATCAGCATTTGCCGTTGGACGGCCTGCGCGCCACCGCCGGGCTGGCGGTCGAAGGCTTCGTCCTCCACGACACCCAGGAAGAAGGTCGGCTTTCCGGCGACGATCTGCTCTGGCTCACCCTCGCGGCCGGCCTGGTTCGTGGTCCGGCCCTGCTCCTGTCCGCGCGCGTCGTGGCGGAGGATCTGGAAGCCCTGGTCGCGGCCGGCCTCTGCGGCATCGCCGTCCGCTTCCCCGTAGAGGTCAATGCGGAGCAGGTCCAGCAGAGCGTTGCCGCCTTGCGGGGCGCGATTGATCACCTGGATCCTCGCCTGCGGCTGGGGCGGCGGGAGCGGACTGCGATCGGCCCCGTCACGATCCCAGCGACGACCGGACAGGCCGAACAATGACCGAACGAAGCGCCGCTGATCGCCGCTCAGCCCCCGCCGTGTACGTCGCGCAGTCGCCGGAAGAGTTCGCCGCCGCCGTGGCTGAGCAGGTGAAACGCCAGTTGCAATCCCGCTCCGACAGCGTCCTGGCGTTACCCACCGGCCAGACGCCGGTGGGGGTCTATGCCGAACTATCGCGGCGCTGTCGCGAGGAGGAGATCAGCTTCGTCGACGTACGGACCTTCAATCTGGACGAGTTTGTCGCTTTGCCGGCCGACCACCCCGCCAGTTTTGAGACCTATATGATGGCGCACCTGTTCTCTCACATCGACATCGATCTGGCCAAGGTTCGGATCCCCAATGGGAACGCGCCAAATCTGGAGCAGGAATGTCGCGCCTACGAGCGGGATATTGCCGCCGTGGGCGGACTCGACCTGGCCATCGTGGGTATCGGCGCTAACGGCCACATCGCCTTCAACGAACCGGGCACCCCGTTCGATTCGCGCACCCGTGTCATCGAACTGACGGAAGGCAGCAAGGCGGCGCATGCGCTGGAGTTCCGCGGCGTCGAACACGTGCCGCCCAGGGCTATCACCATGGGTATCGGCACGATCTTGCAGTCCCGGCGGATCGTTTTGCTGGCGTTAGGCGCCGACAAAGCGGAGATCGTCGCGCGCGCCATTGCCGGCCCGGTTACCAGCGAGGTGCCGGCTTCGGCGTTACAGACCCATCCCAACGTGCAGGTGATGCTGGACCGCGCCGCCGCCGCTCGGTTGCACGGGACGCGTTAGCGCGGATGGACAACGCAACGGGAGCCGGCGCACCTGCCTCAGTGTCGTCGCCGCCCGTCGCCAGGCGCGTGGCGCACCCGCGTACCGTCCACGGCGAAACCATGGACGACCCCTACGCCTGGCTGCGTGATCGCGACGACCCGACTACGCTCGCCTATCTCGACGCCGAGAACGCCTACTGCGCGACAGCGACCGCGCACCTCGGACCCCTTCAGGAGCAACTCTTCCAGGAGATCAAGGCCCGCACCCAGGAGACCGACTTCTCCGCGCCGGTGCGCCAGGACGACTGGTGGTACTACACGCGCACTGAGGCGGGCAAGCAGTATGGCTTGCACTGCCGGCGGCGGACCGAGGAAGACGAGGGCGCCGAAGAGGTAGTGCTCGACCAGAACCTCCTCGCCGGGGTGGCAGGCTACTTTGCCCTGGGTCACTTTCTGGTCAGCCCCTCCGGGCGCCTGCTCGCCTACTCGACGAATCACGACGGCAGCGAGTCCTACACCCTGCATTTCAAGGATCTGGACACGGGCGCGGTGTTGCCGGACGAGATCAGCGGCGCCTACTACAGCGGGGCCTGGTCACGGGACAGCTCAATCTTCTTCTATGTCACGCATGACGCCGCCATGCGTCCGTATCGCGTCTGGCGCCACCGCCTTGGTGACCGGTCCGACACGGACACGCTGCTGCACGAGGAAATGGACGAGCGCTTCTTTGCCGGCGTGCGCCTCACACGCAGCAAGCAGTTCGTGCTGATCAATCTGGACAGCCAGATCACCAGTGAAGTTCGCCTCCTCGCCGCCGACGCGCCGCTTGACCCACCACGGGTGATTGCGCCGCGCCGCCAGGGCGTCGAATATCAGGTCGATCACTGCGGCAACCGCTTCTTCATCCTCCACAACGATGGCGCGGTGAACTTTACCCTGGCGTCGGCACCGGTCGAGGCGCCGGAGCGGGCGACCTGGCAAACAGTCATTCCGGAGCGCACCGATATCCGCCTCAACAGCGTCCACGCTTTCGCCGATCACCTGGTCGTGCATCTGCGCCGTGCCGGCAACACTGGCCTGCGTATCCTGCCGGTGCAGGACGGCAGCGTGCGTAGCGGGCACGACGTCGCCTTCCCGGAGCCGGTATACACGGTCTATCCTGGCGATAATCGCAACTATGCCACAGCGCTCCTTCGCTTCAACTATGCCTCGCTCACCACGCCGCAGTCTACCTGTGACTACGACGTCGGGACGCGCGCGCTGACGCTCAAGAAGCGCCAACCGGTGCTCGGCGGCTACTATCCGGACCAGTACGAATCGGCGCGGGAGTGGGCGACGGCGGATGACGGCGTTCGAATCCCGATCTCGCTGGTCTGGCGCCGGGGCACACCGCGTGATGGCTCCGCTCGCTGCCTCCTCTATGGCTACGGCGCGTATGAAGCGAGCATGGAGCCGACTTTCTCCATCCCCCGGCTATCGCTCCTGGACCGGGGCTGCGTGTACGCCATTGCGCACGTCCGTGGCGGTGGTGAGCTGGGTCGCCGTTGGTACGAGGATGGCAAGTTGTTGCATAAACACCACACGTTCAGCGACTTTGTGGCGTGCGCCGATCATCTGGCCGGCGCCGGTCGGACGTCGCACGACCGCCTGGTGGCGCGCGGCGCAAGCGCCGGGGGGCTGCTCATGGGCGCCGTTGCCAACCTGGCCCCCGAGAAGTTCCGGGCGATCGTCGCCCAGGTCCCCTTCGTCGACGCCTTGAACACGATCCTGGACCCATCCCTTCCCCTCACCGTCATCGAATGGGAAGAATGGGGCAATCCGCTGGCGGATGCGGCGATCTATCGCGCGATGCGGTCGTACTCGCCCTATGACAATGTCGAGGCGAAAGCCTATCCCGCACTCCTCGTCACCGCCGGCTTCAACGACCCGCGCGTTGGCTACCACGAGCCGGCGAAATGGGTGGCGAAGCTACGGGCCATGAAGACGGACACTAACGTACTCTTACTGAAGACGGAAATGGGGGCGGGGCACGGCGGCAAATCCGGGCGTTACGACGCCTGGCAAGAGGAGGCGTTCGTCCTCGCCTTTGTCCTCGACACGCTCAGGGGCCGGCTGGCGCAGCCGCCCGCACACGCCCCGTGACCAGGCCGGCACCAAGGAGCGCCCACGTAGGTGACGGCGCCTCCTTTGACAACAGCCGTGGCGTTGCCTACAGTGCAGTCGTTGCCTGCACGCACGAATGCGGCTACGGCGCGAGGAGCGACGCATGGACGTACCGAATTTCAGCCCCCGGCTCGGCGATCGCATGGGGATGGCCGAAAAGCGGCGCCAATTGTTGCGTTTCCACTGGCTGGAAATGGAGATCCTGGAGTTGCTGGCCTCCTGGTCGGAGACCATGGTGTCCATTCCGGTCCGCGCCGGCGTGGGCCGGTTCATGTGGGAGCAGGCGGTCCATTGTGACCGCCTGGCCTGGGCGCTGCGAAATCTGAAGCATCTGGGCCGCGTCGTCTCCAGTGCGGCGCCGAGCGACGAGCTGGTCCGCTTTTGCGAGCAGTTGCACGCGACCGCGGACCCAGCCTTGCGCCTGGTCGGCCTTTTCCAGGTGCTGATCCCCACCGTTCTATCGGCCGAAGACGCCTATCTGCTCGCCACCGATCCGCTGGCCGATGCCAACGCCGTGGAGGCGGTCGAGTACTGCCGGCACGGCCATGGCGTCCAGGCGCTCTGGGCGGAGCGCATGCTGGCCACGCTGCTGGCGACGCCGGTCGAACGGCGCCAGGCCGCCGACTTCGCGCACGCCCAGCGCCTCGCCCTGCTCGCCGCCGGCGGCATCACGGTGGATGGAGCGAGCGCGTATTTTCTGCCCTATCAGGGCTGGCCGGAAGACAGCGAACTGGCAGCAGCGCGGGCGGAGGTTCCCACCGCGGTCGGCCAGTGGCAGACGACCGGCTATCGCTACACCAAGGGGTTCACGCGCGACGTCGTCCGCCTGCGCTGGGATCACCGTTTCCGCTATGCCGAGTCGCCGGCGGAACTGGAGCAGACACCGGAGCGCGAGACGGTAGAGGGACTCGTCTACTGGCTGCATGGCCTGTTCCACGGCGAGTGCCAGACGGTGGATCGCATGGGCTGGCTGCTGGTCGACTTTCCCGATTTACCCTGGGCGATGCGCAAGGATATGGCGCAACAGGCCTGGGAGGAGGCTCGCCACATCCAGATTGGCGCGCAGTTGATCGAGGGTCTCGGCGGCCGGCTCGGGCAGTATCCCTTTGCCCCGTATTTTCAGCATTTGCGCCGCGATCATCACCATCCGGTGATGCACATGGTGATGGGGAATATTATGGGTGAGGGCAGCGCCGCTGCCGCGACCAATGAAGCGCTGAAGTACACCGCGGCGTGGGGCAACGCCTGGCTCCAGCATGGCCTGGAACACCTCTCCGGCGATGAAGTCCTCCATGTACACTTCGGTAAGCGTTGGGGAAAACAGCTCGCCACTGCCGATCCCAGCCGCTTCTGGAAGGACGGTAAGGTCCACGCTCACGCCGCGGTGGCGGCCATCGAAGCGGCCCGCCAGACCTTTGGCTACTCCATCGATCCCAATCGCCAGTGCGAACGGGTCGACCGGGAATTCGAGGCGCTGCTCCAACCGGGTTCCGCGCCCGCCGGCGCTGAGGCGACAGCAGGACGGGAGTACTGAGCGATAGCCGGAGCGAGATGGCGCCGCCCGGCAAGGAGGCGATCCTTACCGACGCTACCTCCGGATGGGCCCGCAGCGCGTCATCGAGCCTCCGCTGCGAGCCGGCGTTCGAGGAAGGGAAAGGCCTTGCGGCCGCTGAAGCGGTGGCCACGGGCAAAAATGTCGAGGTCCAGGCGCTCCTCCGCTCCCGCCAGGGCGTAGGCGAGGCGGACGCCCCGGTAAACCTCGGCGGCGTAGATCTCCGGGCTGGTACCGTCCTGCGTGCCCAGTTCCAGGAGCAACGGGCGGGGCGCGATTAACCCGAACAACTCCGGCGTATCCCCAGCGCGGAACAACCCCGGCAGGAACTGCGAGCCACAGCCGGCGTAGGAGGTCAGGCGCTCGCGCAGCGAGTTGAGTGCCCCGCTCACGACCGCTGCCTGGATCCGATCGTCCAGCGCGGCGAGATACATCGTCATCCGCCCGCCTAGCGAGAGGCCGACGCAGCCAAAACGCGGGGCAGCCACCTCCGGCCGCTGCAAGGCGTAGTCGACGACCAACCGCAAATCCGCCAGGTCCAACGCCAGCGGCGTCAGCCCGAGCATCGCCGCCTTCATGAAGTTGCTGTCGCAGTGGTCGCGACCCGGCCGCCGGCGCTCGGCGTCCCGGCGCTCGCCGAAGGCGCGTAAGTCCGGGGCAAAGGTGACAAACCCACGCTGGGCGAACTGCAGTGCGTAGGTGTAGTTCGCCTCCGCAACCCGAGCGGCCTGCGCCGGGTCCTGGGCCGTGGCGCCAACCACATCATCTTTGCCCGCTCCGTGCCCATGCAGACAGAGGAGACCCGCCCGCGGCGTTCCGTTACCTGCCGGCAGGAGCACTTCGAGCGGCACCGGACCGGTCATGCCGCCATGGAGCAGGACGCGTTCTCGCCACCCGCCCTGCCACGGCGCTCGCTCGATCACCTCCACCCCGGTGAGCGTCTGGGGCGGCAAATCCAGCATCGCCTCGTACTGCCTCCGGAAGCCATCGTGCCAGTCACGCCGGGCATCCCCAGCCTGCCCGTCCGTGCCATGCTCGCCCCGGACTGCCTGGGCGCGACCCAGGTCCCACGTACCGGGCTGGTTGAACTGCTCATTGTAGAAGGCGAACGCCGGCGGGACGCGGCGCAGCGCCGTGCCCTCCGGCGTGCCATCCGCCACCAGCACCGCCTCTGCGGGCAGATCGTTGCCGTTGGGGAGCGTCAGGCGGGCGTGGAAGACTGTCTCCCATGTGGCGCGGTCCAGTTCGACCAGCAGCGTGTGCTCGCCCGCCGCGAGGCCGAGCAGGCAGCAGTTATCATCCAGGTCGAAGGTCGGGCCGGGCGCCGCTTCGGCGACGAGGGCCCCATCCAGCCAGGCGCGGTAGCCGACGTACGAGCCCAATCGTAGGGTGCATTCTTGTGCTTCGATCACCCGCAGCCGGGCCGTCGTATAGACGTACCGGCCCTCGTCGGGTGGCCAGACCCGGCAACTAATCCCGATGGCGTCGCGCATGGCATGGTGCTGTGCCTGCATACCGCCCCATGCTGGCAGGCTACCATCGCGCGCCAGCATGGCAATGTCATCCGCTGCCGCCGGCGCCTCACCACTGGGCTGCCGGCTCTGCCAGTCCAGAATCAGCCCCCCGAGTCCGGCCATTCGCTCCAGCGGCCGCCACGCCGTCACGCTCGTCATGTTTCTCCCAAACGGTTTCGTTGACCGGACAGGGGCGACTGGGTGTCCCCTGGGCCCGCAGTCGCACCCCTCACCCTAATGCGCCCCTCAGTACGGTCGCATCCCGAGCGGTGTCCTAGCGAGCGGCTCTGCGCCGGCCAGTTCGTCGACAAACGGTCTCGTGATCAGGCGACCGGCGGCGTCGAGCACATCCTGCGCCCCGATCGCCGCCAGCCAGCCCTCCAGGCGGGCGCGGAGCCGGTGGCGTACTTCCTCCGTTGCCGGCTCCGCGCCAAGGTTCCGGCGCTCGTCCGGGTCGGTCTGCACATCGTAGAGCTCTTCGAAGCTGCCGTTCTGGTGCGCAATGTACGTCCATGCGTCGGTGTGGACCGCGTGCAACGCCCGCCCCTGGGGGCCGAAGGTACCGAAGGCGGCGTCTCGCTCCGGGTCACTGCCGAAGAGGTCCTGCCCCTGCACTCCGTCCTGGACGGCAATGCCACACCTTGCCAGGATGGTGGGCAGCAGATCTTCCAATCCGGCGTACCGGCCAACCACTCCTTGTGGCGGCTGTCGTCCCGACGCCCGCACCAGGAAGGGGATATGCCAGGAAGCTTGCCAGAAGATGCCC
>JBPCLN010000326.1:0-10977 GCA_051003235.1 Chloroflexota bacterium | reverse complement strand
GCGCCCGGGATAAAGCGGTACCCGCCATCGCTCTGTTCCATCATCTCGCTACTCCAGTGCCTTCTAACGCAGCCGCTATTCTAGCCGTTTAACCGCCGTTGGACGAGTCGGGGCATCGGGCGGCGCCCGCGACCTGTTCAACCAGCCCAGGCGCCCGCGCCGGCCCGATTCGGCCGTCGAACTCGCTAATGGCGATAATATTGAGGTACGTCGCCGCGGCTGCCAACACCCGCACCTTGGCGGTCGTGGCCTCTGTGTCCGTTCTGGTGAAGTCGACGGGTTCCTGGAGCGTGATGCGTAACGCGCTGAGAAGGTCGGAAAGCGACGGATCGCGATCGTCCATCATAAAAGTGGGGGGCGCCCCTGCTCGAGGGCAGGGCTAAAGATTGGCCAGCCATTCGAGAATGGCTCGCACGTCGGGACGCTTGACGATCTCGTGATAGAAGGCATCCGCCGGCTTCCAAGCGATGTCGCCGTGGCCGTCTTTGGCGGAGGGGGGAGAAGCCTCACCCAGCCACGCCGTCCCCTCACCAATGTCTTGGCGAGGCAATTGGTGGAAGTTGGCCGTTCTTTTCATCATTGTTCGTATTATGGCACACAGGCAGACGAGTCGCAAGTGCAGAATCATCGTTCATCGTGATAAGCCGACGAGGTTGCCAAAACGGCCTGCGGATGTTCCCTTTGTAGGCGGTCATCTGCTGCGGGTTGCAGCCGTCCGCATCGACCAACCAGGCTACCGAGGTTGAGCGTTGGACGGCGATGGCTGGTATCGTATTAAGTGATGCGAAAAACAACCATCTACCTCGCTGATGAAGAGGCCGAACAGCTCCGCCACGTGTCTACGGAAACCGGTAAGTCTCAGTCGGCTTTGCTTCGGGAAGCACTGCACTATGTGTTGTCGCTCGATATCTCGACTCATGACGTTCACCGAACCTTCCACAGTATGGGTGTCGGGTGCGGTACTGGAGAACCATACCGGGAGTGGGATGCAGAAGACCTCTATCGCGAGTCGATGGGCTAACACTAAGAAGGCATGGAGATGCTCATCGTTGATGCCGGTGTGCTCTATGCTCAGGCCGACCGGGCCGAACGGCGTCATGCAGCGGTCGTTAATCTTCTCAAGAGCGAGCGAGGCGCACTCGTAACTACTGAGGCGGTCGTTGCCGAAGCGGACTACCTCATCCTTCGCTGCTTGGGTGTCGTCGCGGAACTGGCATTCCTTGACGACCTTGCAAACAAGACCTTTGACGGCACCTGCCTCACTGACCGCGAACTGCGCCTAGCCCGCGATGTGGCACGGCGATACCGCGACCTTCAACTCGGGTTGGCCGACGCCTCACTCGTCGTCCTGGCCGACCGTCTTCAGACCAGGCGCATCGCCACCTTCGACGAGCGCGCCTTCCGAACGGTGACGCCCCTTCGGCTGCGCTATGGCACGGTAGCGACGGGGACGCCGGTGCCGGCGTGGCCGGGGTTGGGCGCGTAGCCGGCGGGGTTATCGACCCGCAAGACGACGATCGCCGCCGTGCAGGGCTTGGAAGCGAACGTCTGAATGTTGAGACAGGCATAGCCGTCTCTCCTAAATGCGTCGGCGATGGTGAACTGGATAGCATTGCCCCCTGCTGGACTCCAATCGATCTGGCCAGCACGAAAATGGCTTGCTTCGGCCGTCATCGCGGGCTGTAAAACTGCCAGAATGCTGCTGACCATCAACGCCGCGGCCAGCATAGGTAACAACTTCGACAGTGCCAGTGATCCTTTTATGGCCTCCGCCCCCAAACGGCAACCCACCGTCGCCGTATCGCGACGTTGACCGACGTTCCTGCCGCAACCTTGGTCCCCTCCCCCAATTCTCTATGGACCTCGCCAATGAGTCCACCGTGTCGCTCAGCACGCGTGCGTGGAGCGATGACGCCAGACTACAGGAGCGGCCGGTGCACCACAAGGGTATTTCGGGGTTGTCACCCATACGGCGACTGTGACAGCGAACAGCCGGAAAATCAGACCAAACGCAGCGGGCGCGGCGCATACTCGATGACCCGACGAGGTTGCCAAACCGGCCTGCGGACGTTGCCTTCGTAGGTGGTCACCTGCTGCGCGTTGCTGCCGTCCGCGTCGACCAACCAAAGCTCGAAGTTATGCCCTGTCGCGCGGTTCGTGGAGACCAAGAGATGCTCGCCGTCCGGCGACCAACATGGATCGCGGTACTCAACTCCGGGGGCGGTCAGGAGCGTCACCATTGCGCTCGTCCTCACTGGCGCCGATCGCTGCCAGTAGTCGTGAAAACTTCGCGCAGCTCGTGGCTACGGGCAGATAGTCCCCGTAGAGCCAGCGCCGGGCTTCTTCCACGGCAATCCGGCTCGTCGAGCCAACTCGCGATCGGCGAGCCGGTAGGTACCGCACTGCAGACGCATTTCGTGCAAGCATTGCCTTAGCCCCTGCTTTGTTTGGACGGAGATCTGGAGGTTGGACAGACTCTGCTCCATTGGCTCCAACTCTCAATCTTCACTGACGGCACGCTGACAAAAGGCACCGAGAGCATTCTTGAGCGACTGATTGGTACGATTAAGGGGTGAATGCAGGATGAATGACGCGCCCAATTCGCTATACGCCGACGAACCTTCGGGTACCGGAACGCCATCGGGCGGGATTGTCCAGGTCGAGCGCGGGGAGGGATCACGACAAATTGGTTGAGGCGCCTTGATCTGGTGAGGTTGCTATTCTACGCCGTTTAGCCGTTCGCGTAGGGCCTGCAAGCGCTCCTTCTCCTCGTCCAGCAACGCCTGTACGCTGACGCTGCGACGCTCCAGGGCGGCGATGAGCTGTTGGGAGAGCGTCATGGTCTCGACGATCAGGCGGCGGCGCTCGGCGGGATCGGCGGTGGCATGGTAGCGGGCCTGCAACTGGCGCCGACGGGCGTCATCTTCCAGCAGGTCGCGGATCTCGGCGATGGAGAAGCCGACATTGCGCAGGCCGGCGATTTGCTTCAGGCGCTCCAGATCGGCAACGTTGTAGAGGCGGTTGGCGCCGCGCACATGCAGCGACGGGCGGAGCAAGCCTTCTTCTTCATAGAGACGGATGGCGCGCACCGTGAGCCCCGTTTGCTGGGCCATTTCACCGATGCGGTACAGCGACGGACTCGCCTGCTCGATCCCAACGTTGGACGCCGCCGGCTCGTCTGTCACGTCAGCCCACAAACCATGTGCCAATGCAGCGGCCAGGCCACTCCGTTAGTCCTCGCGGCTATCTCACCCCTACAGTTAAGCATGCTCTGCGTCTAATGCGGCGGTTCCGCTTGCAGCGGGGCGACGCGGATGGCGCAACGGACCCGGCTGCCCAGACCACCGCGAACGTCCGGGTGGAGGAGGCCGAAAGCGCCAGGCCGGCGTGCGCCCAGGACGAGCAACACCACCTTTTTTTCGCTCGCCACACGGGCGATCTCGCTCGCCGGCTCACCCGACACCAGCTCAAAGGTGATCGACGGCGCCGGCTTCCCAAGCACGGCATACTGGGCACAAATCGCACGCTCGGCCAGTTCCAGCACCATCTCCCCTTCCCCGGGCGAGGCGCTGGATCGTTCAGGCATATGGAGCAGGTTGCGCAAGGTCGGCTGCTGGCTGAGGACATGCAACAAAATGATCTCCGACGCCCCTTCCTCGCTTGCGGCGTGCGCCGCCACCGCCGCGACGGTGGTCGCCGTCATCATGTCCTCGACCGCTACGAGGATTCGCTGTTCTTCGGCCATAGCCCGTTCTCCTCTCGCTGGGCCTCCGCTTTCTCGGCACACGCTGCTCGTTGGTGGTGCGGGAGACGAAGGCGCATCTGCTGCTGTCCATGGGAGCATAATGGGCGTTCGGTTACGGAGCAAGTAACGCAAGCAACGAAGCAACGCCGTTGGTTTGACACGGCCATGCTCGACAGTATAATCGCGCGGAGACGGTGCGGTAGTTTGCCGAACCGGCGATGCCGGCGGCGAGTAACCGCAGCAGACGGACGAGAGGACCGGCGGTGCAACACGACGTTCTCGTAGTGGGCGCGGGCCTGGCCGGCATGCGCGCCGCCCTGGAGGCGCAGCGCCACGGCGCCGACGTTGCCCTCCTCTCCAAGGTCCATCCCTTGCGTAGCCATTCCACGGCCGCCCAGGGAGGCATCAACGCCGCGCTCAGTGAGGGTGATTCCTGGGAGTCCCACGCTTTGGACACTGTCAAGGGCAGCGACTACCTCGGCGATCAGGACGCCGTCGAGATCATCGCGCGGGAAGCCGGCCGCGACATCATCGAACTCGAACACATGGGCGTCACCTTCAACCGCGACGAGACCGGGCATCTGGGGGCCCGCAACTTTGGCGGCGCCAGTCAGGCGCGGACCTACTTTGTCGCCGACTTCACGGGGCAGGCCATCCTGCACGTTATGTACGAACAGCTCACGAAGGCCGACACCAGGGTCTACGAGGAGTGGTTCGTCGCCGACCTCATCATGCAGGACGGCGCGTGCCGCGGCGTGGTGGCCATCGAAATGCTCACCGGGCGTGTCGAGGCGATCTATGCGAAAGCGGTGATCATCGCCGCCGGCGGCCTGGGACGGGTCTTTGAACCCAGCACCAACGCCCTGATCTGCACCGGTGACGGCATCGCCGCCGCCTATCGGGCCGGCGCGCCGCTCATGGACATGGAGATGGTGCAGTACCACCCCACCACGCTGAAATTCAACGGCGTGCTCATCTCGGAAGCGGCCCGCGGCGATGGAGCCTACCTGATCAACAGCCTTGGCGAGCGCTTTATGGCCCGCTATGCCCCGAACAAGATGGAACTGGCGGCGCGCGACGTGGTCTCGCGCGCGGAGGCCACGGAAATCCAGGAAGGCCGCGGTGTCGATGGCTGTGTCCTGCTGGACTGCCGCCATCTCGGCGCCGCCAAGATCAAGGAGCGGCTCTCCCAGATCCGAGACCTCGCCCGCGACTTTGCTGGGGTCGATATGATCGACGAGCCCTGCCCCATCCGCCCCGGTATGCACTACCAGATGGGGGGCATCAAGACCGACGTCACCGGCGCCACACCGGTCCCTGGCCTCTACGCGGCCGGTGAATGCGCCTGTGTCAGCGTCCACGGCGGCAATCGCCTCGGCGCCAACTCCTTGCTGGAAACCGTCACGTTTGGCCGGCGGGCCGGCGACGCGGCGGCGACCTACGTCAAGCAGCAAACCTCGATAATCAACAACGGTCCCTGGGCCGAGAACGCCGAGCGCCGCCTGGCAGGTTTGCTGGAACGGCCGATGCGCCGCCGGTCGGCGGCAGTGCGTTTGCAGATGGGCCAGATCATGGACCGCAATGTGAGCGTCTTCCGCGACAAAGCCGGTCTGGAAGAGGCCTTGGAAACCGTGCGCGGCCTGCGTGCCGCCTATCCCGAGGTCGGCGTGCAAGACAAGGGCAAGGTCTACAACACCGACCTCTTCGCCGTCCTGGAACTGGACTACATGTTGGACCTGGCCGAAGTGATCTGCGCGGCCGCCCTCTTCCGCACGGAGAGCCGGGGTGCTCATTTCCGCACCGACTACCCGCAACGTGATGACGCCAACTGGCTGAAGCACACCCTGGTGTATCGCGAGGAGGCGGCGCCGCGAGTGGAGACGCTTCCCGTCACGATCACCCGCTGGCAGCCGCAGCAGAGGAGCTACTAGATGCAAGTGAAGCTCCGGGTACGCCGTACCGAAGCCGGGACCACGGCGAGCCACTGGCAGGACTATGTCACCGAATTGCCCGCCTATGGCACCGTGCTGGACGGGCTGTTGCAGGTGCGGGAGGAGCAGGACGGCACGCTCGCTATGCGCTGCTCCTGTCGCAGCGCGATCTGTGGCTCCTGCAATATGCGCATCAACGACCACGCTCGCCTGGCCTGTATCACCAAAGTGGCCGACCTGTCGCCGGATGGCGCGCCAATTAAGGTTGAGCCGGCGGGCAACCAGCCGGTGATTAAGGATCTGGTCGTTGACCTGAACCCCTTCTTCCAAAAGGTACGTCAGGTCCAGCCTTTCCTCCAACCGGAGGGGCCGCCACCGGAGGGGGAATACATCGTCGATCACGACGCCATGTTCCAACTCAATCCAGTGATGGCCTGCATTATGTGCGGTTGTTGTGTTTCCGACTGTACGGCGTTGGAAGTCGATAGCAACTTCATCGGGCCGGCGGCGCTCGCTAAAGCCTTCCGCTTCGTGGCGGATCCGCGCGACGGCCAGAAGAAGGCGCGATTGGAGATGCTCACTCAGCCGACGGGTATCTGGGACTGCACGCACTGTTTCGAGTGCGTCCAACAGTGCCCCAAAGGCGTTGCGCCGATGGATCGCATTATGGCTCTACGGGAGGAGGCGCTCAACGCCGGCGTCTGGCGCGGCGGTGGGGCGCGGCACAGCGACGAGTTCGCCCGATCCGTCGGCAAAAGCGGCCGGCTGGACGAGTTTCGCTTGATGCCCATCTCCACCGGCATCTTCAACCTGCGCGGCCAGATGCAATTGATCCCCGGCGCTGTGCGCCTGGTCATGCGCGGCAAGTTGCCCAATCCCGTCCACCGCTCCATTCCCGGCGTGCAGGGCGTGCGCCGGCTATTCCAGGCGCGCAAAAACCAGAAGAAGGAAGGGGGCACGATTACACAATGACACTCAAGTTTGCCTGGTTTCCGGGCTGCGTCTCCCACGGCGCGTGTACCGAACTCTATCAGTCGATGCTCAAGGTGATGGGGCCGCTCGGCTTCGAGCTCGACGAACTGAAAGAAGCGAGCTGCACCGGCGCGGGCGTGATGCACGAGCGGGATCGCGTGCTCGCCGATTCGCTCAATGCGCGCACCTTCGCCATGGCGGAACGCCAAAACCTGCCCGTCCTCACCAACTGCTCTACCTGTCAGGGCGTCATGAGCGACGTCAACCACCGCTTGCAGAACGATGACGGGGCCATGCAGAAGGTCAATGACCTCCTCCGTGAGAGTGGTGAAGGCTACGAGTACCACGGGACAACGCGCGTCACCAACTTGCTTTGGGCTCTTGTCGAAGACCTCGGCATCGACGCCTTGAAGAGCAAGGTCACGCGGCCGCTCACCGGCCTGCGCGTCGCGCCGTTCTATGGCTGTTACCTCCAGCGGCCGCGGGAGGCGCTCGGCATCGACGAGCACCCGGAACGGTCGACGATGCTGGAGCCGGTGGTCGAAGCGCTCGGCGCCACCTTCGTGCCGTTCCCCGGCCAGTACAAATGCTGCGGCTTTCCGATCATCTCCATGAATCGCACCAATTCGCTGCGCATGGCCGGCAACCATCTGGCCGACGCCATGGCCCACGGCGCGAACATTATGGTCACACCTTGTCCCTTGTGCCACCTGAACCTGGACGCTCAGCAGCCCGATGCCGAAGGCGTCCGCGGCAGCAAGCTGGGCCTACCGATCCTCCACCTACCGCAACTGCTCGGCCTGGCGATGGGCTTCAGTCCCAAAGAACTGGGCCTGGGTCGCCACGTCGTCTCGGCCCTGGGCGTGCTCAGCCACGTTGAGGCGCAGGTGGCGTAGAGGGTGCCCCACCCCTGCCGCTTGCAGCTATCTCACCTATACGGTAGATTGTGACCCATGCGTGATAGATTGCTCGGGACCATTGGCTTGGCAAGGGCTGTCAGCAGCGTAGCATTGGCCCGGACGGCGCCCAGTGCCGGTAGTCACGCGGGAAGCGGGGTGAGGGGATGAGTGTCCAGCAGCAGGTAACGCCGCGAAGACAGCCGCCATCGCTTGAAGGGACGTTAGTCCCAGCCGATACGCGCAGTGGGCAGCCCTGGTGGGTGCAACCACTTCTGGTCGTCGTGGTGCTGTCGCTCTTCGGCGTCAATTCGATTGTCGTCTCCTTGCAGGGGCACAACAACGGGTTTTTCCAGAACTATCTGTCGCCCTTCTACTCGCCGCAGGTGCCCTTCGGGGGCAGGTTCGCCCCCTTGTTCGTGCTCTGGGTGCCGCTCGGCTTTCGCGCTACCTGTTACTACTATCGCAAGGCGTACTACCGTTCCTTCTTCTGGGATCCGCCGGCCTGCGTGCGGCCCGAGGGACGCGGCGGCCGCTACAGCGGCGAGCGGCGCTTACCGTTTATTCTTAATAACTTCCATCGCTACTTCCTCTACCTCTCTATTATCGTCATCGTCATCCTCTGGATCGACGCGATCAAAGGCTTCGACTTTGGCGGCCACTTCGGCATCGGCCTGGGTTCGATCTTGCTGCTGGGCAATGTCGTGCTGCTTTCCTTCTACACCTTTTCCTGCCATTCCTTCCGCCATCTGGTCGGTGGCGGCACCGCCTGCTTCTCCTGCACGCTGGGTGGCAACGTCCAGCACGGCTTCTGGCGTGCCATCAGCGTGATCAACGAACGCCACCCGCTGTACGCCTGGCTCAGTTTGACCTCGCTGTTCGTTGTTGATGTCTATATCCGGCTCTTGCTGGCCGGGGTGATCGTGGATCCGAGGTGGGTATCCTGATGGCGGCACTCACTGACCGTTTTGAGAGTCATGAGTACGACGTCGTCGTGCTGGGCGCCGGCGGCGCCGGCTTGCGCGCTGCTATCGCCGCCTCCTCCGCCGGCTGTAGTGTGGCCCTGATCTGCAAGTCGCTCCTCGGTAAGGCCCACACCGTCATGGCGGAAGGCGGCATCGCCGCCTCGCTCGGCAACGTCGATGCCGCCGACAACTGGCAGGTCCACTTCGGCGATACCATGCGCGGCGGCCAGATGATCAACGACTGGCGCATGGCGGAGATCTTTGCCAAGGAAGTGCCGGAACGGGTCTACGAACTGGAACGCTGGGGGGCGCTGTTCGACCGCACCCCCCAGGGCACGATCTCCCAACGGCCCTTCGGCGCCCATACCTACCGTCGCCTTTGTCACGTCGGCGACCGCACCGGCCTGGAGTTGATTCGCACCTTGCAGGATCGCGGTGTGCACAGCGGCATCGACGTCTTCATGGAGTACACCACCACCCGCCTGTTGACAGACGAGGGCTGCATCGCCGGCGTCTTCGGCTACAAGCGGGAGGATGGGCGGCTCTTTTTGTTCCGTGCCAGGTCGGTGGTGCTGGCGACGGGCGGCTTCGGCAAGGTTTATAAAGTGACCTCCAACTCCTGGGAGAGTACGGGCGACGGCGTGGCGATGGCCTACGAGGCCGGCGCGGCGTTGCGCGATATGGAGATGGTGCAGTTTCACCCCACCGGCATGGTCTGGCCGCCCGGCGTGCGTGGCATCCTCGTCACCGAGGCGGTACGCGGCGAAGGCGGACTGCTCTACAACGCCAAGAACGAACGTTTCATGCTGGAGTACGACCCCAAGAAGAAGGAGCTGTCGTCCCGCGATGTGGTGGCGCGCTCCATCTATAAAGAAGTGCAAGCCGGGCGGGGCAGTGAGCACGGCGGCGCTTACCTGGATGTTACCCATCGCGGCGCGGACTACATCAAACGGAAGCTGCCCAGTATGTACGAGCAGTTCCTGCACCTGGCCGATGTCGATATCACCAAGGAGCGCATGGAAGTCGCGCCGACGATCCACTACGCCATGGGCGGCATCGACGTGGAAGCGGAGACGGGCGCGACGTCGCTGGCGGGCCTCTACGCCGCCGGTGAGTGCGCCGCCGGCTTGCATGGCGCCAACCGCTTGGGCGGCAACTCCCTGGGTGACCTGCTCGTCTTCGGCAAGCGCGCCGGTGAAGCTTCAGCAGCCTACGCTCAGGCGCGTGCCACTATGCCGAAGGCCGATGACAGCCAGATCGAAGCCGAGATGGCGTTGCTGGTGCAGCCCTTCGAGAGCGCCGGCCAGGAGAACCCCTACCTGGTCCACGCCGAACTACAGGAGATTATGGGTACTCACGCCGCCATCGCGCGTACCCAGGCGCTAGCCGATGAGGGGTTGCTGAAGCTGCAGCAGTTGCAGCAACGCGCTCAGGACCTGCACGTCGAAGGCTCGCGCATGTTCAATCCCGGCTGGCACACCGCCCGCGACGATCTCTTCATGTTAACGATCGGTGAGGCGATCCTGCGCACGGCCGCCCAGCGCACGGAGAGCCGCGGCGCGCACTGGCGCACCGACTATCCGGACAAGGACCCGGCTCAGGAGCGGATCACCTACCTTACGCGCAAGGTCGACGGCAACATGACGGTCGAGGCGCGCCCGATTCCGCCGCTGCCGCCGGAACTGGCCGAACTGGTAAAGGAGACTGCGTAAAAATGGCCGACATCACCCTCCATGTATTTCGCGGTGACGCGACCGGCGGCGCTGAACAGACCTTTTCCGTGCCGGGCACCGAGGGCATGGTGGTGCTGGACGCCATTCACTATATTCAGGCCCACTTTGCCGGCGACCTGGCCTGTCGTTGGAACTGCAAGGCCGCCAAGTGCGGCTCCTGCAGCGCCGAAATCAACGGCCACCCCCGCCTCATGTGCAAGACGCGCGTGGACGAGTTCGCCGGCAAGGATATACATGTCCACCCGATGCGCACCTTCCCGCTCATCAAGGACCTGGTGACGGATGTCTCCTGGAACTACGAGGTCAACAAGACCATCGCCCCCCTCACGCCGTCCGAGGCCGATCAGTCCACAAAGCCCTGGATCATGCAGCAGAAGGATGTCGAGCGCCTTTTCGAGTATCGCAAGTGCATCGAGTGCTTTCTCTGCCAGGATGTTTGCCACGTCCTTCGCAACCACCACAAGGAGGCGGCGTTCTCCGGTCCGCGCTACCTAACTCGGTTGGCCTACTACGTCTTTCACCCGAAGGACACGCTGGACCGTGTCCCCTTTGCCAAAGACCAGGCCGGTGTCGGCATGTGCAACATCACCAAGTGCTGCACCGAAGTCTGCCCGGAGCACATTCACATCACCGACAACGCCATCATCCCGATCAAAGAGAAGGTGGCCGACCAGTACTTCGACCCGGTGCGCTGGTTCGTCCGCAAGGCCACCGGCAAGAGCAGCGAGAAGGCGG
>JBPCLN010000325.1:0-10480 GCA_051003235.1 Chloroflexota bacterium | reverse complement strand
GGCCAGGATGGCAGACGAAGCAATGACCAAGGCAGCCCCCGCGGACCGCACGCCGGAGGAGGAAACGCCGGCGACCGGTGCGGTCAGCCCAACCGGCGATGCTGCGGTCGCTATTGCGGGCAGTGACGACGATGACGATGACGATGACGAGGATGAAGAGACGTTGGACGAGGTAATGGTCATGGACGACGATGCCGAGGAGGCCGTCGCCGTGAGTGACGATGCCAGCACCGTCACATTGCGGCTATCAACTGACCTGCGGCGACGGCTGCGCCGCCGGGCGGATCGCGAAGGTGTGACGGCGGAGGAACTGGCGGAGGAATTGCTCGGCGCCGCTATCCGCCGGCCGGCGGCGGAATCGCTGACGGAGGTGCTGGCGCGGGTGGACAAGTTGGAGCGTCTGGTCGCGGAACTGGGGACCGCCCGCCCTCGCCCAGAGACCCCGGCTCCACCGCGCCGACCGGAAGAGCGGCCGCGCGGCGACTTCGGCAGCCGCGGTCCGTCCGGCGGCTTTGGTGACCGCAACAATGATCGCCCCCCGAGTGACCGGCCCAGTTACGGCGATCGTGGTGGGTATGCCGGGCCCCGGCGCCCGGACGATCGGCCGCGGTTTAGTGAGCGGCCGCCGGCGGGCGGTTTCGGTCGACCGGAGGGACGCTTCGGTGACCGCCCGCGGAACGATACTCCTGATCGGGGGCCGGCGCGCCCATTCGACCGCCGGAACGAGCGCGAGGATTCCCGCGACCGCCCGTCACGGCGCTGGGAATCGCCGCGACGCGGCGAGTAACTGGGATGAGCAAACGCGACACTTTCGCGTTTCCCCTCACCCTCGCGCTGCGCCTAACGCCGGAACGATGGCGCGTGCCGATCCTGTGCTTAATGCGCTTCGGCACGGTGGGCGTCATCGGTTTCGGTGTCAATGAGGGCCTGCTCTATCTGGTGCATGGCCGGTTCCTTTTATCGCTATTGCTGGCCAATGTGATCGCCATTGAATCGGCGATCATCTGCAACTATTTGCTGAATGATCGGTGGACGTTTCACCACCCTCGCCCGGCGTTCGACCGCTTCCTGCGCTTTAATGGCGTCTCGCTGGTGAGCCTGGTCGTGAACATTGCCGTCGTCCAGTTATGCACGCGCTACACCGGCATCCATTACCTGGCGGCGAATGCGCTGGGCGTGCTGCTCGCCTTCGGCGTCAACTACGGGCTCAACGTGTACTGGGCCTACGGTCGGGCGCTGCGCGGTGGCGATGATGTGTCGGAACCCCTTGCCGACCCGGTACGCCACGCTGCGGTCGATCTGCCGGCAGACCCGGCCTAGTCGCAGCCCGGTGAGGTTTCAATGGGAGGGAGCGGAGAGGCAGGGATTTGAACCCTGGGTGAGATTGCTCCCACAACGGTTTAGCAAACCGCCGCACTAGACCACTATGCGACCTCTCCATATTGAATTGGGGCTGACCTTCGGCGGAGGGAGAGGGATTCGAACCCCCGGAGGCTCATCACCTCTGCCGTTTTCAAGACGGCCACCATAAACCGCTCGGTCATCCCTCCATGCCGAACACCCCTGGCTCATGCTGCGCCGTTCAGCACCACCAGGCACAGCGCGGCGCTTGTCTACCGGCGCAGAGTATACCGCCAAGGCGCCGCGACGGTCAACGCCAGGAACCAGCACGCGCTGACGTCTCGTCGTTTTTGTTGACAGCATCGGCCGTCTGCCCCTATAGTCAAAACGGAACGCTGGAAGGGGCTGAATGCGCGTCGTTGATGTCCTGGCTGCCCTTCGCCGCCGCTGGTTGGTCATCCTCGCATGCGCCCTGATCTGCGGCGGCGTTGCCGGCGTCTACAGCAAGGTCACGACGAGGATCTATCGCGCGGCCACGACGATATCCGTGACGCCGGCGAAATTCGACTATGGCAACGGTCTTGCTGCCCAAAACTTGCTCTCCAACTACGCCGAAAACATCACTGGCCAGCAGTTGTTGGGGCAACTCGATACGCAACTGAAGCTCGACATTTCGCCGGACATACTGGCGCACATGATCACGGCGACGTCGGATAACAACTCCCTCACAATCAGTCTGACGGTAGATGATACCGATGCCAGCCGGGCGGCGGCGATTGCCAACACCCTGACCCAGTTGTTTATCACCAAGCAAACGGAGTACAATCTCTCCCATCTCAATCCAGATGTCGATGTGCAAGTGGTTCACAGCGCCGCCGTACCGGGCAGCCCGAACAAACCAAAGTCCAAGACGAACGTCCTCGCCGGTCTCTTGCTCGGGTTCCTGCTCGGTTGCGGCGCTGCGTACGTGCTGGACGTCTGGGACGATCGCCTGCGGACGGAACACGATATTGAGGCCGGTCTGGCGATGGGGTTGTTGGGCAACCTCCCGCACTTTCGTGGCGTCCCACTCCCCCCGTTCGTCCCGCCCGGCGCCAATGGCCACACCCAGGAGACAAACATCCAGCAGCCGGTGAGCGGCGCAAGAAGGTAGGTACGGCGTGCCCGCGGTTCTTCCCCAAGAAAGCCTGATTACCCTGACCGAGCCCACCTCGGCCGCGGCGGAAGCGTTTCGCCGCTTGCGGACGAATGTGCAGTTCGCCGACGTGGATCGACCCTTACGGACGCTGGCCGTCGCCTCACCGCAGGTGGGGAGCGGCAAGAGTACGATCGTCGCCAACCTGGCCGTGGCCTTCGTCCAATCCGGGAAGCAGGTGATTGTCGTCGACGCCGACCTGCTCCGCCCCGTCCAGCATGCGATCTTCGGCACGGCCGAGGCCCCTGGCCTGGTGAATGTGCTGGCCGGCGAACTGGCGTTAGAGACGGCGCTGCTCGACACCGCCGCGCCGGGCGTGCGCCTCTTGCCAGCCGGCCCGCAGGCAGTCAACCCGGCCCAGACGCTCAATTCGCCGCGAATGGACGGCCTGATGAGCAGCTTATTGGAGTTTGCCGACATCGTCCTGTTTGACACGCCGGCGCTCGCCGCCCTGGCGGACAGCGCCCTCTTCGCGGCGCGCGTGGACGGCGTGCTGCTCGTGGCGGACAGCGGTACGAGCCGGCGGGGTGACATGCGCAGTGCGCGCGACCTGTTGGAGCGTGTCCACGCCCACATTCTGGGGGCGGCCCTCAACCATGCCCATCCCGCCCGTGGCCTGTTGGGCAATATACTCACACCGGTATGACACACGTGCCACGTCGATGATCCGGACCACCCTCCTGCCCGGCTACGTTGATCTGCATACCCACATCCTTCCTGCTCTGGACGATGGCCCGGCCGATCTTGACACGTCGATCGCCCTGGTGCGGGCGGCGGCGGCCGGCGGCAGCGGTGTACTGGTAGCGACGAGCCACTCAGAGGAGGTATTGCAGCACGGTGGCGGCGGCACGGCCATGGCGGCCCGCCTTGACGAGGTACGGCAAGCGGTGGCCCTCGCCGGAATCAACGTCTCCTTGCTGTTGGGAAGCGAGATCTACCTGGAGCCTGATACCCCGGCTCGGCTTCGCCGCCAGGAGCTCCTGCCCCTCAACGGTTCCCGTTATGTGCTCGTCGAATTGCCCTTCCAGGCCTTGCCGATATACGTTGATCAAACGCTCTTCGCGCTGCAAACGGAGGGCTACGTGCCGGTGATCGCCCACCCCGAACGCAACGCCCAGGTTCAGCGGGAGCCGGAGAAGCTGTATACGTGGGTGACGCACGGCGCGCTCGTGCAACTGTCGGCCATCAGCCTGCTGGGCGGGCTGGGCCGGGCCGCCGCCCGTGTCTGCCGTTTGGCGATTACCCACCACCTCTGCCACGCCATCGCCAGCGACGCCCACGACCCGCTGACGCGGCCTCCGGCCCTCCAGCCCGCTTTTGTACGCCTGCGCGACGAGTTTGGCCCCGCCGTGGCCCAGGCCCTGCTCGACGATCAGCCGCGGGCGATCGTGGAAGATCGGCCGCTCGACCTTCCCGAACCGCTACCGATCGAGGCCAATAGCGATGGCAACGTTTTCTGGCGTCTCTTCGGTCGTGGTTAAGGGCGGGAGCGCCCAATGACGGGCGACGGTCACGACGATACGGCCCTGGAGGCGCGGCTCTGGGCTCTGGCGCGACCGTCGCCCCGCGGCGCTCGGCCGACGCTGGAGCGCATGCGCCGGCTGTTACACCTCCTCCACGATCCGCAGGATCGGCTGCCCGCCATTCACGTTGGGGGCACCTCCGGCAAGGGTTCGACCTGCCACCTGCTGGCGGCAATCCTCCAGGCGGCCGCCTACCCGGTGGGGCTGCACAGCAAGCCGCATTTGGCGACCGTGCGCGAACGCCTGATGCTCGGCGGTCTTCCGATTGCACCCGATGAATTCGCGGTCCTTCAGGAGCAAACGGCGCCGCTCCTCTCCGCCGCCGATTGGCCGGAGGGGCCGCCGACCTGGTTTGAACTCGTCGTCGCCCTGGCTTTTGCCTGGTTTGCTGCCCGGCAGGCGCGGCCGGTGGTGGTGGAGGTGGGACTGGGCGGTACCTGGGACGCCACGAATGTCCTGCAGCCGCTGGTCAGCGTGCTCACCAATGTTGGCCTCGACCATATGGAGCTATTGGGCGACACCGTGGAGGCGATAGCCCAGGATAAGGCGGGAATCCTGAAGCCGGGAGCCACCGCCATCACGGGCGCAAGGCAGCCGGCCGTCCTCGCCATTATCCGCGCACGCGCCGAGCGGGCGGGTATTCCGCTCTGGCGGCTGGGAAAGGAGATACGAGTGCAGCCGCAGCGCCTTGATCGCGCCGGCGCGCAATTTGATCTGGACATGCCCGGGGCATCGTATCGGGACCTCGAAATCGGCCTGCTTGGACGGCACCAGGTCGACAATGCCGCCCTGGCCGTCGCCGCCGCCGGCGCCCTTGCCGGCCACGGCTACTCGGTGGACGAGCCGGCGCTCCGCCGTGGCTTGGCGACGTGCCGGATACCCGGCCGGCTGGAAACCATTGCCGGCACGCCCGTGGTCCTCCTCGACGGGGCCCACAACCCGGAGAAGATGGCGGCGCTCGCCGCCGCCCTCCGCTTGCTCTACCCGGAGCAACGTCCGGTCTGCGTCGTCGCTATGCGTCGGGGCCATGACGCGGCGACAACGCTCGCGCCCCTCCTCGCCGTGGCCGGCACCGTGATCCTCACGCAGATCAGCGCCGGCTCCGACTGGGGCCGCGAGCAGAGCGTCGAGCCGCACGCACTGCGCGCGGAAATGGGAGCAGCCCCCGGCGTCGCTGTGTGGGTAGAGCGGGACGCCGCCGCCGCCCTGGACCAGGCACGGAATCGCGCCGGCCCGCACGGGTTGGTCTGCGTTACCGGCTCGCTCTATCTCGTCGGCCAGTTGCGGCCGAATGTCCTGGCCGCGGGGTGAAGCCGGCGCGGCTGCTTCCTGGCACGCGGCTTGCTCACTGGACTGTTAGGGGGGATTCCCCACGCTGTCCGGCGCCGTCGCCGGCTAGCGGTCAACGACACGGAGGAACCACCATATGAGTCAAGTGAATGTCAACACTCCCGGGTCGGTACCGCCGAACGATAACGGCGGTTCGGCAGTGGCCGCCGGCATCAATATGGTCACAGTGTTGATCCTGATTGCCGTCGCCATCGTCGTCATTCTCGGTATCATCTGGTTGTTTACCGGTTCGGGCGTCTTTGCCCACGGCGGTACGGCGCCGGTACCGGCAGGCGTCATCACCGCCACGGCTTCGGTGACAGCGCCCGCCAAGTAAGCGCCATCGGGGCCGCGACCGTCGTATGTGGCCCCGCTCCGGCTTTGGACGGACGTGCCTTGCCAGATTTCTGCTATCCTCCCGACAGACGAACGTGTGGTCGGGAGGCGTCATCCAGTGGTTGAACAAGCGGTTCGCATCGGCATCGTCGGATTGGGCGGCATTGTCCGGCAGCGTCATATTCCGGGGCTTAACACCATCCCGGGCGTCTCGCTAGTCGCCGTGAGCAACAGTACGCCGGCTTCTACAGAACGCGCCGCCCAGGAATTTGCCATTGGGCGCACCTTTCAGCGCTGGCAAGACCTCGTCACGGCGGAGGGCATTGACGCCGTGGTGATTGGGACCCCGCCATACCTCCATCGCCAGGTCTCCCTCGCCGCCTTGGACGCCGGGAAGCACGTGTTTTGCCAGGCGCGGATGGGGATGACCGCCGCGGACGCCCGCCTCATGCTAGCCGGCGCCGAGCGCTCCGACCGCACCACCATGTTGTGTCCGCCCCCCCACTACATGCGCGGGGACAAGGTCATGCGCCGTCTGATCGCCGGCGGCTACCTGGGCGATCTCTATCACCTCAATGTGCGTTCGTACAGCGACGAATATGTGGACCCCGGCGCGCCGCTGCACTGGCGACAGAACGGCGCCATCTCCGGCGTCAACACCCTGAACGTCGGTATGCTGGCGGAGGTGACCGGGCGTTGGGTCGGCGACGCCAGGCGGGTCGTGGCGCGCGCCTTCACGGCCACACCCGAGCGCCTCGGTCAGGATGGGCGTATGCAGCGTGTCGACCGGCCGGACGCCATCACCGTGGCTGCCGACCTGGCGCGAGGGGGGCTAGGCAGCTTCCTCTTCAGTGCCGTCGCCCGGCAGCCGGGCATGAACAGCATCGAGCTGTACGGCAGCGCCGGCACGCTGAAATACGGCTTCCAGGCCGACCGCATCCTCGGCGCCCGATCCGGCGAGCCGGAACTGCGCGAGATACCGATCACGCCGGAGGAGGCGCGGGCCTGGACCGTGGAGGCGGACTTTATCGCCGCCATCCGCAGCGGCCGGCGTGACCCAGAACCATCCTTCGCCGATGGCGTCCGCTATATGGACTTCACCGAAGCTGTCTTCCGTTCGGCGGACACGGGCGCGGCGGTGGAGTTGCCGCTCGCGCCCTGACGAGGCCCGCTCCCCTCACCCCTCTTCTTGCGCATAGCGGGTCTTGATGTCGGCCAGCACGGCCGGGTCGGTGAGGGTCGTCGTGTCGCCCACCACGCGGCCCTCGGCGATATCGCGCAGGAGGCGGCGCATGATTTTGGCGCTGCGCGTCTTCGGTAGTTCCGCGGTGAAGAAGACCTTTTCCGGCCGGGCGATGCCGCCGATCTTCTTGGCGACATGGTCGCTGAGTTCCTTCTTCAAGGCTTCGGTTGGCTCCACGCCACCGCGCAACGTCACAAAAGCCGCCGGCGCTTGCCCCTTGATCTCGTGGGTGATGCCGATCACGGCCGCCTCCGCCACTGCCGGGTGGCTGACCAGGGCGCTCTCCAACTCCATGGTGCCGATGCGGTGGGCCGACACGTTCAACACGTCGTCGACACGGCCCAGGAGCCAGAAGTAGCCGTCCTCGTCCCGCCGCGCGCCGTCACCGGTGAGGTAGATGCCGGGGTATTTGCTCCAGTACTGGCTGACGTAGCGGTCGGGGTCGCCCCAGATTGTGCGCATCATGGCCGGCCAGGGGCGTTTGATCACCAGATAGCCGCCGGATCCCAGGGGTACCGGATTGCCCTGCTCGTCGAGGATATCGGCCTCGACGCCGGGGAAGGGAAAGGTGGCCGAACCGGGCCGCGTCGTGGTGAGTCCAGGCAGGGGCGAGATCAGGATCATCCCGGTCTCCGTCTGCCACCAGGTGTCCACGACCGGGCAGCGGCCGCCGCCGATGTGGTCGCGATACCAGATCCAGGCTTCCGGGTTGATCGGCTCACCGACGCTGCCCAGCAGGCGCAGGCTGGAAAGGTCGTGCCGTTCCGGATACTCTGTGCCCCAGCGCATGAAGGTGCGGATGGAAGTCGGCGCGGTATAGAGGATGGTGACGCCGTACTTGGCGATTAGGGCCCAGAAGCGATCCTTGTCCGGCCAGTCCGGCGCCCCCTCGTACATCACCTGGGTCGCGCCGTTGGCGAGCGGGCCGTAGACGATGTAGCTGTGGCCCGTGACCCAGCCGACGTCGGCGGTACACCAGTAGACGTCTTCATCCTTGAGATCAAAAATCCAGCGCGTCGTGGTCATTGTGCCGACCAGGTAGCCGCCCGTCGTATGTAACAGGCCTTTGGGCCGTCCGGTAGTGCCGGAAGTGTACAGAATGTACAGCGGATGCTCGGAGTCGACCGGTTCCGGGGCGATCTCCTTGCCGGCGTGCGGCGCCACGGCCTCATGCCACCAGACGTCGCGTCCCGCCAGCATGGTCACGTTCGCCTTCTCGCCTACCCGTTGCACCACGAGGACGTGCTTCAGGGTCGGGGTCTCCCCCGTCAGAGCGGCGTCGGCATTGGCCTTCAGCGCCACCAGGTTGCCGCGTCGGTAACCGGCGTCGGCGGTGATAAGCACTTTGCACTTGGCGTCGTTAATGCGCTCGCACAGCGACTCCGGGCTGAACCCGCCGAAGATCACGGTGTGGGGCGCGCCCAGACGAGCGCAGGCGAGCATGGCTATCACCGCCTCCGGAATCATGGGGAGGTAGATGGCGACCGTATCGCCCTTGCCAACGCCCATGGCGCGCAAGGCCAGTGCCGCCTGATTGACTTCCCGGTAGAGGTCGCGATAGGTCAAGACCCGTTGCTCGCCCGGCTCGCCCTCCCAGATGATCGCCGCCTTGTTGCGCCGCCAGGTCTTCAGATGGCGGTCGACGCAGTTATAGGCGGCGTTGAGGGTGCCGCCGACGAACCATTTCGCCCATGGCGCCTCCCATTCCAGGACGCGCTCGTACGGCGTGAACCAGTCCACTTGTTGCGCCTGTTCCGCCCAGAAGGCTTCCGGGTCGCCCGTGGCCCGCGCGTACACGTCGGACGAATCCACGGTGGCCTGAGCGGCAAACTCGGCCGGTGGCGGGAAGCGCCGATCCTCCTGCAACAGGGAGGAAAACGTCCCGGAATTATCTTTGTCCATCAACCGTGCTCCTCTTCGGTCATCTCTGCCGTCGCCTGGTTATCAAGCCACACCATACGCGGTACCAACGTGCGGAGTCTAATACGCCGATCACTACTCCGGCAAGCCGCTCGGCCGGATCACGTGCGCCGGCGCTGCCAGCGCCGCACCGCGATCACCGCCCATACCCCCTCCACGACGCCGAATGGCCAGGCGCCGGCGAGCCAGCCATAGAGCGAGGAGGCGGCGCAGGCCAGGGCGAAAACGAGCACCCAACCGGCGGCGCGCGATTCGAGCGCATAGGCCACGAGCATAAGCGTGACCGCCGCGGCGCCATAGAGCGTCAGGAGGCTCACGGCGCTCCCGCTACCCCCAGTGCCGGCCCCAACTCGGCCACGAGGAAGGCTTTCACTCCTTCGCCACCGGTGATGGCCAGCCAGAGCGGACCGCCGTCCGGCGCCACGTCCAGCCGGAAGCGGAAGAAGGGGCAACACCGCATCTCCAGGGTAATGAACTCGGCGGCAGTGAACAGCGTGTCGGCCGGGTAGCGAAAGGCAAAGCCGTCGGGCCGCTCCAGCACCTCCTGCGTCGCGGTCTGCAAGTGCGCGGCGAGCTCCTGTCGGCGCGCCCGGCCGGCGGTATCCAGGGCAGCCATATTGCATGCCAGCAGCGTATCCATCGCGCCCTCCCATACGGTTGCGGCTTCGCCGCGTGTCGGCATCAGTGTAGCAGCAGGCCGGCAGGCGGCCTGGAGAGTCCGGTAAGGCGCTCCAGCGCCGGCTCCATCGAGGCTCCGGCATCGTCTGGCATACTTGCAGTGATGCCCCTGCTGACCCGGTGGCGCAGCGCGTGACCAATGCAAGCGGCGTCATGACATCCACACTCGGAGGAGCCACGCGACCAATGACTGCACTACACCATCCCACCGTCGATCGCTCGGCGGCGGCGGCCTTTCTCGGCGTGCTTTACGGTGAGGCCCCCGCGGACGTCGCACCGATTGGCGCGGGCGCATGGTCGCAGGCGTACAGCTTTACCCGCCGCAGCCGGAACTATGTCGTCCGCTTTGCCGCACTGCGGGAGGACTTTGAGCGGGATAGGATCGCCGCGACCTATGCGAGCGCCGCGTTGCCTGTGCCGCCGGTCGTCGCCATTGGCGAAGCCTTCGACGGTTACTATGCGATTACCGAGCGGGTGTTCGGCGACTTTCTCGAACAGGCGGACGGCCCGCAATTACGACGCGTCCTGCCCGCGCTGTTCACGGCCCTCGACGCCGCCCGCGGCATTGATCTGTCCGCCACGTCGGGCTATGGCGGTGTAGACAGCGCCGGCAACGGGACGTCCCCAAGTTGGCAAGCCGTGCTCCTCGCGGTCGGAGAGGACGACGTCAGCGCGCGGACGTACGGCTGGCGAGAGCGCCTGCGCCAATCGCCGAATGGGCTGACGGCGTTCGATTCGGCCTACGCCTGCCTGGAGGGCCTGGCAGTGCAGTGCCCGAACGACCGGCATGTGATTCACAGCGACCTCTTGAACCGGAATGTCTTTATTGACGGCGACCGCCTCACCGGTGTTATCGACTGGGGCTGCCTGATGTACGGCGACTTTCTGTATGACATCGCCTGGTTGACGTTCTGG
>JBPCLN010000324.1:0-3112 GCA_051003235.1 Chloroflexota bacterium | reverse complement strand
GCAGCGACGAGAGGGTCAGGCGCCGAGCGTCCGAGCACATCTTTGGAGAACTCCACGGTGTGGCCTCGAGCGCGAAGCGTGTCGGCAATGCGTGCATCGGTGTCTTCATCAATCAGAAAGTACATGTACTGCGCACGGTGGTCGACGAACTAACCGGCCCGCTGGCGACGGTGCCGTTCAAATTCGATAGCGCGCTCCACATCCAAAGGTGTGAGTGATGGATAGGCAGCAAGGATCGTCTCAGTGTCATAGCCGGCGTTGTGAAAGTCCCAGACGCCCGCAGTCGGCACCCGCGTCCCCGCCAATACCCAGGCATTGCTCTCGACATACCGATGCCGCGTAATTTGGCCAAGTTCGTCCGGTCCACGCTCCCGAAGGCGCAGCGCGCGCATCCGCATATCGCTCGCGATGACTGCCATCTCGATGGTAGGCAGAATTGCCTGTCGCGCTTCATGAGGTTTGAGCCGGAGACCGGTCTCCGGCTCTACAAAAAAGACGTGGCGGCCACTCACCAAGAATCTCAAGCTCGACCAGGGCGTCTGATAATGTCCCCTGAGCCATTGCCCTACCTTCCGGAGCTCCTGGAGTGGCACGTGATATTGGTTGCGCAGAATGGAGAGCGCCCGTAGGCCAACGACGTCACGGTAGAGATAGATCCGTCCGTATGGTGTTCGCCGACGATTCCCTTCGTAGCCGGGAATAAAAAACTCCGTCTTATCCCAATAGCGAAGTTGACGCTCCGACAAACCGGTGAGCCCAAGCACTTGGTCGACAGTGAACACCACAAGGGGATCTCTCTGACTCTTCATCCAGTACCTGTCCTCTTTCCTTACAGCGGCAGGTAGCGGCCGCTGGACTCGCCCGGCCGGGCGTGCAAGTACTTCCCCGTGGTCGCCAGGTTACTATGCCCCAGCGTTGCTTGCACGAGATGCACCGGCGCCTGGTGCTCCAGCGCGTGGCTGGCGTGGCTGTGGCGCAGCCAGTGCGGCGTCACGGCCAGCTGGATGCCGGCGCACACGGCGGCGCGGCGCACGATCCGGCGGACCTGGCTCTCCGACAGCCGGTCGCCCAGCCGCGAGACGAACACCGGCTCGCCGCCGGCGCGGACGCCCAGGCCGCGCAGCTCGCGCCAGGCGCGCGGTGGCAGCAGGATATGGCGCGTCTTCGCCCCCTTGCCGTAGACGTTGATCTGGGCGCTCTCCCCGCGCGGCTGCACGTCCGACCAGGTGAGCGCGCAAAGTTCGGACACGCGCACGCCGGCGCCGTAGAGGCAATACAGGATCGCCCGGTTGCGGGGATCCGTCGCCAGCGCCAGCATCCGCTGTACGTCCGGCTCGTCGAGGATGTGATCGGCGAGCGTCTCCCGGTGCGGGGGTAGGCGCAGCGGCTTGCCCACATCGAACGGCAGGTAGCCCAGGCCATGGGCGTAGCGCAGCAGGCTCTTGACAGCGGACAGCGTGCGTCCCTGGCTAGAGGCGGCGAGCGGCTGCAGCGCGTCGGCGAAGGCCTGCAGGTCGGGTAACGTTACCCGGGCGAGCGGCTTGTCGACGAAGGCCCGGAAACGCGCCACGTCGCCAGCGTAGGCACGCACCGTGTGCGGCGGCCGGCCGTGCAGCCACATGGCGATGAGCTGGTCATCGCTGGGGGCCTGCGCCACAGCTTGGCGCGACACAAGTGCTGACGAAAGGCTATCCATCCGAAGTGTGCCGTTCGATGCGATCAATGCGGAGACTCACACGGCTACCGAGGATGTTCGTCACCACGCCACCCGCGAGACCAAGGAGCGCGCCCACAACCTGTCCCAAGAATATGCCCACAATGGGCAATCCGACAGTGAGACTCCAGACGATCCCGGCTAACACCTTGTTTGTTTGGATCCTGACCTCCCGGCTTTCCACTTGCGAATGCTCACGCATGATCGCACTGTCGCTGGCGAACACCTCCATGTGTAGATGCCGGGAGCGGCACCGTCCACAGCGCCGCCGAGTTATCGGCTGCTTGACCGCTTTGCTCCATCCGCAGTCCCGGCATGTGACGCTCGCCACGACCCACACCCCTTCCTGCGTATGCGTGATAACAGAACTTATCATCCCTATGGTAGCAGGCAACATCGGGCACCGGGAGGCAAGCAAAGAGTCGTTAGCTTACCCATTTGGAGACCGAACTTCGCCTCCATGCGCTACTGTGGGAAGGTGCGGAGAGCGCACTTCTCTTGCATTCGAAAGCACACCGGAAGCAAGCAGCACCGCTGACCTTGCCGCGCCGCCATCGGCGACGAAGGCCAGATGGAGGTGGCCGGGGGTCGCGCTCCCGTACGCGGCGGGCGTGAAGCCCTCTAGAAAGCAGCCCGAGGCAGGCGCCCGAGCTTGCCGGCCATCTTGATAGCAGCGACGGTGTCGCCAATGGCGAGCGCGTGCGCCGACTCGCCCCACTGCTCCCGCGCCTTGGTGAACACGCCCGGGTTCGGCTTCCTGGCCGCCGCCTTCGCACCGGTACCGATGGCATCCGCCGCCCGTCCGCCGTCCCGAAGTCGGAGATACCGACCGCTGCCCTCCTGATCTGCCGAGGACGCTGGCGCTACCACTAGCCCACGCCGCTGCAACGCGTTCAACAAGTCTGTGGCGCCTGGCAAGGCCGCCGCGTAGTCACTTCGGCCGGAACCGCGGTACTCCTCGCTCGGGAACGTGCGTCGGTGCTCGATACCGTTCGGCCGGGCGCCCCGTGTGTCGTCGTCCGCTCGCGTGGTTGGCACGAAGGTTGCGTTTCTCGTGTCCCAAGACGGTTCCAGGGGACCGCCGGGGGCGAGAGCAGGGTCCGGGAACGCCGCATCGGTGGTGGGGAGGCCCATGTCCTTGCTCTGAAGGATGGAGTGTCGTCGCGGGACCGCCACCAGAACCGGCCGGGAAGCGCCCTGGCCGGAAGCGTCCACGCATGGGAAAGGGGAGCAGATGCTCACGGCAATTGTCGGCTGGATCATCATCGGCGTCATCGCCGGCTGGCTAGCTGGCCTGGTACTGGGGGGTTCCGGCTTCGGGGTGCTGGGGGACATGGTCATTGGCTTGATCGGCGCCCTTGTCGGCGGCTTTCTGGTCCGCACGCTCCTGGGCAACGC
>JBPCLN010000323.1:0-17805 GCA_051003235.1 Chloroflexota bacterium | reverse complement strand
ACCGCATCCTTCGGCCAGCCTTCGACAAACTCGACGCCGCAATTGATCACTTCGTCGATCAAGCCAAACTCTCCGCATGACAAACTTGACGCAATCGCAACGAGGTCACGCGGAAAAGACCTCTAGCTCTGTCGGAACACGCCGATCGGGAGCTCACGGGGGCCCCGCGCGCTGCGCTGGTTCGACCAGCTGGAGCAAGAACACGACAACCTGCGGGCCGCCCTGGCCTGGTGCTTCGAACAATCTGAACAGAAGCAACAAGCGGACGGTATGTCGGCGATGGAGATCGGTCTACGCCTGGCCGGGAATCTGCGCTGGTTCTGGCACTTCCATGATCACCATCGCGAGGGGCTCGCCTGGTTGGATCAGGCGCTGACACTCAGTGCGGCTACGCCGATGGACGTGGTGGCGCAAGCGCGGTTCACTATCGGGGTCCTTGCAGGTTTCATGAACGGTCTGGTCCGCTCACAGGGGCTGCTCGCCGAGAGCTTGGCACTCTGTCGCGAGATAGGCGACCGCCAGCGGCTGTCCGTTGCGCTCGCTACTTAGGGTGGTCGCTGTGGCGGGGTGGCAAGGACCAGGAGGCTGCACAGGTGCTGGAGGAGAGCCTTACCCTGGCCCGTGGCGTCGGCGAGCCATGGCCGATCGCCTACGCGCTCATGCACGGCATCTTCCGGATTGCGAACAGCGCGGCCATTGAACGCTCCAAGGAGTGCCTGGGCGCGTGGGCGGCAAGCGCCGAGGCGCTCCGCCTCGTCCAGGCCGTCGGAGATGGGTTGAATAGCACGGTGATGCAGGCGCACCTGGGGCAGATCGCGCTGTATGAAGGCGACCATAAGCGCGCCCGCGCGGCGTTCGTCGCCTGCCTTCCCATGCTGAGCGCGCTCGGCTGGCGATCGGCCGTCGCCGAGACCCTCATCAGATTGGCGAGTGTGGCCCACGCGCAGGGTAACGATGGAGAAGCCGCGAGCCTCTACACGGAGGCGCTGGCGCTCTATCGCCGGCTTGGGGACCAGTGGTTGCCCGCTGTTGCCTGGGTACACGCCCAACTGGCCGACCTCGCTCTCGAGCGTGGCGATTGGATGGTGGCGGAGACGCAGGTGGTCGAGACCTTGATCCTCGCTCGAGACAATGGCCTGGACGGCGTTCCTGAGTTCGCGGAGGCACCGTTGCCCCGTGCCTTGGAGGTGCGGGCTGCGCTGGCGGCAGTTCAGGAGACACCGCGGCGGTCCATACGGTTAGCCGGGGCCGCGGCAGCGCTGCGTACACAGATCAACCGAGCTCTGGCGGCGTCGGCGCGGGCGACACTCGAGCGTAGATTGGCCCCCGCTCGCCAGGCGCTGAGCACAGAGGAGCAAGCCCAAGCGTGGACGGAAGGGCAGGCCATGACGCCGGAGCAGGCTGTCGCCGATGCTCTCGAATGACGATGAAAACCGAAAAAACGGACGCTCTTGGGGAAGGGTCAGGAGAGAGTGCCCTCTCACCGTCCGTCCGGCGTATATCGTGCATAGATGTCGCGCGCCTGGTCGATGGTCGCCGTGCCGGTGGCGACACAAGCAACAGCGAGACTACGAAGGGCGTCGGTTAGGGTGACGCGCTGGACGTGATCGGGGTTATGCACCCGCTGCGCCAGATCACTCAGACCCTTCGCCACCTGCCGGCGATAGCTCTCGTCGCGGTTATAAGGGAGGCTAAAGCGCAAGGTCACTTTATTGGCAGCACGCCAGTTGACGTCGCGGCCATGGAGATCCTTGTCGAACGGCTGGACCGACTGCTGCGTGAGGTGCGGCAGGCCGGTCAGGGCGGTAACAGCAGCGTCGTCCACCCAGCCATCCAGTTCGATCGCGTCGGCAACCCAGCCCTGGACGGTGATGAATCCTCGGTCGAAGGCCAGCAGCGCCTGTTGCCGTTCGAGCGCCTTCGGCCGGTTGAAGGCGTGAAAATAGGAGCAGATCACGCCATCGTCATGCAATACCGTACATTCCACCTGATCAACGCGGCCGCCGGGCGCCGCATTGTCGCGAATCGAGCGGATCGCCGTAATTTCCTTCGGCGGCGCGCCCGCCAGCTCGCCGTAGAGATCGAAAAAATGCACGCCATGTTCGATGAAGATGCCGCCACTCTTCTCGCGATTCCAGAACCAGTGCTCCGGCGGCAACACTTCGTCCTGGGCATAGTTGACGAACTGGGCCGACCGCAGTTCCCCCAGCCAGTTGCCGGCGCGTACCTGGCGAACCACGTCCAGGAGCGGATTCCAGCGCATGACGTAGTCAATCGTCGCGGGAATACGTTTGGATCGCTGCAGGTCCACCAGCGCGCGTAGATCGTCCAGGTGGACCGAACCCGGCTTCTCCAGGAACAGCGCCTTACCGCGTTGCAATATGCCGTGGGCGATTTCGTACTGCGTGAAGGGGGGTGACGCCACAATCACGGCCTGGACTTGCCCGTCGTCCGCCAGTTGTTGCCAATCATTGTAGGCGCTGGCGACACCCAACTCCTCCTTCGCGTGCGCTAACGCCTTTTCGTTGACGTCGGCGATGGCCACGAGTTTCGCGCCGTCGACATCGCGCAGGGCGCTTTCAATGAAGGCGCCGAAGCTACCTCCGGCGCCGACCAGACCCAAACCAACCGTGGCAGCTACCATGCCGCTTACCCTTCCCTTTTCAAGCTGGCCAGAATGTCGTCCAGGCTGTAGTCGGCCGCCGCCGTCACCGTGTCGGCAGCGCCGTAGTACACACGCAGGTGGTCGCCATCCAGCACGCAGCCACAGGAAAAGACGACATTGCCAAAGAAGCCCTCCGTTTCAAACGGCGCTTCCGGCTTGAGGATCGGCTCCGGCGAGCGGGCCAGCACCTTCCAGGGCTCCGCCTGGTCGAGCAAGGCGGCGCCGAGGGCGTACTGTCCATCGGGATTGACGCCGTGGTAGATCTCCAGCCAGCCCCGCGCCGTCAGAAAGGGCACCGCCCCGCCGCCGATGCGCTTGCTATCCCACGTTCCCGGCCGCGAGCCAAAGCAGAAGCGATGCTCTCCCCAATCGCGCAGATTGTCGGAGGAGGCGAACCAGACGGCCGGCACGCCGACTTCCTTCGGTACGGGCCGGTGCAAGGTGCGGTAACGCCCGCCGATCTTTGCCGGAAAGATCGTCACGTCGCGGTTTTCCGGGGGTAGGATGACGCCGTGCTTTTCATAAGTCACAAAGTCGCGCGTGCTGGCCAGGGCCGTGCAGATGCCGTGCTCCGATACGGCGGTGTAGTTGATATAATAGAGGCCATCGATCTCCGTGATGCGCGGATCCTCAATGCCGTAGCGCTCCAGCGGTTCCGTAGGGCGCATCGCGGCTCCCGGCTCGACCGTGAAATGGATGCCGTCGGTACTGCGGGCAAGGCGAAAGCTGGAAATCGACGTGAGATACGTCTCCGCGCCCTTCTTCAGCAGCCGGCTATCGCTGGCGTCCATTCCCGACGTGTCCCGGCGGATATAGCGAACCACCACCTGGCGCTCCGGGCCGTCGTCCAGCATGGGAACGGCGATATAGTCATCCGCCGACAGCGAGGGATCAACGGGCTGGAGGTTCGGGGCGTCGCCGCGCAGGTCAATCTCCTGGTCGCCAGGTTGCGGCGCCGCCCGCTCCGGTCGCTCCGCCACCCGCAACAGCAGAAGCGTCTCCCGTCCAACCTTAATCGCGCCGGCATTGAAGGCGCAAATGACCTTCCAACCCTGATGCAAGGGCGGCACGTCGTCCGGCCCTAACAGCGGATTCTCGGCTAGGCGGTGTGCGGCAACAGGCATCGCAGGACACTCCTTCTTGCCGGCAGCAACACCGACACGGTACGAAACCGTCAGCGTGCACACGCCGTGCCACGATACCGGTAGGATTGCCCCGGCCGATCGTTACATGAACCGTCGCACGTAGGCGGCGCTGGACGGCACCTCCGCCTCTTCCAGGCTGTGCATCACCAGTGCGCCGTCGTAGCCGCTTTGCCGGAGCAGGGACATGTAGCGGGCATAGTCGAGGATGCCCGTGCCGGCGGCGGGGCGGATGCACTCCGTACCCCCCGGGTCCGGGGCGCGCACGTCCTTGGCGTGGGCGAAGGCGATGTAAGCGCCGACGCGCTGAAAGATGTCATCGAGTACGTCGTCCATTTGCGCGAGCATGTCGGGCTGGAAGTAGTTGGCGGGATCCATGACGAGGCGCAAGCGCGGCGAACGCACCTCTTCGATCAGGCGCTGCGCCTTGGGCGCACTATCGACCACGTTCACCACCTCCGGCTCAAAGGCGATCGTGACACGGTGCTCCTCCGCCGCCGGTAGGATCTGGTCGAGCGTCCGGCGTAGGTCCGTCCAGGCTGCCGGTAAGGCGTTGTCCGGATGATGCCGCCACATGCTGCGGGAGTTTCGGGTACCGGTACAGGCGGTGACTACGTCACAGCCAAGCGCCTGACACCACGCCAGTAGAATGGGGAACCAGGCAATATTCGCCTGCAACCGTGCCGCATCGGGATCAATCATGTTGAAGGTGCCGGAGAGTGCCGCGATCGCGATGCCGTGCCGGCCAAAGGCGGCCCGGATGCGGGCGGCAACCGCCTGTTCTACGGCCACCGGTTGCTCAGAAAGGCCGGCCGACGTGAGGTCGAGCTGCACCGAGGTCAAGCCGAAAGCGGCAACCGCCTCGGCCACCGCTTCGATACTCGTCTGGTGGAGGTGCTTGGTCATCAGGCCGAGTTGCACGTTGCATCCGTTCCGCTGTGTACGTCGACACGGCAGATTGTAGCAGGGGCCGTTACGACCGCCGTCCGGCACCCCTCATTTCAGCCTCGCCGCTTGACGATTGGCCAATCCGCCCGTACGCTCCAGAGGTAGTCGCCCCGGCCTCCCGGCGGCGGATCGAAAGCGGAGCATTGGGCTGATGCCTGCTCAGGGGCGAGGGTGCCGAACCGGTGCGGCCAGAGGTTTCCGATCCCGCAGACGAGCATGTGCTGCCGCCGAACGGCGCTGTTGTCACGTCGACAGTGCCGCTGACTGCAACACGACGGCCAACGTCGATGCTGATGCTGCGCAGCGTCGTCTTTGTCGGCGGCACCAGCTCGTTGGCCGCCGAGATGTGCGCCTCCCGCTTGCTGGAGCCCTACTTCGGCACCAGCCTATTCGTCTGGGCGAACATTATCGGTCTGATCCTGATCTATCTCTCCATTGGCTATTACCTTGGTGGCCGTATTGCCGACCGCTATCCGCTGGCGCGGCATCTCTACACGCTGACCGCCATTGCCGCCGCCGCGCTGATGGTGATCCCCTTTATCGCCCGACCCATCTTGCTGCTCTCGCTCAATGCCTTTGCCGATTACTCGGTCGGCAGCTTTCTGGGCTCGCTGCTGGGCACGATCCTCCTCTTTGCCGTCCCCATCACCCTGCTTGGCTGTGTCGCCCCCTTCGCCATCCGCCTGGCGGTGCGCGACGTGCAGCGGGCCGGCAACGTATCCGGCTCGCTCTACGCGCTTTCCACCGTCGGCAGCATCGTCGGTACCTTTCTCTCCGTGTTGGTGATGATCCCTACTATCGGCACCGCGCGCACCTTAATCGTCTTCGGCCTCGTCCTGTTCGTCACTTCGGTGATCGGGTTGGGGAAGCGCGTCCTCTGGCTTAGCGCCGCGCTCGGCATCGCCCTGCTGATTCTGCCGCCCGCGCCGATCAAGCCCGATCCCGGCATGATTGCGGAACGCGAATCGCCTTATAACTACATTCAGGTGATTCAGCAAAACGGCGTTCGCGAACTGCTCCTGAACGAAGGCGTCGCCATTCACTCTATCTATAACCCGGCCGCAGCGAACGATCCGAATCCAATCGCCCATCTCACGCGCGCCTACTGGGACTACGTGCTGGTGGCCCCCTTTTACAACCTCAACCATGCCGTCAACACCATCCGGCACACTGCCATCATCGGTATGGGCGCCGGCACGATGGCCAAAGAGCTCACCTACTTCTACGGCCCCGTGCCGATCGATGGCGTGGAGATCGACCCGGACATCATCCAGCTCGGCCGCCAGTACTTCGGCCTGAACGAGCCGAACGTTCACGCCAGCACCCAGGATGGTCGCTACTACCTGCGGACCACGCCAAAACAGTTCGACCTGATCAGCGTCGACGCCTACCAGACGCCCTATATCCCTTTCCAGATGACGACGGAAGAGTTCTTCCAGGAGGTGCGCAGCCACTTGACGCCGGACGGTAGCGTCGTGATCAACGTTGGTCGCACCCCCGCCGATGTGCGATTGGTCGACGTTATCTCTCGCACCATGCGCGCGGTCTTCCCCGCCGTCTACGTCATCACGGTGCCGGCGCCGAAGGACACCCTGATCCTCAACAGCCTGATCGTCGCTAACAGCAAGCCCGCCAGTCTGGACGAGCTTCGCACCCGCATGCAAGACCTCAGCAATCCGGTGTTGCGCACCCTTGGTATGCAGGCTGTCCAGAACACCGCGATCGTGGGCCCATCATCCGGCCTCGTGTTCACCGACGACCACGCTCCGGTGGAGCAGGTCGTGGACAATATGATCATCCACTATCTACGAACGGGGCAATGACCCAGCGTCAACGTACCGATATTCCCGCTCTCCGGTCACCGGATCTTCCCAGGCTTCAACCAGCTGGCCGCTCGTCGGGTCGAGCATGCGCTCGCCGGTGGGACGCAAGCGATCCGGACGCAGTGCTTTCGGACGGTAGCGGAAGCGCTCGACGAGGACAAAAATCAGGCAGAGCAGCGCCTCAAAGACTAGGTAGCCGCCGATGGCGCGGCTGGTACTGTGGCCAAAGGCGAGAAGCAAGACGCCGACGACGATGGAAACCGTAGCCACCAGCAGCAGGCCGTTTCGTAAGGTCATAAAAGAACTCAGTCCGTTTCCAGCACGACAGCAGTGCCGTAGGCGACAATCTCCGACATGGTCTGGCCGATCTCCGAGCTATCGAAGCGCATCATCACGACGGCATTGGCCCCCATCGTCGTGGCGTTCTGAATCATACGATCGACGGCGTTCCGTCGAGTCTCCTCCAGTAATTGCGTGTACTCCTTGATCTCGCCGCCGCCAATGGAACGTAGGCCGGCCATAATATTTCCACCCAAGCCCCGGCTACGCACAACCACTCCGAACACCTGGCCTTTTACTTCCAGGACGCGCCGGCCCGGCACGTTCTCTGTCGTCGTTACGAGCATGCTTGCCTTCCTCTCGTCTCCGGCGTTACTCTGCCATGTATGGCGTCAACCATATGGTACGGCACGAGCCAGGCCACCGGGCAGAGAAAGAGCGAACAGCGATGAGTGTCACTGTCTATACCACCCCCACGTGACCCTACTGCACCCAGGTGAAAGCGTGGCTTTCCCAGCATGGCGTCACGTATCAGGAAAAGGATGTCTCCGTCGACCGCGCCGCCGCCTATGACATGATGAGCAAGACCGGTCAGCAAGGCGTGCCGGTGATTGACTACGACGGTCAGATGGTGGTGGGGTTCGACCGCCGCCGCCTGGAACTGCTCTTGAGTCAGGACATCCGTAAGCCGACGCTCGGCGCCGCCGTTGCCGACGCCGCCCGCATCCTCATGAAGCAAGGCCAGACGCCGATCTTTGGCGCCTATGTCGGCAAGGTAGCTCCCGGTTCACCGGCCGCTAAGATCGGCCTCCGCCCCGGCGACGTCATCACGCAGATCAACGTCCGCCCGGTCACCAATGCCGCTGACGTTGCTACCGCCATGACGAGTGTCGAACGCGGTGCGACGCTGGACGTCGCCTATCTGCGCGGGGCGCAGACGCTGCGGGGCCACATCTCAGTGTAGACGGGTACGGGCGGGTTCAAACCCGCCCCAACTTGTTTGCGCTCCTAAAATCGGGTGCTGCTGCGGTAGCCCGAGGGCGAACCATAGAGGCGTCCGCCGCGGTGGTCCTCGTAGCAGTCCCGGCAATAGACCGGCTTCTCGGCCGACGGCTGGAACGGCACTTCCGTCTCGCGGCCACACGACGAGCAGACGACCTGGAACATCTCTCGCGGCCCGGTGGAGCGTGGCAACTCGCCACCGGCGCCTTGGGTCGCCTTGCGTTGGGCGCGACAGGACACACAGCGCGTCGGCTGGTGCGACAGACCATGCGTGGCGTAGTACTGCTGCTCGCCCGCGGTAAACACAAACCGGTTATTGCAGTCCCGGCAAACCAATGTTACATCAGATCCTGACACAGAAAATCCTTACCTCTGCACTTGACGGGGTATCGCGATCCCGAAAACTGCGGTTAGCCTACTGACCCTACGTGCCGGCCGCCACGGCACCTGCCGGGGCCAATCACACGAGGCTCTGGCGGTAGTATACCAGCCGCCAAGGCCGACCACATCGTATGCTCGCTTAGAGTGTAGCACGGTCTTGGCCGTGTCTCGCTTAGCGCACCGTCACGCTCTTCGCCAGGTTACGCGGCCTGTCCGGGTCGTGACCGCGCAGTACGGTCAGATGATAGGCAAGGGTCTGCGCCATCACGGTGGCAGCGAGCCACCAGCCGCTACGGCAGGCGGGTACCGGCAACGTCTCGGCGCAGCCGGCCAATGGTTCCGGGGCGACGCCGATCGTCAGCGCACCACGCGCCTGAACCTCCATTGCCGCCGCCACGATCGCGGGTTGGGTGTCGTCCGGCGGCGCAAAAAGCAGGCATGGCGTACCTGGTTCGATGAGGGCAATGACGCCATGTTTCAACTCCCCGGAGGAGAAGCCTTCGGCGTGGACGTAGCTGCCCTCCTTGATCTTCAAGGCCGCTTCCAGCGCGATGGCGGTGCTGCGTCCCCGGCCCAAACAGAACATGTGCTCGCTCGTGGCAATGCGGCATGCCAGAGCAAGTACTCGCTGCTGGTAGGCGGGCGTGAGGACCGTCTCAATGGCGAGGGCCGCGTCGCGCAATGCCTCCTGCCCGCGCGCCAGGTCGCCGCGCACCGCCGCTTCCACCAACGTGATGACGGCCAGCTTGGCCAGGAAGGACTTGGTCGCCAGGACGCAGCGTTCCGGACCGGCGCGCAACCGAACACAGTCGTCCGCCAGACGGGCCAGCGTCGACCAGCCGGCGTTGACGAGGGCCGTGACGTGCGCCCCGCGCCGATGGGCGACGCGCAGCGCATCGAGGACATCGATCGTCTCGCCGCTCTGCGATAGCGCCAACAGGAGGCTGCCTTCCCCGACGGCGTCGGCCAGATAGGAGAATTCGGAGCCGGGCACGGCGTGGGAGCGCTCGCCCGCCTGAGCCAGGACGTAGCGGCCGTAGAGCGCGGCGTGATAGGCAGTACCGCAGCCAACCCAGGTGACCGACGTTGCCACGCGAATCGCCTCGGCCAGAGCGGCAGCATCGTCCGCCGCATCACCCGCCAGTAGGCGCAGCAGGCGCGGCTGCTCACCGATCTCGCGCCACATCCAGTGTTCGCCGTCCGCCAGCGTCACGTCCGTCGTCGCCGCCTCGGCCGGCAGCGTACGCGGCGCCACCCAGGCCCCCAACGCCATATTGAGCACCCGGATGCGCTCCGCCTCGATCACGGCCAGGTAGCCGTCATCCAGCAGCACGACTTTCTGCGCGACGCCATGTAGCGCCGACGGGTCGGAGGCAAGATGGGCTTCGCCGTCGCCCATGGCGACGACCAGCGGCGACCCGCTCGTGGCGGCCACCAGGATGCCATCCTGGCCATCTAAGACGGCAATGCCGTTCACCCCGTGCAGTTGCCGGAAAGCAGCGAGCACAGCGTGGTGCAAGCTGGGCGCCGTCCGCAGTTCTTCCTCGATCAGGTGGACGACGGCTTCCGTGTCCGTATCCGATGCCAGCATGTGCCCGCGTGCCGCCAGTTGCCGGCGCAAGTCCGCGGCATTCTCGACAATGCCGTTATGGACGAGCGCCAGTCGCCCGGTACAGTCAACGTGGGGATGGGCGTTCGCTTCCGTGACCCCGCCATGCGTCGCCCACCGCGTGTGCCCCAATGCCGCGCGGCCTTCCGGCAGCAGCACGCCGTCCGCATTCACGCGTCCGGTTCGCCGGGCCAACCCAACCTGACCCTGGCGCACTGCCGCGACGCCCCAGGAGTCATAGCCCCGATACTCCAACCGGCGCAGGCCGGCCACCACCAGGGCCGACGCATCGCTACGCGCGCCGACATAGCCATAGATGCCGCACATTGTCCGGTACTCCGATGCTCATGCGCGTAGTCATGTACACGATTGCGGTGAGAACAGTCTGGAACAATGATGCCACCGTGTCACCCGCATCGCCTATGGCGATAAGAAGATCGTCCCTTGCGGCTGCACAATCGATCGTATCTTGACGCCGGCGCCGGGCAGGACGTATGCTGCGGGCGATGGAGACACCCATCCGGCGGCAGTATCTCGAACTCAAGCGTCGCTATCCGCATGCCATCCTTTTCTTCCGCCTGGGCGATTTTTACGAGACGTTCGATGACGACGCTCTGGTCGTCTCCCGCGAACTGGAAATCGTCCTCACCAGCCGTGAAATGGGACGCGGTCAGCGCGTGCCGTTGGCAGGGATTCCCCACCAGTCTCTGGAAACCCATCTTGCCCGCCTGATCAAGCGCGGCTATAAGGTGGCCGTCAGCGAGCAGATGGCCGACCCGGCGACCACCAAGGGGCTTGTGCCGCGCGATGTCGTTCGCGTCGCCACACCAGGGACGGTCGTCGAATCGAATCTTCTCAACGGCAACGAGAACAATTACCTGACCGCCCTCGTTCAGCAGCGTGGCCAGGCTGGGATCGCCTATGCCGACGTCTCCACCGGTGAGTTCTGCTGCACCCAGTTCGGCGGCGCGGAAGTGCGCAGTGTGATCGCCGCGGAACTGCGGCGGTTACGCCCCGCGGAATTACTGGTGCCGGCGGACCAGGCCGAAACGGAGGTGGAAGGTGCAAACGACGAGGATGGTACTGACCCGGGGCTGCTGGCCGGTCAACACCTTTCGGTGGAAGCGAACTGGCTCTTCGCAGAGGGTGACGCCCGGCTGGCCCTCCAGGAGCAGTTCGCAGTTGCTTCCCTGGAAGGATTCGGCTGCGCCCGCCTGCCGCTGGCCATCCGCGCCGCCGGGTCGCTGATACAGTATCTGCGCCAGAATCAGAAGGCGGCGCTGGCCCACCTCCAGGTGCTGACGACCTATCAAGTTGAGCAGTTCATGCAACTGGACGAAGCAACGACGCGCAGCCTGGAGATCTGGAGTGGCGGTCGCCGCAGTGAGTCGCACGGCTCGCTGCTCGCGGCGCTCGACGAAACGATGACCAGTATGGGCGCCCGCCTGCTCCGCCGGCGCCTCGGCCAGCCGCTGCTGGAACTGCCGCCGCTGCTGGCCCGCCAGGCGAAAGTCAGCGCCCTGCGGGATGGGGATGACCTGCGCCGTCGTTTACGCGCCGGCCTGAGCAAACTGCCGGACTTTGAGCGCCTGGCGGGGCGCCTGACAACGCGCACGGTCAGTCCGCGCGAACTCGGGTCGCTGCGCACCGGTCTGGCAGCGCTGCCGGACCTGGCGGCACTGGTGGCCACGGCACCGGCGGCAATCGCGGCAGCGACACTTCCCAATCTCTCCGCCGAACATACGCTCTTGCAGCATGCCCTGCTCGATGACCCGCCCGCCGCCCTCGGCGCGAGTCGCGCTATCCGTCCGGGATTCGCGCCGCAGTTGGACGACATTGAGGCGTCAGCGCAGGAGGCGAAAGCCTGGGTGGCTGCCCTGGAGGGGCGAGAGCGTGCTCGCACGGGCATCCGCACTTTGAAAGTGGGCTTCAACAAAGTCTTCGGCTACTACCTGGAAGTCAGCAATGCCAATCGGGCGGACCTGCCCGCCGATTACCAGCGCAAGCAAACCCTGGCCGGAGCGGAACGTTATGTGACCGGCGACCTGAAGGAACGCGAGACGGTCATCTTGAACGCGGAAGAGCGCTTCCAGCACACCGAACGGGCCATCTATGGTCAGGTGATTGCGGAACTGGCGGGCAGTACGGTTCGCTTGATCGCCGCGGCGGCAACCCTGGCCGATCTGGACGTAGCGGCTGGCCTGGCGGAAGCGGCAGCCCGTCACTCCTGGGTGCAACCCCAATTGGACGAGAGCACGCGCCTGATCGTGCGCGAAGGCCGCCACCCGGTCGTGGAAGCAGCGTTGCCGTCCGGCGAATTCGTGCCCAACGATCTGGACCTTGATGCCGATGGTGCCCAGGTCTTGTTGATCACCGGCCCCAACATGGCCGGGAAGTCCACCTATCTCCGTCAGGCGGCGTTGATCACCCTGATGGCGCAGGTCGGCAGCGCCGTGCCGGCGGCGTCGGCGGTGGTCGGCCTGACCGACCGCATTTTCACGCGCGTCGGCGCGCAGGATGATCTCACCCTCGGCCAATCCACGTTCATGGTGGAAATGCTGGAGCTGGCCAACATCCTCAACCACGCCGGCCGGCGTAGTCTGGTCGTGCTGGACGAAATCGGGCGCGGCACCAGCACCTACGACGGTCTGGCCATCGCCCGCGCCGCCGTCGAGCATTTGCACAATGCCCCCACGCTGGGCTGCCGCACCCTCTTCGCCACCCATTACCACGAACTGATCGACCTGGCGCGGATCCTCCCCCGCGTCCATAACTACAACGTCGCTGTGGATGAGGACGGCGAGCGCGTGATCTTCCTGCACAAGATCGTCCCGGGCGGCGCCGACCGCAGCTACGGCATCCACGTCGCCCGTCTGGCCGGCGTCCCGAAGGCCGTCACCCGCCGCGCCGAGGAATTACTGACCGAATTGGAGAAAGGCCGGGTCGGCAAAGGCTACGGTCGCAACGGGCGAGCCACCCGCCAACTGCGCGAGTCGCTCCAACCGTCGCTTTTTGGCGAAGCGGACGGCCTCCACCAGGAAATCACCGCCCTCGACGTGCTGGCAATGACGCCGATGGAAGCGTTGAACCAGCTCTTCGCGTTGCAGCGAAAAGCCCTTGGCTTTACAGCCCCCCACTCAGGTCCTTCCGAATGAAGAGGAAGAAATCGGTAGAACCGCGCGGATTCCAGATCTGGCGGTAGAGCAGCCAGTTCCACCAGTTGTGGGGCGATTGCGCTTTCCAGTTCGGAATCCACCATTCCCGCAACTTGAGATGCTCTTCGCTGTAACCGGCGGCGAGGAGCGCCTCCGCCGTGGCCTGATTGCTGTCGGCGGCAATCACGATGGGCGGATTGCCCGTCGCCGCGGTCGGTACCCCGGCGGATGCATTCGGGTAGTCGCGCAGGTACCACACAAACGGCCACCAGTCTTCCGGGTCCACCATCACGCGCATCTGCTGCCCGTCGCCGGACCGCAAGGCAACGGCGTTGATCCGCTGCATGGCGTCGAGCACGTCGGTTGAGGTCTGGGTATACACCAGCATCTCCGCGGGGTCGGCGGGATGATAATAGGCGAGGGGGATCGTGGCGTGGAGCATGTAGACGCCGCCGATCGCCACACCAAACCAGGCTATGCCGGCGGCGAGGCCGCGCCGCGCCCGACAGAGCGCCTGAAAGGCGACTGCGGCGAGCATGACCAGCGGCAGCAACGGATGCAAGATCAGCCAGGGCATCTTCTCGCTCGCCCAGGAATAGATAACAATACTCAACACGGCCCAGAAGACCAGGAACAGCAGAAAGGCGGAGCGACGGCGCACCGCCAGAACGCCCCCGGCGACAGCCAGGCCGACTTCCAGCGGCTCGTACGGGCCAAGCAGCGAAAAGTAGTACCACCAGGGTTCGCCACCGCGCGCCACCGGCTGCTGGGAGAGCCAGTACTGCACGCCTTTGACGATGCCGTCGCGGAGGCCCGGCAGCCAGGTAAAAGCGGTGGTGAAGAAAAACGTAAAGATGACGGCAAACACGGCAAGGCCGATCAGGAAGCTGTCCAGGCCGGCTGACCGGCAGGCGTCGATGAGCGGACGGGCCTTCCCCCGCCACTCCCAGAGCAAGGTGGCGATGCTCCAAAGGCCGAAGATAAAGACCGTGATAAAGGTAATCTCTTTCGCCGTCACGGAAAGGGCCAGGAGCGCTAAGGCGCCAATGACCCAGCGTCGCTGGCGGTCCCGCAGGAAGCGCCAGTAGCAGACGACTAGACCGAGCGTGAAAAAGGCGACATAAATGTCGTTGCGATAGAAACGGGAAAAGTAGAGGAACGACGGCGAAAGCATCAGCACACCGGCGGCAAACAACGCCCCCTGCCGGCCCAGTTCTCGGCGTAGAAAATACGGCAAGCCGACGATCGCCGTGCCAAATAAGGCCGGCAGGAGGCGGACCGTAAAGTCGCTCACCCCGACCAGGCCGAAAATCGCCGTGGTGACGAGAAACTGAAACGGCCCGTGCATCATCGGGTCGTAGTGATAGCCCTTGCCGGTGAACAGATACCAGGTGAAGGTAGCGTGCAAGCTTTCGTCATGATGCAGGGGCTTGTCGCCCAGGAGCAATAACCGCAGGGCGAGCGCCAGCAGCGCGAGCGTTACATGCAGGCCCATCTCGACACTCACGCGCCGGTAGGTCCGCGGCTGCACCGGTGCCGGCGAGGGCGGAGCAGCGATGGCGACCAGCGGTCGAGGGCGGACGATCGTGGCCATGGGCCTTAACTTCCGATCTGATAGACGATGGTGCTGCCGTCCGTGAAAACGGGCACCCCCAACTGGCCGAACTTGGCAAGGCCGGCGGGTGGAAATTCGGCCCGTTCCAGGGCGCCGACGAACACGTACTGTACATGATAGCGTTGGAGGAGGGAACGGCTCACTGCCAGGTCCTCCGTCGTGTAGAGTGTTTTCACGTCCTGCTCTCGCGATCCCTGATCGTGGGCCCACTGCGCTTCGTGTCCCGGCCAGCCCAGCACAGTCGGCAGCCCGGTGAAGGTTGAGACGCGAGCGCCGCCGGCCGGATCGTAGTCCGGCTCCACCGCCTCCAGAATCGTCGGCGCACCCTGCACGTGTCCATTGAGCCAATGAATGGCAGCGACGTCGGTCGGAGCCTGGCCTTGCAACCAGTGCAGACCGTCGAGCGTCGGTTTGCTACGGAAGCCGCCTTCGCGCGAGTAGGTTCCGGCCACCGTGTAGACTCCGGCGGCCGCGACCAGAACAAGCAACCCGATCAGCCAGGCCGGACGGGCAAGCGAAGGCAACCGGCGTTGATGCCGGAAGGCGCCACACCCAGCCGCGATGGCGAACAGGAACCAGGCCTGATAGCCAAACTTGAAGATCGTATTCATCCGGTAGTTGGGCGACCCGGCGAAGGCGTCGCGGACGTACACCAGCTCGCCCACCGTCGCCAGCGCAATAGCCACGCCGACGATCAGCCACCAGAAGCGCGCCGGCTGCGCAAGGCCATCGTCCGCCGCCGCCCAGAGGGCAAAGGCACAGGCCGCCAGGAGCAGGGCGAGCCAGTCCAGATGGGAGGGGGCCAGCAGCACCAGCAGCGCCACGGAGGCGATGCCAGCCCAGGCGACATACCGGCCGGCCAGGCCGACGCCGCGCCCGCGCCGCAGGACGACGGCCCCGATCACCCAGGCAAACAGGCCATAGATCAGGGCGTAGTCGTGCAGGGACTGGACCAGGGTGGTGTGCTGGTGCACGATTCCCAGGCCCCCTTCCGGCGCCTTGAAGTGGAGGAAGAACGGAAGAAACAGCAAAAAACTCAACGCCAGCCAGGCGCCCGCCCAGATTGCTGTCGGTAGGCTTGCCACCGCCGCCTGCCGGCGCGACGCCCAGAGCAACAGGCACAGGAAGCCGATCCCCAGGTCGGTCGGATAGTCCCAGCCGTTGAGCGCATACAGGCAACCGGCGACCAGCCCGGCCAGCAAAATCTCGCCGCCACAGGCGAGCAGGGTCGGGGCCGCCTCCTTCTCCGTTGCCCAGCGCCCCGGCAGGCGGGGACCCGCGAGCGCCAACTGCAAGGCAAAGGCCAGCGCCGTCAGGCCAAACGGCGTCGCCATCATGTGAGCATGGAGGTCGGCCAGCAGAAAACTGAAAAAGGGGAACTCGTTGATCGTGTCGGTGATCACCCGCGACGGCGACCACCAGTCGAACTGCAACAGCGGTCCTGGCTTTTGCACTAGTTCCAATTCCCCGGCCAGATTGCCCAGCAGCATGGCGAAGGCGGCGGCGGCCAGGCCCGGCAGGATGGGCGAGATGGACGGCGCTGCGGCGCTGCGCTGCGCCGCCAACCACAGGGTCGCCGCCACCGCGAACACGGCGGCCGCGGTCAGGGCATAGACGAGCGCCACGCCGAGATTGAAGCCCACTGCCGGCGCCACACCGCTCAGGCGGATCAGCCAGGCGATGATGAAATGTCCGAAATAGTAGTAGTTAATCGTGGCGCCCGATAGCCAGGGGTCGTGCGGCGGCATCCAGGCGCTGCGGTTGATCGCATTGATGAAACCCATGTCCATCGGCTTCTCGGTGCCCCAGACGTCGGGCGCATAACTGCGCAGCACCGTCCAACCCGCAAATGCCGCCAGGAAGAGGGCCTCGCCCGCCACCCACATAGCGCGGTCCGGCCCCTGCCTCAGCGCCGCCAGCGGCCGGCGCCCCTCGCGCCAGGTATATGCTGTCACCGCCGTCGAGAGGAGCGCCAGGAGAAGCAAACCTAACCAGGCGCTGCCCAGGCCATAGGCGACAATATGCGTGCTGGCGAGCAGCCAGACCGGGTAGGCGGCGAGCAGCAACCCGAGGGGGCGCGCCAGCGTCAAACCGCCCCCAGGCAGGCGCCCAAAGAAAGCGCCGGCGACCGGCAGCGCCAGCAACCCGACGACCTCCGCCAACAGCCAGAAGCGCAGCGTGTCGCTCACGCTTCCCCTCGCACCCGGTAAATCTGCACCCCATCAGCATCATACAAACGGTCTAGCGACGTTCCCACCATCGTGGCAAACTTCGCCAATCCGAGTCCGGCCTGGGCTCCACTCCTGGCAGCGCCGTAGGCTTCCCGTTCCAACGGACCCACGTAGATCAAGGCCACGTGGTACTGGCGCAGCAATTGCAAGGCGACGGCAGGATCGGGCGTCGAATAGATGGTGCTGATGGCGTCCTGACGCACGGGGATGAGCGACGGGTCGTGAAACTGACTGGTGTGGTACGACCAACCCAGGAGCGTCGGCAAGCCGGTGAACCAGGAAACACGCCCGTACCAGGTGTAGTCGTCCTTGCTGGCCTCCAGCAGGACCGGTGTACCGGCAACGTTGTTTTGGACCCAGGTGATGGCGGCGTAATCGCCTGGGTAGTTGGTTCGCATAAAGGCCATACCGTCGAGCGATGGCGTTGGGGCATTGACCGGCCATCGGTCCGTCACGCGCACTGGCGGCGCCAGTATCGGATAGACGGCGGCGCTCAGCAGCAGGATCAGCAGGGTTGCCCACCACCATCCCGGCAAGGAAGGGCCCCAACGCCGGCGCGCCACCGGCCTGCCGGCACGGACGCTGCCATTCTCTGGAGTTGCCGGCGGCGCGGCCGGCATGGCGACGACTGCCTTCTGCGCCACGCCGGCGGCGAGCAGCAGCACCGGCGAGGCCGGTACGAATGCTTCCCGATCCGACGGGAGAGCGGTGGCGTTCACGGTGACCAGAGCGGGCAGCCGCCGGAACGGCAACGGTCGCCGATACAGCAGCCAGATCAGGAGTGGGCCGCAGGATACCGACAGTAGCAACCAGGCTTGCACGCCGAATTTGAACACCGTGTTCATGCGTTGCCAGTCGCCGCCTTGCAAGGGATCTTTGATATAGATGAGTCCGGTGCCCAGGATCTCGGCGAAGGCCATGCCCAGCAGCATAAAGGCGGGCAGAAAATCCGGGC
>JBPCLN010000322.1:0-6773 GCA_051003235.1 Chloroflexota bacterium | reverse complement strand
CCTACAAGTGGCCCAACGCTCGCGTCGAAGGCATCGATGTGATGACTAATAAGCCGAGCGTCACTGCTTACCGAGCCCCGGGCGGGCCCCAGGCGGCCTTCGCTATTGAGTCGATCATCGACCGCATTGCCGTCCAACTGGGCCTGGACCCGATCGAACTGCGCATGCGCAATGCGGTGGAGCTCGGTGACCGTGCCATTAATGACGTGGAGTGGGTGCGCGTCGGCTTCAAGGAAGCGTTGGAAGCAACGCGCAGTCATTCCTGCTGGTCCGAGCCCGTCCCGGCTCCCTCCCAGCCCGGTCGCAAGCGTGGGCGTGGCGTGGCCGCCGGCTATTGGGGTGGTGGCGTCGGCACGTCCACCGCCGAGATTCACTTCGCCGAAGACGGCGCTGCCCGCATCGTCACCGGCTCGGTCGACCTCACCGGCTGCCGCTCCGCCGTCTGCCAGATCGCCGCCGAGGCACTGGACATGCCCTTCGAGAAGATCGGTATCAAGACGGAGAGCACCGACGCTGTCGCCTTCAACGACGGCACCGGCGGCAGCCGGCTAACACTCAGCCTGGGCACCGCAGTCTACCGCGCCGCCGTGGATGGCCGGGAGAAATTGCGCCTGCGCGCTGCCCAACAACTCAAGGCGGACGAGGCGGACGTTGTAGAAGATGATGGCCGCTATTACGCCCGCTCGGCGCCGGAACTGTCCTTTACCCGTCAGCAGGTGATCCGCCGCTCCATGAATTCCGGTGACGGCCCGGTGGTCGGTGTTGGCAACACGACCCACCTGAAGCGCGCCCCCGGCTTTGCCGTCCAGGTGGCGGAAGTGGAAGTGGACGAGGAGACCGGTCAGACCTGGGTGGTGCGCATGACCGGCTGCCAGGATGTTGGCTGCGCCATCAATCCCGATCTCTGCGAAGGCCAGATTCAAGGCTCCATTGTCCAGGGCATCGGCTGGGCGCTGACGGAAGGATACGTCTACGACGAACGGGGCCTCTTACGTAACCCATCGTTGCTGGACTATCGCAAGCTGACCTCGCTAGACGTCCCCAATATCGACTGCATCCTGGTCGAGGTGCCGGCGGAAGAGAGCCCCTACGGCGTGCGCGGCACCGGCGAAGTCAACATTGTGCCCACCCTCGCTGCCGTCGGCAACGCCATCTACGACGCCATCGGCATCCAACTCACCGAGACGCCGTTCTCGGCGGAGCGCGTGCTGACGGCCATGCAACAGGGTGAGCCGCCCTCCCGCTATCGCGGCGTCGACATCGCCGCCATCCTGTCGGGTACCGCCGCCGAGGGCGCCGTCCCGGAAATGGCGGAAATTCCGTGCGAGGAGGAAACCGTGGCCGAGGGTCGCGCCACTCCTCCCACCAAGGCTGGCGAGGAAGCGAGCTACACGCAGACGGAGGGGTGAGGGCAGGATTGTTCCTGCTGGCGATCCTGTGCTGGTGCGGTTCACCCGACGATAAATCGTCGGGTGGGCGGCGCTGATGAAGTATGACGAAAATAACGCGAAGGGCGATCGCGCCGTAGGGGCAGGTCCCCGTGCCTGCCCTGGTGCGGATGCTACCCACCTGCGTGGGGCATGCGGCGAGCAGGGCAGGCACGGGGACCTGCCCCTACACGACGCGCCCGCATTCCTCCTGTACCCGGCGCAGTGTATCAGTGCCGCCGATCTGGGCCGGCTGTCACCAGTGGAGGTTCGCTTGCGCGTTATTGCCGGTGCAGCCCGGGGAATCACATTACTGGCCCCGCCCGGCACGGCAACGCGCCCCACCTCGGACCTGCTCCGGGGCGCCATCTTCAACATGCTGGCAATCGAAGGACCGTTTGAGCGGGTGGCCGACCTTTATGCCGGGAGCGGAGCACTCGGGATCGAAGCCCTGAGCCGGGGCGCCGAGTTTGCCGCCTTCATCGAACAGAATCCGCGCGCCTGTCGCGTCATCCAGCGTAACCTCGAGGCGGCCAAATGCGCCGACCGAGCGCAGGTGATTTGCGCGTCGCTGCCGGCGGGCCTGCATCGCCTCGCCGGCGCCTACGATCTCCTCCTGCTCGACCCGCCGTACGATGCAGGCGAGCTTCCCCGTGTCCTGGCGCAACTCGCTGCGTCCGACCACCTGTCCCCAGGCGCGTTCATCGTTGCCGAACATCGCGCGACCACCACGCTGCTTGACGATATCGGCAGCCTCACCATCTGGAAGCACCGCCGCCAGGGCGATGGGGCGGTGACTTTCTACCATCATGGCCCACTGGTTGCCCTTCCGCAGTAAGCTATTCCACCTACCAACCCGGAAGCAATCACAATGCCGGATGCGTTCTCTCTCCCCGCGCCGGGGAGAGAATCAGAGAGAGGTCCCGCATGTCCGCCGAAATTATGCAACTGGTCGACGACTTCGAGCAAATCGTCAATGCCGGAGTGCACGTGCCGATGACATCCCGCGTGATGTTGGATGAACGGCGCTGCCTGGACCTGCTGGACCAGATGCGGGTGCTGGTGCCCGAAGAGATCCGCCAGGCCCGCCGTATTCAGCAGGACCGCGAACGCATGCTGCACGAAGCCCTGGAGCAGTCGGAGCAACTGACGCGCCAGGCGGAGGAACGCGCCGAGCGCTTGGTGCGTGAGCAGGGCTTCCTCCGCGATGCCGAACAGGGCGCCGCCCAGCGGACGATGGCGGCCCAGCAGCAGGCGCGCCAGCGCCGGGAAGGCGCCGACCAGTATGCCGGCGATATGCTCACACGCCTGGCGCACCTGGTCGCCTACGATGTGCAAGAGGTCGAGGGTGGCCTAGAGACCATCGGCGAAGACTAGCGGCTACCCCCACCGATCGCCGGCAGGATCTGCACTTCGCCGTCGGGCGGCACCGGCTCCAGCAGGCCAAGGGTGCCCGTCGCACCGTTCACCGCCACGGCAATGCCGGCCTGTAGCCGGTCACCCTGGCAGAGGCGGTCACGCATGCCAGGGTAGGTGCGGTCCAGGTCGGCGATGATCTCGCCGACCGTCGCGCCCGTCGCCGTCACCTGCCGCTGCCCGCCGGTCAGCGGGCGCAGCAGGGACGGGATCCACACTAACGCCACCGGTACCTACTCGATCTTCCCCGTGGCGCGCAGGACCACGGCGGGCGACATGGGGAGCTCGCGCAGGCGCTGGTTAGTGGCCCGATAGATGGCATTGGCGATGGCCGCGAGGGGCGGCACGATCGCCACTTCGCCCACGCCGCGCACGCCGTAGGGATGCCCTGGATTGGGCACCTCCACGATAACCGTCTCCACCATCGGCACGTCCAGGGTGGTCGGTTGGCGGTAGTCCAGCAGGCTGGCGTTGCGCATCCGGCCGTTGACGTCGTAATCGTAGGTCTCGTTCAGCGCCCAGCCGATACCCTGGGCAGCGCCGCCCTGCATTTGCCCTTCCACGTAGCTGGGGTGGATGGCAGTGCCGGCGTCCTGCACTGCCGTGTAGCGCAGGATCTGCACCTTGCCCGTATCGGGGTCGACCTCGACGTCGACAACGTGCGTGGCAAAAGCGCCTCCGACGCCGGCTGGTTTGACACTGGCTCGGCCGACGACTGGCGCCCCACTCTGGTGCAGCTTCTCCGCCAGTTCTTTGAAGGTTAGCCGCTTGTCTGCGTCACCAGCCACCGCCAGGACACCATGTTCGTAGGCCACGTCGTCCACCGGCACATTCCAGATGCGGGCGACGCGTTCCACCAACTGCTGGCGAATGTCCATGCCGGCCTCGTAGACGGCCCAGCCCGTGGCGAAGGTGACGCGACTGCCACCGGTCACGTCAGTGTGGCCCACCGAGTCCGTATCGCCGACCGATGGCTGCACCTCGGTGACGGCGATGCCGAGCGTCTCCGCCAGTTGCATCGCCATTGCCGCCCGGCTGCCGCCGATGTCGGTTGAGCCTTCGATCAGCGAGACCGTGCCGTCCGGGTTGACGGCGGCGGAGGCGCTGGAGGGGCCGCCGGCGTTGAACCAGAAGCCGGAGGCGACGCCCCGACCACGGTTGGGACCGGTCAACGGCGTCTGCCAGTGCGCCGTCCGCTCCGCCGCCTCCAGACATTCCAGGTTGCCGATGCGCGGGAACACGCGCCCGTTGGCCTGGCGGGTGCCCTCCTTGGAGGCGTTGCGCTTGCGGAACTCGATGGGATCCAGACCGAGCTTCTCCGCTAACTCATCGACCACCGACTCACCGGCGAAGGCGGCCGCCGGCGCGCCGGGCGCCCGATAGGCAAAGGTGCGCGGCTTATTGAGCACCACGTCGTAGCCGTCGATACGCACATTGGGGATGTCGTACGGGGCCAGCATCGTCTGGCAGCCGGCGCCGACGGCGGAGCCAGGGTAAGCGCCGGCCTCGAAGGCCAGGTAGGCCTGGGCGGCGGTGATGCGCCCGTCGCGCGTGGCACCCATCTTCACTTTGATGTAGGTGCCGGAAGTTGGTCCGGTTGCTTCCAGCACCTCGGCCCGCGTCATCACCATCTTCACCGGGCGACCGGTCTTGCGCGACAGGAGCGCCGCCACCGGCTCCAGATAGACGGGTATTTTACCGCCGAAGCCGCCGCCGATCTCCATCGGGATGACCTTGATGTGCGCCAGTGGCAGCCGCAGCAGCTTGGCGAGCTCGTCCCGTGCTCCGAAGGCGCCCTGGGTACTCGTCCAGACCGTCAGGCGACCATCGGCGGACCACATGGCTGTGCCGTTCTGAGGCTCGATATAGCCCTGGTGGACCATCGTGGTCGTGTATTCCCGCTCGACCACGACATCAGCGGCGGCGAAACCGGCCCCCACGTCACCCAGTTCTGTCTGGATATGCTCAGCGATGTTGCTGGCCTTCTCCGAGACGCCGGCCAGGGACCTCGTGTGGCGCTGCTCGTCCAGCAGTGGCGCGTCCTCGCGCATCGCCTGCCGTACGTCCAGTACTACCGGCAACTCTTCGTACTCGACGCTAATGAGGGCGACGGCCTCCTCGGCAATGTGCGGATTCGTTGCCGCCACCGCGGCGATGGGGTGGCCGCGATAGAGCACCTTTTTGCGACCCAGAATGTTGTCACTGAGGTCAAGCAGATTGCCCATGCCCTCGCCGAGGTCGAATTGCTCGTCACTGGCCAGCGGCAGATCGGCGGCGGTCACCACCGCCTTGACGCCAGGCAATGCGGCCGCCGCGCTGGTGTCGATCTTCACGATACGGGCGTGGGCAAAGGGGCTGCGCAGCATCTTGCCGTGCAGCATGCCGGGCAAGATGATATCGGCGCCGTACTTAGCCTGACCGGTCACCTTTTCCAGGCCGTCCGGCCGGATGGGGCGGCTGCCGATCACGTCATAGCCACGCTTCTCCGGCGTCGCTGGTGCAGTTCGGGGGCGATCTTCTACGACCATCGTCTTAGCTCCTCACCATTTGCTTTTCGGGCTGCGCCGTCATCTGCTGCGCTGCCGCGTGTACGGCGCGCACGATCTTGTCGTAGCCGGTACAGCGGCAGAGGTTGCCGGCCAGCCAGTAGCGGATTTCGTGCTCCGTGGGCTGTGGATTCTTGTCTAAGAGGGCCTTGGACGCGACCAGGAAGCCCGGCGTGCAGATGCCGCACTGCAGCGCCGCTTCCTCCAGGAACGCCTGCTGCAGGGGATGCAACCCCTGTGGTCCGGCCATGCCCTCGATCGTCTCCACGCGCTTGCCTGCCGTCTCGACGGCCAGCACGATGCAGGAGTTGACCAGGCGGCCGTCCAGGAGCACACTGCAGGCGCCGCAGTTGCCATTGTTGCAGCCCTCCTTGCTGCCGGTCAGCCCCAGATTGTCGCGCAGCACCTCCAGGAGACTCTGGCGCGGCTCGCAGAGGAAGCTCGTCGTATCCCCATTGAGCGTCGTCTCGACCTGTGTCATCGTTGCCATCAGCGATTCGTCCTTGCCCGCTCCAGCGCACCCTGCAAGGCGCGACGCGTCAACACGCCGACCAGGTGACGGCGCTGTTCCTTCGTCCCACGCATGTCACTGATCGGCTGGGCGGCCTCCTCTGCCACCTCGGCCGCCAGGGCAAAGCTCTCCTCCGTCGCCGGGGCACCAGCCAGGACCGTCGCCGCGGCGCTGACCAGCAGCGGGATGGGGGCGACCGCGCCAACGGCGAGGCGCGCCGCGCGGATCGTCCGGCCCCCCTCGTCTAACTGCAGCCAGGCGGCGGCGTTGACCACGGCGATGTCCATCTCGTTGCGCGGGATAAAGCGCAAAAAGAAGGCACCGCTGTTGCGGGCAGGCGGCGGCAGGACGATCTCCACCAGCATCTCGCCCGCCAACAGTGCGTTGCGCCCTGGCGAGACACAGAACTCGTCGACAGGGATGTCGCGCCTCCCCTGCGGCCCGGCCACCTTGCACACCGCCTGCAAGGCCATCAACGTTGGGATAGTATCGGCCGCCGGTGAGGCGTTGCAGAGGTTGCCGCCAACGCTGGCGCGCCCCTGGATGCCGGTGCCGCCGATCAGCGACGCGCTGTCGATCAGCGCCGGATAAAGGCGACGGATCTCCGGTTGCTCGTAGATGCGATAGCAGGGCACCGCCGCCCCAAGCCGCAAGCCGGTGGCCGGGTCACACTGCAGGACGTTCACGTCCGCAATACTTTTTATGTCCACTAACGTATCGACAACGCGCCGGCCCTCGCGCATCGCCACGATGACATCGGTCCCACCGGCGAGCACTCGCCCCTCGAGGCCGACCTGGGCAAGCTGTGTCACCGCCTGTTCGACGGAACTGGCTGCCACGTAATTGAAACTGCGCACGTGTCCCCTCTCTCAC
>JBPCLN010000321.1:0-13014 GCA_051003235.1 Chloroflexota bacterium | reverse complement strand
CGCACCGCGCCGACCGTCGCCGGTAGCGTTAGTGTGCCGCCTGCCGGCCACTGGAACACATGCAGATACACCTTCCCCGGCTTGGCGGTCGTTCGGCACCAGTCCAGTCCTTGCAACGGCCCGGGTTGAGTGCCGTAGACGGACTCACCATTGACCGCCAGCCATTCCCCCATCGCCCGCAGCCGCTCCACGCTGGGCGCCGGAATGACGCCTTCTGCTGTTGGTCCAACGTTGAGCAGGTAATTGCCGCCCTTGCTCGTGATGTCGACCAACTTATGCAAGAGATCAGTCGTCGATTTCCAGTTGTGGTCTTCGGACTTGAAGCCCCAGGTATCGTTGAGGGTGGCCGGCGTTTCCCAGTCCTCGCTCACGGCATCGGCGGGGATCTTGTTGTCACCGGCCTCGGCGTAGTCACCCACCGCATTGCCGATGCGGCCGCTGACCAGGCACTCTGGTTGCAGTTCGTGGACGAGATCGGCTAGCTGGTGGCTCTGCTCCAGCGTCATGCGCTTGGGCGTGTCGAACCAGATCAGGCAGATCGGGCCGTAGCCGGTCAAGATTTCGCGTACCTGGGTCTTGACATACTGTTCGACGTAGCCGTCGAAGTCTTTCTGCTCCTCCACGTAGTCCCAGTCGTTGCCATCGCCGTTCGGGTGGTGCCAGTCCTGCGTCTGCGAGTAGTAGAAACCGAGCTTGATCCCTTGCTTTTGACACTCCGCCGCCAGTTCCTTGAGGGGATCCCGCTTGAACGGGGTGGCATCGGCGATGTTATAGGCGGAGACGCCCGACCGATACATCGCGAAGCCGTCGTGGTGCTTGGAGGTGATGACGATGTACTTCTGGCCGGCGGCTTTGGCCATCGCCACCCACTCGGCGGCGTTGAACCGGACGGGGTTGAACGTTTGCGCCAGTTGTTCGTACTCGGCGACGGGAATCGGCGCCCGCTTCATGATCCATTCGCCGATGCCGGCGATGGGTTGCCCTTTCCATTTCCCGGCGGGAACAGCGTAGAGCCCCCAATGGATGAAGAGGCCGAACTTGGCGTCGCGGAACCACTGCAAACGCGGGTCGTTTCGTGCCTCGGCACGCTGGCGGGATGATTCTCGGATTGCCTCGTCGGCCACTGCCATGTCATTGTCCTTTCCCATCAGCGCGCCAATCGCTGATGGGGCAACGGTAGCATCGGCAGCGGTGGAGCGCAACGCTGACGATGGCGCTTCCACACGCTGACCCAGCGCCGTGGCGAAGACAACGGCTGATCTAGCGACCTAATCGAAGGCGCCCTGGGCGAACCAGGACTCGCCTTCGCGAAAGAGCAGGTAAACATGGCTCTGGCGGGTAGCAACCTGGAAGTAGTCACGGGCTGCCGCACCGGCACCCCACCAGCGTTCGTCCAGGCGCCAGGGCCCGGCCTGGAGTGCTATCGCTTCCGGCCCGCGGCCCGCGTTGATCGTGGTCAATGTGCCGTCGCGCTCGTGGACCTGCACCAGAATTGGCGGGTCGAACAGCCGGAGCGCCGGGGGGTGCCTGCCGGCCGTGGCATCGAACCGGGAAGGTCGCCCGTCGGCGACCACGGGCAACGGTAACGGTTGGACGCGGGCAGCGGCCGCGGTAGGCGCTGGAGGGACGGAGGGAGGAGAGGATGGGGCGCGGCGAGAACGTGGGGCGGTTTTGCGCGCTGTCAGCACCGCCGGGCGGTAGGGCGCCCAGGTGAAGGATTCCTCCGGTCGGCGGCCGGCGGCAGGGATGGCCCGCCGTACGCTCTCCGCGCCGAGCAACGCTTCCAGGCGTTCGATGGCGCCCAGAACGTTGCGCTTGCCGGCCCGACCGGCGCTGAACAGGTCGAGCGCTTGACCGACCGCCGGCAGCAGGCCGTCCAACTGCAGCTCAAACTGGGTGATCCCTCTGCCGAAGAGGCGACCGCCGGCCTGCTCCGCTGCCAGCAGGCGCCGTTCGATATTCCAACGCAGCAGATCGCGCAGCCGTCCGGCGGTGGCCGACGGCTCGGCCGGACGCAGGCTGAATGTCACGTCTTCCGCGCCATCACAGCGACAGTGCAGGCGCAGTAGACTGCAGAGCCAGCCTTCGCCGGTCAGTTCTGCACAGAGGCGGTCCAGGTGGCGCTTGAGCGTGAACACCAGCGGTTCCAGCCGCTCTTCCGGCGGCTCAAAACGCTGGACCGCCGTGGGCGCTTCCCGGTCGCGCAGCGGTCGCAACGGCGTCGGGTCGAGGCCGCGCGCCAGGAGGTGCGCCTGCGCCGCCGCCGGTCCGTAGCGCACCACGACATCGTTGTAGGGCAGACGAGTGGCGAAGTCACCAATGGTCCGGATGCCCAGGAACTGCAGCCGCCAACGCCAGGGTTCCAGGTCTGGCAGATGTTCGACGGGCAAGGGGGCTAGGAAGGCGCGTTCGCCGCCCGGCGGGATCATGCGCACCGGTGCCCCATAGGCGGCGGCAACGCGGGCGCAGAAGCGGGTGCCGGCCAGGCCGACGTGCGGCTGCGCCGCGAGCTCGTTTTCGACGGCCCTGATGATCGCCGCCGCCAGGGTGTCTTCCGAGGCGTGCTGGCGTTCCAGCCCGGCGGCGTCGAAGAGCAAGACGCCCGGCCGGATGTTCTCCAGGTTCGGACTGAACCGTTCCAGCAGTTCCAACAATTGCTCCTGGGCGACCTGTTCCGCTTCTTCGTCGGCGGGTAGGAAGACGGCATCGGGGCAGCGCAACTGCGCCTCCCGGAGCAGCATGCCGAGACGCACCCCCGCCGCCTTCGCCTCCGCCGAGAAGGCGACCACCGTCCGCCGCCCTTCCGCCGGCGCTCCACCGACGATCAGAGACCGGCGTTGTAACTCCGGCCGGGCACGCCGCAGCACCCAGATGGAAAACTGCGGCACCCAGAGACAGCCGATCCGGCGCGCTGGCATGGCTGCGCTTCCTCCCATATCGGGAGTATAGAACTTTTGTTCAATTACACAAGGCGGGGCGCACCAGAATCTATGAATGCGCGGCAGAGGCGCTCCTGCTTGCTATCGGCAGTACGCCTGGATTGATCTGATGCTCCTGGCACTCGAGAGTTACACCGACGACTTTGCCGTAAACCTTCGGACTATACTCGAAAAAGGATAGGCTGCAGCCGTCGGTATCTGTTGGTAGCCATCGAATTTGTCGCTACGGTCGTGGCGCTCGGTGGACGGGGACACCACTTCGACGACTAGCGTCGGGTAATCGATCCAGTCCTGGCCTGGTACGTTGTCGCGCCGATCACAGGTCACTACGGCGTCGGCGTACACGTAGTCTTCCAGTGTCTGGCAGATCTTGATGTCCGAGTTGAACGCGCGACAGATGCTGCCGCGGACGGCCGCTCGCAACAGCGTGCAAACATTGACGGCAATCAGACTGTGCTCCTGCGTACCGCCCGCCATCGCGTACACGTGGCCCTGATGATACTCGTGCTTGACGGTGCTGTGCCGCTCCAAATTCAGGTACTCTTCGACGGTCCAGAGCGGCCCGACCTATTGCGCCACCATTCCGCGTCTCCTTGTGGTGGGAAGTGTACGTGGCACGAGCCGGAGTGATCGCAGTCGTGGTGCAGTCACTCCGGCCGGACAAGCCGTCCGTGAGGCGGCCGGCGACGCCCAGGCAAACGACCGGCGTCACGAGTGGTGAGACTTCTCTCCCAGAAACTGCCGCAAGTAACGGCAGGATTGGGTCAAGGCGCGCTTGCGGTCGGCCAGGCTGCCTTCGTAGGCGCGGTCTTCCACCTCCACGCACACCGCGCCGGTATAGCCGACGTCGGTCAGTGCGGCAAAGAAGGCTCCCCAACGCACCTCACCCAGGCCGGGGAGCTTGGGAGTATGGAAGCGCAGCGGGAAGGCCAGATTGCCCTCCTCGTTCAGGGTCTTCCGGTTGAGCCGCGCATCCTTGGCGTGAACGTGATGCAGCCGTGGGGCAAAGTCATAAATTGGCTGCACTTCGTCCATCATCTGCCAAATCATGTGTGAGGGGTCATAGTTGAGGCCGAAGGTGCTGGCGGGAATATCGGCAAACATGCGCCGCCAGATGGCCGGGCTGGTGGCCAGGTTTTGTCCGCCCGGCCATTCATCCTGGGTGAAGAGCATCGGGCAGTTCTCGATGCCGATGTTGACGCCGCGTTCGGCGGCGTAGGACACGAGGGGGGGCCAGACCTCCAGGAATGCCGGCCAGTTAGCTTCGACAGTTTGCTGCTGATTGCGGCCAACGAACGTATTGACGTTGTGCAGGCCGAGGCGCTGCGCGGCGTCAATCACGGCCCGAATGTGGTCGACGTAGACCTTCCGCTCGTCAGGGTCGGGCGTGAGCGGGTTCGGGTAGTAGCCGAGCGCCGAAATCTCGACGCCGTGTTGATCGACGAGTTTTTGCACCTGCGTCGCGTCCGCCACGCCGAAATGTGTGACATTGATGTGCGTGACACCAGCGTAGCGCCGCTCCGCCTGACCGTGCGGCCAGCACATCACCTCCACGCAGTCGTACTCCGCCTCGGCGGCGAAGGCCAGCACCTCTGCCAGCGAGAGGTCAGGCAAGATGGCACTGGCGAACCCAAGTTTGAGCATAGACACTCCTCTGTCGTTCGGCTTGCTGCACCGCGAAACCTCGTCGATGGCGATGCTAGGCGTCGCTAGCGCCCGCTGTCAAGCGCCGGATGCTGAGCACGAGCAGACGTCGCTCACTTGCCGACCCCACAACGAGCGGGACTACTCATTGGTAGAATGTCGTAGAAACACTTACCAAAGGGAGCGTGCAGTGGCACAATGATTTGGCCATTTACGACGACCATTGCTGGCTGAGGATCGCTCGCGTCGCGTCTAACACTTCATCTCAGTCCTCTTGATGGCGCGGGCGCGGTGCTACGCCGAATTCGGTGATTGCCAGCCGGAGTACGTCCTCCAAAGCAACGCGACCGGTAGGTGAGCCTTGAGAAGGAAGGAAGATGGACTGAGCGACGCATCGTACACGTGGAGGTGTGGCCAGGTTACGCGACTGCCGCCTTCCGGATGCCAATGATACGCCAATAACGCTCTCTTGGCGTGGTCACTGAGCGCAAAGATGAATCCAAGAGGGCGAACCAACCAGCCCAATCCGGTCTCGCGCTCATCGCTAATATGATACTGGAGGTAGACGAGCAAATGGAGCGTCTTACCCCGCCCAATGACCGTTGGCGACCCATAATGGAGCGCCGCGCCGTGTGGCTGACCTATCGGGTGATAGCCGCCTTTCTGGGCAACGAGAACAGCGTCGGTGACGCAATCCACAACTCGCTGAAGCGGACTTATGAACTCAGTAACTGCCTGGGCAGCGGACCTAGCGGGCAAAGGGCAACAGCATAATGATTTCCATGCCTCCCTGTTGGTCAGGGTCTTTGAACTTCCCGGCATCCCAAGCCTTAAGGAACTCCTCGCCGCTCATGTCTAAGTGAAATCGCGCCGCCCGATCGAAGAGTTCGCGGCCCTCCTCCGCGGTGAGTTCTCGAATTCTGACGTCCGGTTCCTTCGCCAGTGTCGCCACGGTCTCAACCCTCCCATTCGGCGCCTCGCGCAACGTGTTTATCATACCGCCCAACTTGCCGTTGAATCATCCCAACCGCTCCAGCGCTGCCGTCGCCGCCGCTTGTTCCGCCGCCCGACGTGACGGGCCCCGACCGCGGCCGATGCCTTGTCCCTCTATCAGCACCTCCACCTCGTAGGTGCGTTCGTGTACTGCACCGCTGACGGCAACGACGCGGTAGTCGGGCGTGCCACTCCCACCGCGCTGGGTGCGTTCCTGCAAGCGGGTCTTGGCGGGCAGGTAGCCGCGCGCTTGCAACTCATCGATCGTGGCGACCAGATGCGGACCGATCCAATCGTCGGCCGCGGTAAGGCCGGCGTCGCAGTAGACGGCGCCCACTACTGCCTCCAACGTGGACGCCAGCAAGCGGGTGCGTCCACGCTCGCTGCGTTGAGGCGGAAGCTGCAACGCTTCCAGTACGCCGATTGCTACCGCAATGTCGGCGAGTGCCGGCGAGGAGACGGCGGCGGCGCGCAAGGCGCTCAGCACTCCCTCCGGCGCCTCGGGCAGCGTTCGGAAGAGGTGGTCGGATACCAGAAAGGCGATGACGACATCGCCCAGGTACTCCAGACGTTCCTTGGCGCGCAGCAGCGGGTCGGCGCCGCCGCTGCGCGCCGTCGGCACCGCCAGCGCCTGACGCAGCAACTCCGGACGGGCGAGCCGGAAGCCAAGTACTGTCGCGACGCGGTCCCTCTTCCCTTCACCCACCCGACGTGAAGACGAGACTGACATTGTGCCCACCGAAGCCGAAGGAGTTGGTCATCGACGCGCTCACCGCTTGCCGCCGCGCCGCATTTGGCACATAGTCCAGATCACAATCGGGGTCCGGCCGGCACAGGTTGATCGTGGGCGGCAGTATGCCGTCGCGCATCGCCAGCAGGCAGAACGACGCTTCCAACGCTCCAGCCGCACCAAGGGTATGTCCGATCATCGACTTGGTAGAGCTCACCGCTATATGGTGGGCATCCTCGCCGAAGACGTCCTTGATCGCTTCTGTCTCCGCCTTGTCGTTCTGGTCCGTACCGGTGCCGTGGGCGTTGATGTATTGCACATCCGTCGGCGCCAGCCCGGCCTGAGCGAGGGCCTGACGCATCGCCGCCGCCGCACCGCGTCCACGCGGGGCCGGCGACGTGATGTGGTGGGCGTCGTCGGTTGAGCCGTAGCCGGCCAGCGTACCAAGGATGTGCGCCCCACGCGCATGAGCGTGTTCGGCAGCCTCCAGGACCAGTACCGCCGCGCCCTCGCCCAGCACGAAGCCATCGCGCGTGGCGTCGAAGGGGCGGGAGGCCGTCTCCAGGTCGTCATTACGTGTGGACAGGGCACGCATGGAGTTAAAGGCGGCCACCGCCACCGCCACGACCGGTGACTCACTGCCGCCGGTGATCATCACGTCCGCCTGGCCGCGCCGAATTATCTCCGTCGCTTCACCCAGCGCGTGGGCAGAAGAGGCACAGGCGGAGACCGTGGCAAAGTTGGGGCCGGCGACGCCAAGCAGGATGGCAACCTGCCCCGAGGCCGTATCGGGGATAAACATCGGGACAGCAAACGGGGAGACGCGCTGCGGACCGCGGGCATTGAGTGTGGTAACCGCCGTTTGTAGTGTTTCCAGTCCGCCGATTCCGGTGCCGATCAACACCCCGATGCGGTCGCGGTTGCGCTCATCAATGGTGATGCCGGCATCCGCCACTGCCTGTCGCGCCGCCACGATGGCATATTGGGCGAAGAGATCGCAGCGATGGACCAGTTTGCGATCCAGAGCGACCAGCGGGTCAAAGTTCTTGACTTCAGCGGCAAAGCGCGTATCGAATCCGGCGGGGTCAAAGCGCGTGATCGGTGCGAGGCCGGACTTCCCGGCCAGGATGGCGCTCCAGGTTTCTGCGACATCTAACCCCACGGCCGACACCATGCCGAGCCCGGTCACGACCACGTCACGCATCGGCCACCCCTCCCTACCTCCACAGTACTTGCCGTGAAGAGCATTGTACGAGACGGACCCAGCCGAGGCCTCGTCGCGACCAGCTTAGGAGACCAGCGTCACGCCTGCGCCGGGGACGACATCGCCGATTTCCCAGCAGCCCTGTTGGGAGAGGGCCGCGGTAACGGGCGCTACGTGCTCCGGCGGCAGGGCCAGCAACAGGCCACCAGACGTTTCTGGATCGTAGACGAGGTCAAGCAGCAGTGGATCAAGATTGAGGGCTGTCGTGACCTGGGGGCCGAAGTAGTCGCGATTTCGGCCGAGCCCCCCCGGCGCGTAGCGGGCGACGTATCGTTGCGCTCCCGGCAGCAGCGGCAGCGAGCGGAGGGAGATCCGCAGACTAACAGCGCCGGCCAGGGCCATTTCCTGGGCGTGACCGACCAAACCGAAGCCGGTAATATCGGTACAGGCGTGGGCGCCGGCAGCACGCGCGGCGCGCGAGGCCGCCTGATTAAGCAGCGTCATCGACGCCACGGCCGCGGCGACATCGGCCTCGTCGGCGGCGCTACTGCGCAGCGCCGTTGTGATGACGCCGGTACCGAGCGGCTTCGTCAGCAGCAGCCGGTCCCCCGGCTGTGCCCCCCCCTTGCGCATGATGGCATCGGGCCGGATCAACCCGGTGACGCAGAGGCCGTACTTCGGCTCACGGTCGGTGACGGTGTGGCCCCCGGCGATCACGCCGCCGGCCAGGGCGACCATGGCCGCACCGCCTTCGAAGATGCGGGTCAGAATGTCCAGTGGCTGATTATCTGGGAACGCCGCCACGTTGAGCGCCAGCAGGACATCGCCCCCCATGGCGAAGACGTCACTCATCGCATTGGCGGCGGCGACGCGACCGAAGTCGTACGGGTCGTCCACCACCGGTGGGAAGAAGTCCAGCGTCTGCACCAAAGCCCGATCGCCATCAAGCCGGAACACGGCGGCGTCGTCGGCGGTATGCAGCCCGACCAGCAAGTCGGGGTGGTGGTGAGCGGTCAAAGGGCGCAGCACCTGCGCCAGGGCCTCCGGGCCCAGTTTCGACGCTCAACCGGCACAACTGGCTAGCGAGGTTAACCGCACACGTTCACGAATATCCATGTCGCTATGGTACCCGCAGCGTCAGGACGGTGGCGCCGCGTGCATACGCTTGCCATGCTGAGCAAAGTGCTGGTCGAAGGTGAAGGCGGCGCGCCTTCATCGCCTTTCGGTCAGGATTCACCGTGTATCAGGATCTATCAATGGACTATCCAGTGCCCGCCGCGCCCTACGCGATGCGGCAAATTCCACTCCCGCGCTACACTCTGCCTGGTCCGCGGCGCGGCCTGGCGTCGCTGCTCGCGAGGGAGAAGTATACATGACAACTCGTCCCAACATTCTGCTCATTACGTCCGATCAACAACACTGGGATACGCTGGGGGTCAGCAATCGGCGGATCAAAACGCCGGCTCTGGACCGCCTTTGTCGAGAAGGGACGCGCTTCACGCGCGCCTACTGTCCCAATCCCGTCTGCTCGCCGACGCGGGCCAGCATCATCACCGGCCAGTACCCGTCGCTGCACGGCTGCTGGACGATCGGCGTCAAACTGCCGGAGGACGTGCCAACTGTCGGCGAAATTCTCTCCGCCAACGGGTACCGCACTTCCTTGATCGGAAAGGCGCACTTTCAGCCAACGGCTTCCCGCCCGGGTAGCGAGTCGTTGGAGGCGCAGCCGACGCTGCGTGACCTCGAATTCTGGCGCGGCTTCGGCGGCCCGTGGTACGGCTTCGATCATATCGAGGTCGCCCGCAACCATGCCGACGAAAGTCACGCCGGCCAGCACTACGCCATCTGGATGGAAGAACGGGGCTTGCCAAACTGGCGCGACTATTTCCAACCGGTCAGTCCCGAGGAGAAGCGGAAGGCGGTCAAGCGCCAGCATCATTGGGATCTGCCGGAGCAGTTCCACTACACCACCTGGACGGGCGAGCGCACGATTGCTCAGATGGAGGAGAGTGCTGCCACCGACACCCCCTTCTTCTGCTGGGCCAGCTTCCACGATCCCCATCCGCCCTATCTCGTCAGCGAGCCCTGGGCCTACATGTATCGACCGGAAGACATGGAACCGGGAGAACTGACGCCGGGCGAGCACGACGCCAACCCGCCCACCTTCGGCCTGACCCAGCAGGAGCGGCCCGACTTCTCGCCCTGGAAGGAGGAGTTCGGTTCTCATGGCTTCCAGAGCCATCTCCACCGCCGGGAGAAACTGCAGCAGGACATTGCCATTTACTACGGCATGATCAGCTTCATCGACGATCAAGTCGGGCGCATTCTCAACCGCTTGGATGAACTGGGCATGGCCGAGAACACGATCGTCGTCTACAGCACCGACCACGGTCACTTCATCGGACAGCACGGCTTGATCGCCAAAGGCGCCTTCCACTACGAGGACATGATTCGGCTGCCGTTCATCGTGCGTTATCCCGGCGTTGTCCCCGCTGGAATGGAAAGTGACGCCTTGCAGAGCCTGGTCGACCTCGCTCCCACCTTTCTGCACTATGCAGGCCTCCCGATCCCGGGAATTATGCAGGGTGTCGATCAGCATGCTGCCTGGGAAGGAGCAGCGCAGGATGCAAAGGTGCGATCCTGGGCGATGGTGGAAAACCGTCACCAACCTACCCGGCTGCATCTGCGTACCTATGTGGACCAACGTTACAAGATCACGGTCTACCGAGATGCGCCGTACGGCGAGCTCTTCGACCTGCAGGACGATCCCGGCGAGTTTCACAATCGTTGGCATGATCCGACCTACGCCGACCGCAAGCGCGAGTTACTACTGCAATTCGTGCAGGCCGATATCCAGCGCGAGCCGACGCGCATGCCACGGATAGCCGGAGCGTGAGCAGCCGTTAGGCACGTCTAGGTTCCCCCATACGGGCCACCGTGCGCTGCCTGGATGCCAGAGACGCCGCCGTATGCTATAGCTGTCTGGTGGCTATCGCGTCAGACACGTGGGCGATCGCCGGCCGGTACTTCGTTAGGAAGACGCTAGGGATGGTGTGCTGTGCATGAGGTTGGGATGACGCCGACGCTGCTCGGTCGCCTCCTCTGCATCGGACCGCTTATTGTGCTGCTCCTGGTTTTAATCCTGGCGATCGTCTCCTACAAGACGACTACCACCCTGGTGACGGACTTTGGTCAAGTGCGCCACTATCGGGAAGTGCACACCGATCTGATCAACTTGCTGTCGGCAGTGAAGGATCCGGAGACCGGACAGCGTGGCTATATCATCACCGGCACCGTTGAATACCTTGCGCCCTACACGAGTGCCCGCACGACTGTCGCTGCAACGCTTGACGCGCTCCAAGCCCTGACGGTCGACGAGCCGAGCCAACAACGCCAACTCAACGCGCTGCGGCCGATCATTGCCGCCAAGCTGACCGAACTAGACCAGACCGTCACGCTACGCCGCACGCAGGATCTTACCCAGGTCGCCGCGGTTGTCTCGGCCGACCAGGGTTAGGTCCTGATGGATGAGATTCGCGCCGGCATTCAGCGCATGCAGACGGAGGAATGCGCCGGAGAGACGGCTGCGACGGCGGATTCGGAGAACGTTGCTCGCCAGGCGATTCTCCTTCGAGCGTTTGGCGGAATCTTTACAGTCGGCCTTGTGATCCTGGCAAATGTCGCGATCATTCGGGAACTACGGCAACGGCAACTGACGGAGGCGGCACTGAGTCGCCAATACCGGGACGCCGAAGCGGCACGGTAAGAGACGACGGCGATCCTCAATGCCACCAATGAAGCAATCATGCTCCTCACTCCCGACTGCTGTGTCCTCGGCACGAATCCGCGCTTCAGCGAACTATTCGGTCTCGAGGCAGACGTGATCGTTGGACGGCACATTGACGCATTGGGCAATCGGCTGGACCAGTGGTTTGCTGATCCCACCACCTTTCGGTCACTGGTTGCCAATTGCGCGCTGCCCCAAGCAGCGCCGTTCTCCGTGACGATCGCTCAGCAACTACCGGAGCAACGTGATCTGCACCTCTTTTCCACGTCCGTATCGACGGTGGACGGCGCCGCGCTCGGTCGACTCTACGTGTTTCGCGATGTGACGAAGGAACGCGCGGCGGAACGCGTGAAGACGGTATTCGTCGCCCTCGTGTCACACGAACTCCGTACACGTTTGACTTCGATCAAGGGCTATATCGACCTCCTGGCGGCGGGCGATGCGGGTCCCTTGACGGCCGGGCAACCGGAGTTTGTTGGCATCGTCAAGAGTAGCGCCGATCGCCTGGCGTCCCTTATCAACGATTTGTTGGACATTTCCCGCATCGACGCGGGCAAGGTGGAGTTGCTTCGCCGCCCGCTCTCGCTCGGTCTGTTGCTGCAGCATGTTGCCACCATATTGCGTCCGCAACTGGACGCTCGTCAGCAGTCGCTCCGCGTCGTGACGCCACCTGATCTGCCGGTGCTTGAGGGGGATGCGAACTGCTTAATTCAGGTCTTCACCAACTTGTTGTCCAATGCCAGCAAGTACATCTCGGCCGGTGGGGCGGTGCGCATCGAAGCGAATGCCGGCCACGGCCTGGTACAAGTGGACGTGACCGATACGGGCATTGGGATGACGACGGAGGAGTTGGCGCAACTGTTCACGCGGTTCTTCCGTTCGTCAAACCGGTTGGCGAGAAAAGCGGGAGGGACGGGGTTAGGGCTGACGATCAGCCGTTCCCTGGTCGAACTGCACGGCGGCCAGATGGCGGTTACCAGCACTCCCGGCCGCGGCTCAACCTTCTCCGTTCGTTTGCCGATGGATGCTGGTGTACTGGCGTTAGCAGTGAGCCGATGAGCATCTAAACGGCTGTCTTGGCGTTTACCCCTTCGTGCTCTGTGGCGCTTATGCTACGCTTGCTCGTGCTATCGCCGGGCGAGAGCAGAAACGGTAGATGTGATGCAGGCGGCTATCATCGGCTATGGGACGACGGCAAACAGCCACGCACAGATGCTGCGGCAGGAAGGGCTCGGGCTGGAGAGTGTCGTCGGGCGCCTTCCGGAGCAGACGGAGGAGTTTGCCCGCCGGCACGGCTTTCGCCACTGGACGACCGACCTCACGGCCGCGCTGGCCCGTCCGGAACTGGACGTGGTGGTGATCTGCTCACCCAGCGCTGTCCACGCCGAACAGATCGAGCAGGCGTTGCTCGCCGGCAAGCATGTGCTGGTGGAAATTCCGTTGGCGATGAACTACAGCGATGCAGAACGGCTCACCCGGCTGGCCGAACAGCGTGGGTTGACGCTGATGGTCGCGCATACACACCGCTACGGACCGGCCATCCGGGAAGTCCAACGGCGGATCACGAGCGGAGAGTTGACGGTCCGGAACATCATCTGCCGCTACGTCTTTCTGCGGCGGGAGAACGTCGATTGGAGTGGTCGCCGTCGCTCCTGGACTGACAACCTGCTCTGGCACCACGGCTGCCACGCCACCGATATGTGCCTCTGGCTGCTCG
>JBPCLN010000320.1:0-4787 GCA_051003235.1 Chloroflexota bacterium | reverse complement strand
GCCTTGAGGCAGTATAGCAAACCTCCGCATTCTGCACCTCAGCCGACATACTCCACTGCCTCCATAGGCGGCGCCCCGCCGACCGCTTCCACACGACCCTCGCACACGGCGCAAAGGCGATAGAGACGCACCTGGTCCTGCGCCGGCCGGATCTCCCGCGCTAGACGTGCCGCTAATTCCACCTGCTGGCGCTTCGTGAGATAACACTCGAAGACGCTGTACTGGACCCAACTGCCGAAGCCGCTCAGCAGGCGATGGACCCGCCCTCGGTTCACCGGCGCTTTTGCTGTACGGGATGCGGCGGTAGGCTGCCCCTCCAGGGGACTGCTCCCCCCTGGAGGAAGGCGGCAGCGTGGGAATCGTCCAAATGTTCTTTCCGGAGGTGGCGGGATTGCGGGTTGATGGGGTGTGGCGCGACGGGGGGAGGCTGCACATCAGGGCCGCGACGACCCGCAAGCGCACACGCTGCCCGTGTTGCGGCCGACGCTCCCGGCGCGTGCAGAGTTTCTATCGTCGGACCATCGCCGACCTGACCTGCGCGGGCGGTGGCGTGACGCTCCATCTGCGGGTACGTCGCTTCTGGTGTCGCGTCCGCCGCTGTCGCCAGCGGATCTTCTGCGAACGGCTGCCGGCCGTCGCGGCGGCCTGGGCCCGCAAGACGCCGCGCTTGCGTGACCACCTGCGTCAGGACGCCTTGGCGATGGGCGGTGAGCGCGGCGCACGCCACGCCACTGCGGAGGGGACGCCGGTGAGTGCGCGCACACTGTTACGCCTGGTGCGGACGACGCCTTTGCCGGCGGTGGGGCGCGTGCGCGTGCTGGGCGTCGATGATTGGGCGCGCCGCAAGGGGCGCACCTATGGCACGATCCTCGTGGACCTCGAGGCCCATCGGGTCCTCGATTTGCTGCCCGATCGGACGAGCGCGACGCTAGCTAGCTGGCTCCGTGGACATCCGGAGATCGAGGTAGTGAGCCGGGATCGTGCTACGGCCTACGCCGACGCCATCCGGCAGGCGGCGCCTCGGGCAATCGAAGTCGCCGACCGCTTTCACGTGCTCAAGAACATGACGGAGGTGATAGAGCAGGTGGTCCGCCGCCACCACGCCGCGCTGCGTGCCGCCGCCCGGCCCGCCGACGTGCCGGCAGGAGGGGGCACCGATACGCCGCTGGCGTCGGGTCCCGACGCGCTGGCGCACGCGCCCACGAAAGCGCAGCAGGACCGGCAAGCGCGACGAGCGCGGCGCCAGGCGCGCTATGACGAGGTGGTCGCGCTACACGAGCACGGCTACAGCCAGAGCCAGATCGCTTGCGCCTTGGGCATGGGCCGCCACACCATCCGCCGCTTCCTGCGAGCGAACGGCTTCCCCGAGCGGACTGCGCCCACGGCCCGTCCGAGCCAGTTGCAGCAGTACGACCCGTTTCTACGCGAACGCTGGGCCGCCGGCTGCGACAACGCCCACGAGTTGTGGCAAGCACTCCAGGCGAAAGGGTACACCGGCTCCGAAAGGCACGTGCGCCACTACGTCGCCGCCTGGCGCGAGCAACCCAGCCGGCCGGGGAAGAAAGGGCCCCGGCCCCTTGGCGGCTTACACCGTCCGCCACCACCGCCGAGCCGCGTCCCGTCGCCACGCGCAACCACCTGGCTCTTGCTCCGGGATCCCTCCACGCTCACCGCCGAACAAGCCGCCTACCTGGAGCGGCTGCGGCAGGGTTGCCCCGCGCTTGCTGCCGCCCAGGCACTCGCCCGGGACTTCCAGACGCTGGTGCGCCAGCACGACGTCGCCGCCCTGGACCGTTGGCTCCCGCGCGCCGAGGCGAGCGAGGCGGCGGAACTGCGCGGCTTCGCAGCAGGCATCCGGGCGGATTATGCTGCCGTGACCGCCGGCCTCACGCTGGAGTGGAGTCAGGGACAAGTGGAGGGACAGGTGAACAGACTGAAGGAGACGAAACGGGCCATGTACGGCCGAGCCAGTTTTGATCTCCTGCGCCTGCGCGTGCTGCACCCCGTCTGACGCCAGCGAGTGGTGCAGCAAAAATGCCGGAGAACCCGAGCGTCCGCACCAGCACCGGCTGTTGGGCCGCCAGGACCAGCGCGACGAGTGCTCCATACGATGAGCCGACGAGATGGACCGCGCCTAGCCCGAGCTCGCGCACCAAGGTCGCAAGATCATCCACCTGCGTCGCCGCCGCATATGCGGCGCCCGGCCCGGGCGCGCGGTTGGGGTAGTGATAGCGCCGGCCGTAAGTGATCACGCGGTATTGGTCTGCGAACGGCGCTATCTGCGGAGACCAACTGCGGTAGTCGTTGACGCTGCCATGTACGAAGACGACCGGGACGCCGTGTCCCTGGTCGAGGTAGTGGAGCAGCACTCCGTTGACGGCCAGCTGTGCAGGCGCTGTGGATAGGTCCATTGATACCTCCTCTAATCAATGCTCGGTAGGTGCGGGCGCGTGTTTCCGCTGCGGATGGACAACTATCGATCACACTCTTGGACGACGTCGGGTACCTCTCAGTGTTGCCTGCGCCAGGCGGATCACGGCCGGCAGGGGCACTGCGCCACCATAGCGCGCGGAGCGCCCGCGCGGACCGCTCCGGCTCCGCCCGGTGCGGGGGGATCGAAGTGGCGCCGCCCGGCGTAGACCTCAAGCTGGAGGACGGGGAAGAGGGTCTCCAGCGTCCGCGCCTTGTCAGCCTCAATGGGATGGCTCCGATCGCCGATCGCCAAGTAGACGGGCTGGCGGAACTGGCGGAACTGGCGGAACCATGCCCGGTCTAGGTCAGAGGCCCGGAAGGCCCGGACCATCGCCTCTAGGCCGGCGGGTCGGCGCGCCAGCCATGGCGTCGGAGGACCGGCTGGCGATTGGGGGAGCGTCACGTCAGGGGGAGGTTGCCGCGCATGAACGCTGCCATGCGTTTCGCCGGCGGCAGCGCCATGACGCGCTCCGTCTCCACCCAGTCCTCCACCTCCGCCGGCGTCAACGCTCCGTTGCCGATGCAGGCGGGCTCAATAAGGGCCACGCTGTGCAGGCGCTCCGGATAGCGTGCCGCGCAGGCGAGCGCCACGGCGCCCCCGCTGGAGTAGCCGACCAGGCGAACGGCGGGGGCGCCCGCCTCATCGGTAACGCGCCGGACGGCCTCGACCTCCGACCCGAGGCCATAGTCCGGTGGCGGTGTCTCCGCGGCGTAGACCTCCAGGTCCTTGAGAAGGGGGGTGATCTCCTGCCCGAGCACCGCGAGCAGCGGGCCGTAGGAGAGGTTCGCGGGCGAGATGCCGCCGGGGAGGAGGACGACGGTCGGGCGCTCGGCGGTGGACGCGATTCCGTGTGGAGTCATCATCGTTGCGGCTCTCCCTTTAGCAGTGCCTTCCCCCTGCGGAAGGCTGATGAGGCAAGCATACGCGGCCACCGACGCGCCGGCATCGGGGATCTACCCCATTTATGCCAGCGCACCCACAACCGAGGCGCCTCGTCGCTACTCTACGCGGTCGCGATGACGTAGCGGAACTTGTTCTCTTGCCGATAGCCGCCGCTGCCTGCTATGAACGGCTGCAGCGACGCGAGGACGGCCGCTTCGACTCGTTCCGTGCCGGCATGGCGCACCGCCCGCTCGGCCGGTCCGGATTATCGAAGGGCGTGCCATGCACTGTCATAGTCGGCATAGTCGAACGGGCAATCGACCTCTCCGTCCTGGCGCGGCGTGAGGCCCGCCTGCTGCATGAGTCCCTCGACGTGACCCCGTTCAGAGAGCGCGAAGGGACCGGTCGCGCCGGGAGGCGGCTGCTCGTGCCCGAGCTGGCGCGCTCCGCCGCCGTGCAGCTCTTCGTGCAGCGGGCGCGAGCGGTGCAGCCGAGCTTCACCCTCACCGCCGACACCGCGCGGCTGGAGGGGGCGTACGGCACGACGTCGCTCCAGGTACTGGTCGACAGCGCGGCCGACCTGCCGGAGCGACAGCGCACCCTGCGTGCGACGCTGGCCTGGAGCTACGACCTGCTTGCGCCCGACGAGCAGCAGTTGTTCCGGCAATTGGCCGTCTTCGCGGGCGGTTGTACGCTGGAGGCGGCGGAGACAGTGTGCGGGCACGGCGCGGGGCGCGACGTGCTAGCGGGTCTGGCCTCCTTGCTGGACAAAGGCCTGCTGTGGCGCGCGGAGGGTGCGGACGGCGCGCCGCGCCTCGGCATGCTGGAGACCGTGCGCGAGTACGCCCTTGAGCGCCTGGAGACGAGCGGCGAGGTGGCGGACCCGCGGCGGTGGCACGCAGCCTACTACCTCGCGGCGGCGGAGCGCGCGGAGCCCGGGCTGACCGGACCGGCACAGGCGGCATGCGTGGCACGGTAAGATCAAGAGCGCAATAACCTGCTGGCGGCGCTGGGCTGGGCCACTGAGAACGGCGCGCACTCCGAGGCGATTATGCGCCTGAGTGAATGGATGGCCCTGGCCAGGCGCGGCGAAGTCGCAAGGCGGCTTGGCGGAACGCTCTGGCGCTTCTGGCAGGTCAGCAGCTGCCTCCAGGTGGGGCGGGAGTGGACCGGGCCGGATCGGGGGCGGACCTGGCTGGACACGCTGTTGGCCCTGACCGGGGACGGCGACAGAGCGGTATCCGCCGAGTTGCGCACGAGGGTGCTCTACGGCGAAGGTGTGCTGGCCTGCTGGCACGGCGACCATGCGCGTGCTGAGAGCCTGACTCAGGAGAGCCTCGATCGCGCCATGGCGTTCGCCACCTCGCAATGGGAACGTTCGAACTCGGCATCACCGCCCCCTTCGGCGACAAGCACACCCCCGATTAAGCCA
>JBPCLN010000319.1:0-14278 GCA_051003235.1 Chloroflexota bacterium | reverse complement strand
GTCTCGATCACATAGCCGCGTTGGGCGATTGTCAGCGCCTTCCGGGCGTTTTGCTCGATCAGCAGGACAGTGGTGCCGGAGGAATTGATGGTCTGGATGATGGCAAAGATCTGCTCGACCAGAATGGGCGAGAGCCCCATTGATGGCTCGTCCAGCAGTAACAGTTTGGGCCGCGTCATCAGGGCACGGCCGATCGCCAGCATTTGCTGCTCACCACCGGATAACGTGCCGGCCAACTGCCCGGCGCGCTCTTGCAAGCGGGGGAACAGGGTATGGACGTACTGGATGTCCGTCAGCATGGTGGGCCGGCTGTTGCGCGCGAAGGCGCCCATCTCCAGGTTTTCCGTCACGGTCATACGCGGGAAGAGCCGCCGCCCTTCCGGGACGTGGGCGATGCCGCGCCGCACGATCTGCGCCGCCGGCAGCCGGGTGATATCCATGCCGTCGAAGCGGATCGCCCCGGCCGCCACCGGCACCAGGCCCGTGATCGCCCGCAGCGCCGTGGACTTTCCCGCGCCGTTGCCGCCGATGAGCGTGACCACTTCGCCGACTTCGACCGTGAGGGAGATGGCGCAGAGGGCCTGAACGCGACCATAAAAGGCGTCAACGCCCTGCATCTCCAGCAGCGGCACCTCAGGCGTCCTTGCCAAGGTAGGCTTCGATCACCCTAGGGTTGGCGCGGATCTCCGCCGGCAAGCCTTCGGCAATCTTCTGGCCGAAGTCCAGCACCGCGATGCGGTCGGATACCGTCATCACCAGGCGCATGTCGTGCTCGATCAAGAAGATCGTGATGCCACTGTCCCGAATCTTGCGGATCAGGTCCATCAGCGAGGACTTTTCCTGGGGATTCATCCCGGCGCCGGGCTCGTCCAGGAGGAGGAGGCGGGGATGCGTCGCCAACGCCCGGGCGATCTCCAGCCGCCGTTGCGAGCCGTAGGGAAGGTTACGGGCATAGACGTTGGTCTGGCCGCTCAGGCCAACGTAGTCCAGAAGCGCCAGGCTGGCGTCGTAGGTGAGCGTTTCCTCGCCGCGGGCGTAGGGCGTCCGCAGGAGCGAGTCCCAGAAATGGGCCCGCATGCGCGTGTGGCAGCCGACCATCACGTTCTCTACCGTCGTCATGTAACTGAAGAGGCGAATGTTCTGAAAGGTGCGCGCCACGCCGAGGGCGGTCACCTGGTCCGGGCGGAGGCGATTGATGACCCGCCGCTCGAAGCGTACCTCCCCGGCAGTGGGCGCATACAGTCCCGTCAACATATTGAAGCAGGTCGTTTTGCCGGCGCCGTTCGGGCCAATCAAGGCGAAGATTTCGCCCTTCCGGACGTCGAAGCTCACGCTGTTGACGGCGACCAGACCACCAAAGCGCTTCGTCAGTAGGCCGGCGGACAGGATGACGTCGCTCTCCGTTCGGCGCCGCGTTGGGGCGGAGGCGACCATACCGGATTCCGGGATCACGCCGGCTCACCCTTCACGTCGAACAGCGATTCCTCGATGACGCCCCGTTTGAGTTCCGCCTTGCGGATACTGCTGGGGATGAGCCCTTCCGGGCGGAACCGCATCATCGCCACCAGCGCCACACCATAGAGGCCGTACTTCAGGCTATTGAAGTCGATGACGGTCAGGAACTCAACGTGGATGCTGTTGCCTAGGGCGTGCGACCAGATTGTCAATTGATTGAGGAAAAAGCCCTGTAGCAGGTAGAGCACGACGGCTCCCAGGATGACGCCGCGGATGCTGGCCAGTCCGCCGAGCACAACCATGCTCAGGATCTGGACCGACACGACGAACTGGAAGTTATCGGGGCTGACACTGCCAAGCTTGGATGCGTAGAACACACCGGCGAAGCCGGAGAAACTGGCGCCCATGGCGTAGGCGAGGAGCTTCACGATGGTGGTGTTGATACCCATCGCTGAAGCCGCAATTTCGTCTTCCCGCACGGCCATCCAGGTGCGTCCGAGCCGGGAATCGCGCAAATTATTGTTCATCCAGACACAGCCGCCAATGATCAAGAGAATTAAGTAGTAGTACGGAACGGGATTGAGGCCGAACGACAGCCCCGGCAGGTTCGGGTGGTCTACGGCGGTCAGGCCGTTGGGACCGTTGGTAATGTTCGGCAGGTTGAGAATGATGGTCGGCACGATCTCACCGAAGCCCAGCGTGACGATGGCGATGTAGTCGCCGCGCAGGCGCAAGGTGGGGAAGCCCAGGGTCGCCCCGAACATTGCCGCCACGATCGCTGCCACCGGCAACATCAACCAGAAATTGAAGTGCAAATTGAACTGAGCGGAGGCGGTAAGACCGAAAACGTAAGCGCCGATGGCGAAGAAGGCGGCGTAGCCGAGGTCGAGCAGGCCGGCATAGCCAACGACGATATTCAGGCCCAGGGCGAGGAGCACGAAGACACCGGCGTCGGCAGCGGCACTGACCTGGGAGATATTGCGATCCACCAGGGGCACACCGAGCAATAATAGGACAAGGATCACCCAGAGCAGCAGGCTGCGAACCGTGAGACGCTGCCGCACGCCGGAATGGGTGCGGGCGGCGGCGGGGCTGCTCACGCCCGCTCCGCCAATCGCTGGCCCAACGATCCCTGTGGGCGGAAGACGAGCACCAGAATCAAGATGCCGAAGACCACGGCGTTGGCCCAGGCGTCTCCGTTAGGAATGTATTGCGTGGCCAGGGCGGAGATGATTCCGATCAGGAAGCCGCCGGTCATCGCGCCGCCGATATTGCCGATGCCGCACAGCACCGCCGCCGTGAACGCCTTCAGGCCGGCTTCGTAGCCCAGATCAAAGCGGATGGAGTTGTAGTACAGGCCATACACGATGCCGGCCGCCCCGGCCAGCAGCGAGCCGATAAAAAAGGTCAGGGCGATGGTCTGGTTGACGTCGATCCCCATCAGCGAGGCCGCTTCGCGGTCCTGGGCGGTGGCGCGCATGGCCTTGCCCAGTCGGGTGCGCTGCACGAAGCTATGCAACGCCACCATGAGGACGATGGAGAGGGCGACGATCAACACTTCTTTGGTCGTCACCGTGACATGCCCGAAGTCGTGGGTCGGATTGGGCAGGATGTTGGGGAAGCGCTGGTTATTCGGTCCCATCCAGACAAAGACAATGTTTTGCAGGATGAAGGACACGCCGATGGCCGAAATTAACGGCGCCAGCCGCGGGGCATTGCGCAATGGCCGGTAGGCGACGCGCTCAACAATCACGCCGACGAACCCGGTCAGCACCCCAGTGGCAATCAGCACGCCCAGCAGCGCGATCACCAGGGTTGCGCCGTTGAGGGTGTTGGTCAAGCCGAGCGTGGTGAGCAACGTCAGGGCGATAAACGCGCCGAGCATGAAGACGTCGCCGTGGGCGAAGTTGATGAGCTCGATGATGCCATAGACCATGGTGTAGCCGAGGGCGATCAGCGCATAGATGCCGCCGAGCGTGATCCCATTGACCATCTGCTGCAGGAAAATTTCATAGCCGACCACAACGCACCCTGTTGTCCTCTCCGTGGGAGACGATAGTAGGGTTTCCGGCAGGCGTCAAGGACGGCGCCTCCATACCTCCATTGAAGGCCAATGGGGACAGATATTCGCATCCGTCCCCACTGCGAGGGAAAATAGGGTAGTTACGCCGTGATCTGGTCGGCGAAAGTGGTCTGGCCCTTCGAGATCGAATAGATGCTGATGATGCGGTTCGTCGTATCCCCGTTCTCGTCAAAGGAGGTAGTGCCGATGACGCCCTTGTAGTCCTTCGTGGCGGCGACGTTGGCGCGAACGGCTTCGCGGGTGACACTGCCGGCGGCCGCCGCCTTGGCGATGGCGGCGATGATGATATTAGCGGCGTCAAAGCAGTTGGCGCTGTAGGCGCCGATGTCGGCCTTGTAGGCCGCCTTGTAATCGGTGATGAACTGGGTGGCCGCCGGAATCTTGGCGGCGTTGACGGCGGCGACGGTGTAGTAGCAGTTGTCGGCGGCACTGCCGGCATCCTTGATAAACTGCGTGTTGCTGATGCCGTCGAAGCCGAGATAGGGCAGCGAGCCGAGGCCGGCGTCCGGCATCTGGCCCCGCAGCAATCCGCCGCCGGTGGAGCTGACGCCGCCGTAGACGACGATGTCCGGGTTGGTGGCCTTAATTTTTGTGAGCAGCGACTTGAAGTCGGTCTGCCCTTTGGTCAGGTGGTCGTGGCCCAGCACCTTGCCGCCCTTGGCGGTGAACTCCTTCTCGAAGTTGTCGGCGACACCCTTGCCATAGGTTTCATTGTCGTCAACGATATAGGCCGCCTTCTTGTTGAGCTTCGTGAGGGCGTAGTCGGCCCCGGCAGGCCCCTGAATGTCGTCGGTCGTGCAGACGCGGAAGAAGGCGATGCGGGTCGGGTTCGACTTCCGCAGGTCCAGGCCGCCGAATTGCGGCTTGGTCAGACCCTCGTTGGTGGCGGACGGGCTGATCTGGGCCAGGCCCGCCTCGTTGCTGATCGGAATTTCTACCTTCGCCACGTTACTGTTGAAGGGGCCAACGAAGGCAACGGTGGCGCTGTCGCCGATGAACTGCTGCGTGTTGCGTGCCCCCTGCGCCGGATCGTGGACGCCGTTCACGGCGTCGTCCAGGACCGTTGCTTCCAACTTATAGCCGGCGACGGTGCCCTTGGCATTCGCTTGATCGATGGCGAGCTTGGCGCCATTTTCGGCGGGGACGCCGTCGCTGGCATCAGCACCGGTGATCGGCAGATCTATCCCGATCTTGATGGTGCTCCCCTTGGCGATCGCCCCTGTTGCGCCGGTCGCCGCTGCCGCAACTTTGGCTGACGAAGTCGCCGCGGTGCTGGTGGTCGCCGCCGCCGTCGTCGAACTGGTGGTCGCTGCTGCGGTGGTGCTGGTGCTACTCGTCACGGCGCTGGAGGTTGCGGCACTCGAGGTCGCCGCAGTGGTCGTGGCTGCAGTCGTCGTGGCGGCGGTCGTCGTTGGAGCGCTGCTTGCGCTGCTGCTGGTTGCCGTGAGGACGGCGCTACCGGCCGTCGCCGCCGTATCGGTGGTCGCCGCGGCGCCACCACCGCAGGCTGCCAGCAATGCCGTTCCGGCAACGCCAGCGGTTAGGGATAGGATTCCCTTGATCGCGCGTCGCCGCGTCAGATCGGACTGTGTTCCCTGGATCATACGCTGTTGCTGTCCTTTTCCGAGCGAATTCAGGGCCCGCCCAATGCCCGACCTACTGTGCGTGCCTGCAACGGCATTGGCCCGGAAACCAGAGGCGCGTCACTGCTTCAGCGCGTCGTGCCGCCTGCAAGGAAGGACCGACTACCGTACAAGTCTTAAACGTTGGCGGAAACAAGCAGCGTTGCCCGTTCCCCTGGTCGCCATGTGCAACGGCAACATTGTACGGTTCGATTGTCTCGGTTGTAAAGCACTGCGCTTGACGCGACAGCACGTCCTGATCATACGATTGTCATAGTCGCCGGGACCGGGCGGGCTTCAAACCCGCCCGGTCTCAAGAGCCGCAGGGGGAACGTGGCGCGGCGAACGATCCTCTGCTGGCGCGCTGCTACTTCACAGTCAGCCTATAGGTAATCGGGGCGAGGGTGTTGAGGTTGAATACCTTGATCAGCAGCGGTTCGTTGGCGGCGGGTGTCACACTGCCGCTGGGGTCGCTGCTGTTGGTGTGGTCTTTAAAGCCGGTGGCCTTACCGGTCTTGCGCAGGATGCGCTTGCCGTTCTGCCAGACGGAGAAGCCGACGCGGTGCGCTTCGCCGGCGTCGAAGGGGCCGTACGCCATGCTCACCGTAATCTTACTTCCGGTCGGCTTGGTGATGGTGTAGTTCATGGTCGTGGCTCCGCCGACGCCCTCCAGGGTACCGGTTTCGCTGCCCTTGTACTCGACAAAGGCCGGCCTCGCGACCCCTTTGGTCGTCGCGGCAGCAGCCTTGGCGCCGGCTACCGTGACGGTAAAGCTGACCGTCTTGGTCCCATAATTGAATACCTTGATCAGCAACGCTTCGCCGGCTTTCGGTGTGACCGTTTTCGTGACGACATTCGAATTGGTGTGGTCTTTCAGGCCCGTGGCGTGGCCATTGCCATGATAGATCTTGCTCCCGCCTTGCCAGAGGGCGAAGCCAACGCGGTGCGCCTGGCCGGCGTCAAACGGGCCGTAGACCAGGCTCACCGTAATCTTCGCGCCGGTCGGCTTGTCGATCGTATACTTGGCGAAGCTGCCCCCACTATCCGGGCTGAGCGATCCGGTGAACGTGCCTGTGCCGCTGCCGGCGTCCGCGCTCGCGACGCCCGTGGCGCCGATGCCAAAAGCGCCGGCCACCGTCGCGCTCGCCACGGTGAGGAAATGTCGTCGGGAAAGCCCTACCCACTCCAGAATCGTATCGCCCTGCACCTGTTGTGATGACGTCAACCCAGATTTCCTTTCCGAAACGTCGCCCTCTCCCACCAGACGGCGACACACTGGCATCCAAACTGGCGGCACGGCGTCTTCAGCATCGTGGCCGCCAAAACTCGCTGCCGGCAGTCAAGTAGGGGGAGCACGGGCAGTCATTCCGACCTCCACCCCTCGCCGGTCCGGCGCAACCTGCCCGGCGAGGTTGAGAATAGTCAAAGAATATATCAAGGAAAGGTCAAGGATATATAAAATGTTCACGCTTTGCAAGCGCGGCGAAATGGAATGTGAATGCCGCCGACCGGGCGTGAACGACGGCCGCGACAAGGCGCCGGTCCGATCAGGCTAATCGCTCAGGTGACGGCCGGAAATAGCCCACCCAGGCGCTCCGGCGTCAGCCGGGCGCCGTATTCGCAGGCTTCAAAGGCTTCGGCATACTGGATCGTTGCGCTGCGCTCGGGGCCGTACCGTTCCACGAGCTTCGGGCGGAAGCGATTGGCGATGTCCTGACCGGCCGCGGCCCGGCGGCCCTCCAGCCACTGTCGCCGCAGCGCCTCCCCCTCCGGGACATCTTGCTCCCGGCGCCCGTTGTACGGCAGCCATTCATACATCTGGGAGACGTGGCAGTGCAACATGTCCATCTTGAGGGGCATCACCTCGTCGATGCCGACCACCACGTCGGGTGTGAACGGGTACGGTCGCTGGAAGTTATCGCTCACATAGCAGATGCACGGGTTGTCGCGCAGATGGGGCGTGTGAGCGGCAATATTGGGCACCGTGACCATATACGCGGCATCCTGAACGAGCACGGCCGTGTAACGGTGGTCGGGATGGTAGTCATTCGGACGGGGCGACAGCACGAGGTCCGGTTGGAATGTGCGGATGATCTCGATGATGCGTCGCCGATTGGGTAGCGTCGGCTCCAGTTCGCCATCGTGAATGTCCAACACGTCGTAGGTGACACCGATCACCTTGCCGGCGGCCGCCGCCTCTGCTCGGCGCCGCCTGGCGAGTTCGACGCCGCCGATTTCATGGTGCCCGGCGTCGCCATTCGTGACGGACACGAACTTGACGACGTGGCCCTGCTTGATCCAAAGCGCGGCTGTACCGCCGACCTTGATATCGCAGTCGTCCGGGTGCGCGCCAAAGGCGATGATCCGCATGGGTTGGTCCTTTCCTGGTTGCCCGCTACACTACTTCAATGTCCGTGCGTCTCCTGGTCCTGGATATCGATGGGACCTTGCTCGATCCTTCCGGCCAGTTGACGGCCCTTACCGTGCAGGCGGTTCGCGACGCCGTTGCCCACGGCTGTATCGTGACGCTGGCCACGGGCCGGCGCTTCCGTACTGCCCGGCCGATTGCCGACGCCCTCGGCCTGGAATTACCTATTCTTGTCCAAAATGGCGCGCTTATCAAGGACTCCCGCACCGGTGAGGTGCTCTACCACCGGCATCTGGCCACGGCCGGGGCGACGTGCGCCATCCAGTATTTATGGGAAGCCGGCGCCCAGCCCATCATCTACGAAAATGCCTTCCTCGGGGAAGGCGTGTTCACGGGACCGGCGTCGCGCGACGGCCCCGTGAACGGTCCGTACTTCGACCGCTATGACGGGTTGCAGCGGCACGAGACAATGGCGGCGCTGTTGCCCTCCGAGCCGCCACTGGAGGTTTCGGCGGTGGATGACGCCACTCGCCTGAAGGCCATCGCGCCTGGTCTGGTGCATCCTGGCCTCCGTGTGATCACGACGACCTACAGTAGTAGCGCCGGCTTCCTGGAAGTGCTGGATGCTCAGTGTTCGAAAGGGGAAGCCTTGCTCGCCCTGGCCCACCGCTTCGACATCGCGATGGCGCAGACGATGGCGATCGGCGACAACCTGAACGACCTAGAACTCATGATGGCGGCCGGCATCGGCATCGCCATGGGCAACGCTCGCCCGGAAGTGCAGGCCGTAGCCGACATCGTCACCGATTCCAATGCCGAGGACGGCGTCGCCATGGCGATCAGCCGGCACGTTCTGGGCCGACCAGTTGCCGGCTCACGTATACTCAGCCCGGATTGAAACGCCGATTCGCAGCGTCACCTAGCGCGTAGAGGAAGACACTTCGTGGAACGAACACTGATTATTGTCAAGCCGGATGCGATCCAGCGCGGATTGGCCGGGGAAATCCTGGCGCGTCTGGAACGGCGCGGCGTGCACGTTGCCGGCCTGAAGATGATCCAGATCACGCCCGAAATGGCAGCGCGGCACTACGCCGAACACGAGGGGAAAGGGTTCTACCCCGGCCTGATCCGGTATATCACGTCGGCTCCCGTCATTGTCGCGGCCCTCGAGGGGCCGAATGCGATCGCCGCAGTGCGCCAGAGCATGGGCAGCACGAAGCCCGTCGAGGCGGCGCCAGGGTCAATCCGGGGTGATCTGGCCCTGACTGTTGCCTTCAATCTGGTCCATGGCTCCGATTCACCGACCAGTGCGGAGCGAGAACTGGCCCTCTTCTTCCAGCCGGAGGAGTTGCACAGCTACCAGCGCGACATTGATCGCTGGATCGCCGAGTGACGCTGGGCGTCCGCTCCGCTACACCCGCCGATCGTGACGACTGGGAACGACTCACGCAGCGTTGTGGGAGTTTTTTGCAGAGCTGGCGCTGGGGCGAACTGCGGGAAAAGCAGGGGTGGCAATGCCATCGCCTCGTCGCCGAGGAGGATGGACGGCTAACCGGCGCGATGCAGGTGTTGCAGCGGCGCTTCAAGCCGCTTGGCAGCATGCTCTACGTGCCGCGCGGCCCAGCGGTGGCGGAGGGAGCGGCCCTGGAGCCGCTGCTGGCCGCACTCCGGCCGCTGGTGCGCCGGCAACGCGCCTGGTTCGCCCGCGTTGAGCCGGACTTGCCGGCGGGGCCGGAGCAGGAAGCACTGCTGGGGCGGTTCGGCCTGCAACGGGCGACGTTTACGGTGCAACTGCCGCATACCGTAATCGTCGATCTCACGCCGGCACCGGAGCAGATTCTGGCGGGGTTCAAGGCGACCTGGCGGCGCTATGTGCGACATGCTCCCCAACGCGGCGTGCGGGTACGGGAAGGGACGGCGGAGGACCTGGCGACGTTCTATGCCCTGGAGCGGGAAACGGCGACCCGCCAGGGTATCCTTGGCCGACCGTTGGAATATTATCGTCAGTTCTACGCCCAGTTCGCCGGCGCCGGTGCCCATGTCTGGCTGGCGGAGCTGGACGGCGAGCCGCTGTCCGCCATTCTCACCCTGGAGTTTGGCGCCGCGGCCACCTATCTCTATGGGGGGTCAACCCGTCGCCACAGTGACTCCCACCCGAACTACCTTTTGCAATGGACGGCGATGCTCCACGCCCGCGCGGCCGGCTGTCGGCGCTATGACCTGTGGGGTACCGGCGCGCCGGGCGACACCGCCGGCCACGAGGCGGGTTTGACCATATTCAAGAGCGGCTTCGGGCCCGTGTATTCGCTGGTTGGTGCCTGGGATTTGCCCGCCTCTCCCTGGTACGGCGCCTGGCGTCAGGCGGAGGGGTGGCGGCAGGCGCGGCTACGGGAAAGGGCGAAAGGGGCAGGGCGAACCAAAGGAAAGGAAGTCACGGTGGGGGTACAGTCGGGCCAGGCACTCAAAGTGCGTGACGTGACGCCGGCGCCGGCGGAACAATGGGACGCCTGGCTCGCCGCCAGCCCGGGTGGTGGGCATTGGATGCAGACCCACGCCTGGGGAGAATTCAAACGCACCCGCAATTGGGAACCACTGCGCGTGCTGCTGGAGGAAAACGGGGCGATCGTCGGCGCCGGACAAATTGGTCTGCACCGGCTACCCCTGCTCGGTACGCTTGCCTATTGTGCGAAGGGGCCCTGGCTCGATTGGACCAATGCCGCCCATGTCGAGGCGTTTTTCGGCGGCGTCGGCAAGCTCCTACGGGCCAGGCGCGTGTTTGTCCTCAAGATCGAGCCGGAGGCTTTGGAGTCGAATGAACCCCTCAAGGCGCAGTTCCAACGGCTCGGCTTTCGCAAGTTTCGGTGGGATCCTCAGTTCAAGACGACGATGGTCGTCGACCTCGGAGGCGCGGAGGAGCACGCCCTGGCGCGCATGAGCCAGACCGCTCGACGCTATATCCGGGCGGCCCAACGCGACGGCATCACCGTGGTGGAGGACAATGCCCCGGCGGCCCAGGAGGCGTTCTACGCCATGATGCGCATCACCAGCAAGCGCGGCGGGTTCTTTTTGCGTCCGCGCTGGTACATGCGCGCCTACTGGCAACATATCATCGACGCCGGCTACGGCCGCTTCCTCTTCGCGCGTAAAGACGGCAATGATGAAGTGGCCATGTTTCTCACAAACTTTGGGTCCAAGGTGTATTACAAAGACGGCGCATCCTTGAACGAGGGGCGCCAATCGCATGCCATGTACGCCCTCCAATGGGCCGCCATGCGTTGGGGCAAGGCGCACGGCGCCGGTTATTACGACATGGTCGCGATCCCGCCGCCCGATCAACTGGAAAATCGGGAGCACGAAATGTGGGGCCTGTACGAGTTCAAGCGCAAGTTTGGCGGCGAGGTCCGCGATTTTCTTGGCGCGTACGACCTGCCCTACGCCCGGCGCATCGCCTTCCTTTGGGACCGCGTCCTGGAGCCGGTCTATTACCGCGCCTACATGAAGGTCCTGCGGAATGTGTATTACTGACGCGGGTACCACCGGCCGTGCCTGAATTACCGGAAGTCGAAACGACACGGCGGACGCTGGCGCCGCACCTGGTCGGCCGCACCTTCACCGGCGTGGTGCTGGAATGGCCGAAGGCGGTCGCCTATCCCGACACCGCGGCGTTCGAGCAGCGCCTGATCGGGCGCCGAGTGATCGAGCTGGCACGGCGGGGGAAGCATCTGATCATCATGCTGGATGATGGCAGCCAGCTAATCGTGCACCTGCGGATGACCGGCAGCTTGCAGTTCGCCGACCAGGCCGCTCTGCCGACTCGCTTCACGCGTAACACGTTGCGGCTCGACAACGGCGCCGAGTTGCGTTTCGTCGACCTCCGCAAGTTCGGCCAGCTCTGGTTGATCGGCCCCGACGAGCAACACCTGGTACCCTTCCTGCGTACCGGGCCGGAACCGCTGGCTCCCGAGTTCACGGAGCAGATCCTGGTCGACCTACTCCGCGGGCGTCCCGGCAAACTCAAGGCGACGTTGCTGGACCAACACGTCCTGGCGGGCCTGGGCAATATTTATGTCGATGAAGCGCTCTTCGGGGCCGCCCTGCACCCGGAGCGAACCGTCATAAGTCTCGACGACAGCGAGTTGGCCCGCCTCCAACGCGCCGTCGTCGCCGTTTTGCAGCGGGGCGTGGCCAACCAGGGCACCAGTTATCGCGACTTCGTCGGGCCATTTGGCGAGCAGGGCAGCAACCAGGAAGATCTGCGCGTCTGGCGCCGTGAAGGCCAACCCTGTATCCGCTGCGCCACGCCAATCCAGAAGATTCGCGTTGCCGGCCGCGGCACGCACCTGTGCCCAAACTGTCAACGATTGGCGTAACGATCCGGCAATGCAAGTCAGTATTGCTGGTAGAATTTCGAGAAAGGGCGTAGTGTAAAGAAATTATTGACCGCGTGATTGTTTCCGCTCCCTCCTTGCCGGAGCAGTTTCAGGCAACAGCATCCTACCTTCTCGACCCGTTCCAGCAGGAAGCCATCGAACAGCTTGACCAGGGGAAGTCGGTGCTGGTGGCAGCGCCGACCAGCGCCGGTAAGACGGTTGTAGCGGAATTTGCCATCGAACGGGCGCTGCAATCTGGCCGGCGTGTCATTTACACTGCGCCGATTAAGGCGCTCTCCAACCAGAAGTTTGCGGACTTTGGTCAGCGTTGGGGCTTCGAGCGCGTCGGTCTCCTGACCGGCGATATGTCCATCAATAGCGATGCGCGCGTGCGGGTGATGACCACCGAAGTGTTGCGCAACATGCTGCTCCAGGCGCCGGAAGGGCTCGACGGCGTGCAGGCGGTCGTCCTGGATGAGTTCCACTACCTGGCCGACGCCGAACGGGGACGAGTCTGGGAAGAGATCGTGATCCTCCTGCCCCGCGACGTGCAGATCGTCTGCCTATCGGCGACCATGAGTAACGCCGCCCAACTGCGGGACTGGATCGCCCGTGTCCACGGCGACACCGCCCTCGTCACGAACGACGTCCGGCCGGTGCCGTTAGAAATCTTCTACTTCCTGGACGGCGTGGCCCAGCGGGTCGTGGATGCCACCGGCAAGCAAATTCGTACGTTCAAGGTGGGCGGCGAAGCGTTCCGGAAGCGGCAGCGCTACGGCGGACGTGCGACACGCACCGCCGACGCCGAGCGCAACAAGCACCAGTTGCCACGCTCGCCGGAAGTGCTGGCGGTGTTATCCGACCTGGGCATGCTGCCCGCAATCTACTTCGTGTTCAACCGTTCCAAAACAGAGGCGGAAGCGGCCCGCTGTGCCGCGGAGTTGGATCTGGTGCGCGGCCAGGCCGAGGCGCGTCAGACGATCGAGGTCGCCATTGCGGAAACATTGGCGCAACTGACGCTCGAGGCGCGGGAACTGCCGCAGGTTATCTCGCTGGTACACCTGTTGCGCCACGGCGTTGCCTTCCATCACGCCGGTCTCCTGCCGGGGCTCAAAGTGCTGGTGGAGACGCTGTTCGCCCAGGGCGTGCTTGGCGCTGTGTTCGCCACGGAGACGCTAGCACTGGGCATCAATATGCCGGCTCGCTCGGTCATCATCCCCCAACTGAACAAATTCGATGGGGCGACGCACCGGCCGCTCACCGGCCGCGAATTCCAACAACTGATCGGCCGCGCCGGTCGCCGTGGTATGGACATTGCCGGCAATGCCGTGCTCCTCTATGACGATTGGATGACCTTCGACGAGGCCATGAAGGTGGCGAAGCGGCCGCTGGAACCAGTGTCCAGTTCCTTCGCCCTCAGTTACAACTCGCTCGTCAATCTGCTCTTGAGCTATGGTGATGTGGAGATTCTGGCGAGGCTGATGGATCGTTCGCTCCTGGCCCATCAGATGGTGGGACGTCGACACAAGCTGGAAGCGCAACTGGAGCGGGCCCGCACCGAGTTGTCGGAGGCGGAGATGATCTGTCCGGCCTGTGGCGCTTCGCACCCCGTCGCCGGCTGCAGCCGTCTCCACGAGCACCACCTGGCCGTGCGCCAGCGCAAGGGGTTGCACCGGCTGGTGGAAGGTCTGGCGCGCGAGGTGGCCCAGTCCGTGGCGGCGGAAGAGCGCGACTTGCGCCACGTCGTGCAGGACACGCTGGCCGTGCTGGAGTTTTTCGGTTACGTTCGCGACGGCAAGTGTACGGGCGATGCTGAACTGCTCTCCCGCATCGTCGACCCGAATGCCCTGGCCGTGGGCGAACTCGTGCTGGGCGGCGAGTTAGATGGGCTCGGGCCGGTCGATCTGGCGGAGGTCGCCGGCTGGTTCGCCATGCCCGATAACGAGGCACGCATGGACCTTTTGCGCGACGGCCTGAAATTACTGTGGCGGCAAATCTCCCCGGTCATTCAGACCGTGCGCAGCGTAGAGCAACGGGAGGCGGTGTTCCTCACTCCGGGGCCGTCGCCGGTCTACCCGGGGATGGCCTCCTCCTGGGCTTCCGGCGCCGAATTTACGGAGTTGGTGCAAACCTGGGGCATGGCCGAGGGCGACGCCATCCGCTACCTCAAGAAGACGGCAGACCTCCTCCGCCAGATTCGTCGGGCCCTGGAGGATACCGACTTCAAGCCGGACCTTTTGGCGGTGGCCCGCGCGGCGGAAGCGCTCGTCCGCCGCGATATCGTGCGCGGCCAGGAACTGGTTGATCTGGAAGAACTGGAAGACGTTCCGGCCGTGGAAGCCGCCATCGAAGCGGAGAACGCGACGCTGGCGGACCTGCG
>JBPCLN010000318.1:0-15305 GCA_051003235.1 Chloroflexota bacterium | reverse complement strand
ATACGGTCCAGCCTCGGGTCGGCTACCAAAGAGCGACGGGACCAATCTGCGGGACGCAGTCTGTGCTGCTTGGGCGGCCTCGCCCTCGCCGCTCTCCGGAGCCACCCGCAATATACGAGGGCGGCCTGGCGGCGCTTGCTCAGCGCCTTCCCCCGGCGGGAGGAAGCGTCCATCTGCCCACCGCGTTTTTTGCCTTGGTACAGCCGGAACAGGATCGGCAAGGCAAATCCCCGCTCCCGGCCCATCGGCAACGGCACCCAGACCGCCAGCACCACCCAGACATGGCCGAAGCTGAAGAACGGCTTGCGGGCGGTGGAGAGCAAGGGGTCGTGATGCATCGAGGCCAGCGCCACGCACTTGCCGTGCTTGCGGGCCAGGGTATCGTCCCCCAGCACGAGCACCGGCTGGTCGGCGGGGAGCCAGGCCAGCGCCAGCCGGAACACCACATGGCCCAGCTCGTCCAAGACCCAGGTCGCGCGCGAAAAGAAGCGATGAAACACCGAGATGTGCCGACTGCCCACCGCACCCGAGGCCAGCGCCACGCCGGTGATCGTCCGGCGACCGAAACAGTGCACCCAGCCCGCCACAATCTGGCAGAAGTTCGCGTAACTGGGCGCCGTGAAGCAGTCGGTGAACGCCGCCAACAGCACCATGAACGTTTGCGGTAGCATGATCTCCGGCATGGCGCTCCCCTTTCCCTGTAGCTCACAATCACTCCAGGGTCCGATGGGAGGCCATGCCTGTCAAATCAACCCGACGACGTCACGAAAATGGCGGAACACGAGTCTAGCTGGTCTTCCCAAATAGCTGACCTACCGAATTCACCTCCTTCACAAACAAGCAAGTCACCCTGACATAGGGTAAAACGCTCAAGATCTGTACGCGACATAGCCATCATTGGCAAATCGTTTGTGTCGATTCGGTTCCATTGAACGGCTTTGTTACCGAGATATGGTTTACGCACGCCTGTGTTCTTCTCCGAATCAAGCATCTTGCCCAATCGGATATCGAACTCCCGTCCAACCGACGACACCTCCCAATCCTCCGGAATCACACCCATCTCAGTCTGCTTGTACCCAGGCTTCAGTACCACGCCGCCCCCATCTTCTTCAGATGCCCGTCCACACGAGCGGCGAGGCAGGCAACTTCTTCAGTGAGCTTCGGCATCGGTACGGCGTAGCGCTCGGCCAGTTGCTTGACACGGCCGGTGAGTGCTTGCGACACGCGGTCCAGTTCGTCCTGCACTCCGGCGGCTAGTGTGGCGAACCACTTATCCTCGACGACCAGGCTCTTGATCTCGTCCTCACTGAGCTTACGATACTGGGCAGCAACCTTGGCATCCAGGGTCCTCTGCGCTTCTTTCAGCCGCTTATTCGCCGACGCCTCGTCGTCGGTCAGGTCGAGGTAGCGGTACAGCACCTTGCGCTCGTCGTCGGCATCTGGGGTATGCGTGATCGCATCAAGGCGCTGGCGGACGGCGCCCTTGGCGATCGTGCCTTTGTCGTCGGTGACATCCGCCAGCAGGCCCTCCTCACCGCTCTGCTCCTCTTTCAGATCCGCGATAGCTTGCGCCAGCGCCGCGATCTCTGCCGTAATGTTCTCGAGGGCAGCCTGCCCTACGGAGAAGTAGCGAGCGATCACCAGCGCTGGCGGAAGCAGATCGGCTTTGTACTTCTGCTTGCCAATCACCAGGTCGGCTTGCTCCTTGTTCTTGCTGTCTTTCTCGTCGATGATCAACCGGAGTTGGCTGGCAGCCTGCCAGCCATCGCTCCCGATCATGTACACGTCGTCCTGCATGGTCTCCGCCCAGTAGGTCATCAGCTGCTGATAGACCGCGTAGGCATCCAGCAGCGTGGTCGCCTGGAAGGCGTCAAGCAGACTCTCGGCCAGACGCTCAATGACGGCCTTGGGGTGGCTGCCGACGGCGAGACCCCTCAACATTGCGGTATGGGCCGTCTTCCACTGGCTGAAGCGGGCGCTCACCGACTGATTGAAGGCGGTGAACTCGGCATGGCGAAAGATGGCGGCGTTGATATCCCCGGCGGACACCTTGAGCCGGCTGTAGCCGGCCCACTGCGCCGGCTCGAACAGCGTCGCCCGCACCGCCGGCAATACCTGCCAGTAGCGCTGAAGGGCGTCAATGTCCCGGTCGGGGATGCCGCCCCGCAGATGGGCCTCAATGTCCTGCAGATCCTCCGACTCCGTGCTGTCGATGTAGCGCGGGAGGTTGAGGTTGTACTCGTTGGCCGCAATCTCGGCCAGCGGCACCAGGCGTGAGTACCCCACGATCTCGAGCTGCTTCGTAAACGCATCCACGATCTTATGAATGTCCTGGGCGCGGAGGCGGTTCTTGTTGCCGTCCTTGAGGAAGCCTTTGGAGGCGTCGATCATGAATACGCCTGTGCGGGCAGCGGCGTGTTCCTTGTCCAGCACCACGATGCAGGCAGGGATGCCGGTGCCGTAGAAGAGGTTGGCCGGCAGGCCGATGATGCCCTTGATGTAGCCCCGGCGGACGATCTGGGTACGGATGGCGGCCTCGACGTTGCCGCGAAACAGCACGCCGTGGGGCAGAATCACCGCACCCTTGCCGGTGCCCTTGAGTGTGGTGAGGACGTGGAGCAGGAAGGCGTAGTCGCCGTTCTTGGTGGGGGGAATGCCGTAGGCGAAGCGACCATAGCGGTCGTTGGCCGGGTCGATGCCGTTGCTCCAGGCCTTCGTGGAGAACGGCGGATTGGCCACCACGAAGTCGAACGTCTTCAGGCGGCCGTCCTCCTGCTTGAAGTGGGGGGCGGCGAGCGTGTTGTCTTTCCAGATCTCCGCCGTGGGGCAGTTGTGCAGGATCATGTTCATCTTCGCCAGGGCGGCGGTGGCGTAATCCATCTCCTGACCGTAGATGGCGAGATCGAGCCCGGTCATGCTGCGGGCTTCGTCGTGCGCCTTGATCAGCAGAGAGCCTGAACCGCAGGCCGGATCGTGGATCGTCTGGCTGGCGCTGGTCGCGCTGCCCATGCCGATCACCCGGGCCATAATGCGCGAGATCTCCGCCGGGGTGTAGAACTGGCCCTTGCTCTTGCCCGATTCAGTGGCGAAGTGGTGCATGAGGTACTCGTAGGCATCACCGAGGAGGTCGTCGCCCTCGGCCCGGTTCCGGCGGAAGTCGAGCGCAGGGGTAGCAAAGATCGAGACGAGATTGGAGAGGCGGTCCACCATCTCCTTCCCCTGACCGAGCTTGTCGGCGTCGTTGAAGTCGGCGACGTCGATCACCCCTTCCAGGGCGTTGGCGCCGGCCAGCTTGCCGATGATCTTGTTGATCTTGTCGCCGATCTCCGGGTCACCTTTGAGCGCCAGCATGTCGGCAAAGCTGCCGCCGACCGGCACCTCAAGCAGCGCATCCGGCTGGCCGGCGTACTTGTCGGAAACATATTTGACAAAGAGCAGGACCAGGACGTAGTCCTTGTATTGCGAGGCGTCCATGCCGCCGCGCAGCTCGTCGCAGCTTTGCCAGAGCGAGCTGTAGAGTTCGGATTTCTTGATGGCCATGGATGACGCACTCCCGATTCTGCTCCCCATCATCGCATGCTCGGCAGCATCCCGCTTTGCGCGGAGGAACGACCCGTCTGATGGGTGACGCTTGGTGGCTCGGGAGACGTTCCTGGGAACGAGGCCGGCATGGTGTTGTGGTCGCCGGCAGCGACACAGTCACCCAGGTTGATGACCGTACCCGCTATCTGAGACGTCAGATACTCTTGCCACAAGAGTATCTGAGCATCAGTAGCACTTCCTCGTGTCCGGCGCTTGGTTGTAGACGAAGGTTATGGTACGTTGCCACGAAGCCTTGATGAGCTACGTATTAGAGATGGTCTTCGCATTATCATACACCGCCACAGTCGTCGCACTCGGTCTATCACGACGACAAGGAGCCGATGTTCAGGTAATGTCGGATGAGTAGTCTGCGCTATGCACCGGTTCGTTCGCTCGAATTGTCGATGGCCGCCGTGATCGGCTGCTGCGCCCGGCGCCAGTAGGCAGCGTCCTCCACGTCGCCGAAGTTGAGGATGCGTCCGTCCGGCCGCCGGCAGAGCGCGTCCAGCCAAGCGTCCTCTTCAAGATCGCAGGAGGCGCACATCAGTACATCCATCGTGAAGCGCTGGACATACGACAGCGCCGCCGCAATGGCGCCTTGGGCGTCGGCACGTCAACCATTTTTGCCAGCGTCTAGCGGGTGACATGGCGCTCACCGACGCGCCAGAGGTTCCGGGCGTCAGTCGATCCGATTCCTCGCACCGCCCGCACAAGGCCAATGGCGGCACGCCGCCGAAACCGGAAACGTGGCACCTGGCGCACCGGTATGCCCGCAAAACTCGTTGGCAGCGGTGCGGGGCACCGCTCGCCAGTGTGACGCGCCACCTATCAGAGCACGTTAGCGACAAATAGCTGGTCTTGTCACCTATCGTACCCACGAACCTGGTCACTGACCATCCAGTATGGCAGGTCGATACCGATAACGCCACCATCTGGATATCATCGAGTCTGTCACAATCTGTCAAGAGAGGGGCTACAGCATCGACGTCTATAGAACCAGGGTGCTCGACCCACGACTGACAGCTCTGGGCGGAAGTAGTCCGGCCTGCAGGCCGGCGCGACGCCAGCGAGGAGCCCCTGAGTGGGCAGAGTAGTCGTCCCTTCAAAACTGATCTACCGGCTCCGGCTCATGCTTATCGACGTGGAGCCGCCGGTGTGGCGCGTCGTCCAGGTCCCCGGCAACACGACCCTCTTCCGTCTGCACCTCATCCTGCAAGCCGCCATGGGTTGGACCAACACTCACCGGTACGAGTTCCTCGTCGGCCCGTTGGAGTACGGCTACCCCGACCACGAGTACGGGATGCCGATCATTGACGGCGAGAGCATCCAACTCCACGAGATTATGCGCTGGCCCGGCTCGGCGTGTGGCTACCTGTATGACTTCGGAGACGATTGGCACCATATCCTCTACCTGGAAGGAATCGAGGGAAGGCAACCGGGCATGCCGTACCCCCGCTGCCTGGCCGGCAGCGGCGCCTGTCCACCCGAGGACGTGGGCGGCGTCACCGGCTATGCCGAGTTCCTCCAGGTATTGACGCAACCGGACCACGAGGAGCATGATCACTTCGTGCAGTGGGCTGGAGGAGCGTTTGATCCGCACACCTTTGACATTGCCGCGACCAACCAGTCATTGCGGCGTTTTCAACCCCGTGTCCGCCGGTCGGTACCCCCGCTTTCCCCACCGGGGATCTCGCGACCATAACGCGGAAAGGGGCCATATTCGTCATTGCGCATAGCTCGGTTGGCGATTGATCGGGAAGATAGCGGCGCAACCGCACGTCGTTGTCAGATGCGGCCGATCGATTTTCACCTTTTCCTACGGCCGGCGTGCGCTGCGGAGTGAGTTCCTTCTCATGTTGAAGACAAAGCCTGCCTTCACCCAGAGTAGGATCTCACGACTACTCCAATGACGGCAGCTGATCGGGTGACGGCCGCAGGCACCGGCAGTCGGTCGTGTCGCTCGAATAGGGCCACTGGCAAGGTGACCGCCGCCTCGTCCTGCTCGGTAAAAGCCGGGGACAACGGTTCTCCGGAAGCTGCCGGCGATTCGGGAACAGTCCATCGCTCACGCCGGCTGAGTTGGAAGGCAATGCGTCGGTGGGGGGCAACCTGGCCTATGAACGCACTCACCAGACGGAGGAGATCGCCTCGACGGCCGGCAAGCCGCGCGCCCCGCTGATGGTGGAAGGGGAGCTGCCGGGACGAGGGCTAGCGACACTGGATGCCAGTGCCGCGCGTGTGTTCCCGAAGCCGCTTGTGCGCTCACGTGTAGTAGCGGTGGAACTGCAGTCTCTCTGGAGAGGCTGTTCGCAGCCGACCCGCCGACGGAAGCCGATGCCGCCGACGTCCTCCTAACGCGTGATCTCCTGGCGGGTGCCAGGTGCCTTCGTCGAGCAGAACAGCGCGGTGTCGTCGGTGCTGAATCCGAACTGCCAAACGGATGAGTATGTTAGTGGCGTGTTAGCATCTTATGTCGACCAGCATCGGGCCCCCTATCTCCGCCAGCGCGGCTGCCGTATACTGCCGGCGTGTTCTGTGGTTCTGCCGACTTCCCCCTTGAAAGTCGGCCGGGATGGGTCGCGCACCCGGGGCGTCGCCCGAAGCGCGGCCAACGGCGCGGCGCGGCCGCGTCGGGGCCGGATCGGAAACGAGCGGTGCTCTCCGTGCCCCGCCGTTCAGCGCCATCCGGTTGGTCGTCGGATCGGCAGGTGAGGGAGCGAGCACAGGCAGCGCAGAAAAAGAGTTGAGTTCGAAGCCGGAACCGTCCTCGCACGGCGCGTGGCTCAGCCGGCACCCGTTTGCGAGACCACTGGGCCCGATGTTCCGCGCTGCACTACCCTGTCGCTCCAGCAGGCCATACCTTCCGTCCGCGGGTCCAGCCGAGCATCGGGACCGCTTGGCCTCACGGGCCGATGCGGATCCCGATGGCGGGTGTGGTCCAGTGTAGCCAGGTTGGAGACGAGACCGGCGGTAGCCTTCGACACGTCGTGATGAGCCCTCGCTTTCGACGCCGGTTCGCTTCCAGAAGCGGCACGGCTAGGTGGCACGGCACCCAGCGGCGATAGCGGCCGAGCTCTCCCATCGGTTCGCGAGTGGGCTTCGACCGTGGCACACTGTCAGCCTGCGGAGTGGCAGCCAACGATTGTCGCCGCCGAGCGTGGCAGGGATCGTTGCCGCGCGCTCACCTGCACGGTTGTGTGGAGCGCAACGGGGCCAGCGTGGTACGTTCCAGGGACGAAACTGCGCGAGGAGCGCCGGTGACGCCGACCTGGACCCGTCGCCCAAGCCGCTGGCGCGCTCCGTGAGCCAGGCGAGCCGGCCCATGAGCGCAGCAGGAGCAGGGGTACGAATGTTGTGTTGAGGAGATCCGCTGCGGGAGCAGTGCTGCTGTGTATCCTTGTGTTCGCTAGCTGTAGCGCGACGGTCGCGAGCCCGGTCGTGGCGATCGCGCCGATCGCCACGAGCACGGCAGGCGCGCTTGCAGCGAAGACGGCACTCTCCACCCCGACCAGCACTCGTACGACCACGACGCAACCACGCCCGATCCCATCGCCACCGGTCACACCGGCGGACACGGCTACGGCGCAGCCAGTCACCTCGACCGCCACCATACTGGCCTCGACGAGCATGAGCAGTGCAGCGGCAAACGGCAGCGCCAATCTGGCGTTTGCCGGCGCGGCCTGTCGGAGCGACCTGCACGCCGGCGTCTACCACCCGGAGCGCCTGATCGTGCAACGGCCCTGCGTGGCGGTCACCGGCGTGGTGGACCTGGTGCGGCAGGAACCGGACGGCGACGCGCATATCAACCTGCGCCTGACGCCAGCGGACGGCGACCTGCTCAACGCGCGCAACCTCGCCGGTGAACACGGCGACCTCGTGGTGGAGATCGTGCCGGCCGATCAGCCCGGTTGCACACTCGGCTAGCCACCCAGGGCGCCGAGTGGCAGCTACAACTACGGCATCTGCAGCGGGTTGCGCCTGGTCACACCGATGGTGGGTGCGCTGGTGCAGGTGATTGGCCCTTATGTGCTCGACGCGGATCACGGCTGGATGGAGGTGCATCTCGTCTGGTCGCTGACTGTCCTGCAAGGCGCGGCGGTGCTGCCGCCGGCGCAGACGTCTGCGCGGGCCGCCCCGACGCCCCGTCTCCCAGATCAACAGGAAGAGGCCGCTGCGCCGACGGTCGGTCCAGTGGCAACGAGCGGTCCAGCATGCGTGACCAGCGTGCGCGCCGCGGTGAAGTTCGCCCAGCTCCGCGGCGGGGACCAGACGCTCGCGGTGAGCGCCCTCAACGACAGCGGTGGCGGGGTGGCAGGGGCAACGGGCAGCGCCCACGTCCAGTACAAGACGACGAGCCGCGACCTCGTCCTGCCAGCGACGGATAGCTGGGGCTCCACAGCCGTCACCTGGAACGTGGGCGCGCCTTCCGGGTCCGTCACCATCCAGATCAGTGAGCACGCCGGCGGCTGCACCGTGACCGGCTCAACCAGCTTTCAGGGCCGCTAGCGGTACGGATCGTGACCAGCGGCAGCGAGTTCCGCTGCGCGGTGAGCAGGGCCGCTGCTCCGATGTCGTCTCATCCCATACAGGTACGCCGAACGCTTCCTGCGGCGGCTGAGGCGGCGAGCGAGCCGCGCCAGCGACCATCGAGGCAGCACGTCCCTCTGCACGTGGCCGAATCGCCGTCTGGCGGACCGCTAGCCTGCGCTGTTGGTTCACAGTTTTCTGTTCCCCGCCGCTTCCTGGGATCGCCGTGTCCGCACTGGCCGCCTGGACCGGTTCCAGCGGCGGCAGCACCGCCGTCGCTGCCCCCAGCCTGAAGTCCTGCGCGGCTGCGTCGCACGCTCCTGGAAGCGGTCTTTCCATCCTCAGCGGCGTTTGCTCTTGGTCCTCAGGACCCGCCGGGCGGATGGTCCGCGCGGCGGTCAGGTCGCGCCGGGGTAGGGCGTCAACGAAGGCGCCGCTCCGGCAGTTCAGAAAGGAGGGTCCCGGTGACCCACTCCCTGCTCGCGACGAGCGTCCTGCTCGCCGCTCTCCTCGTGGCCGCGGGAATCCGGTTCTGGCCGGCCCTGCGTCCCTCGCCGGTCCCCATCGAGGTCATCCTGGGGGACCAGGGCCAGCGCCGTCGCTGGCGGCGACTGATCTCCGGCGCGGTTCGCCGGCTGCGCCGCCTCGTCGGCGCCTCGCCAGGCGCCAGCCTGGCGCTCCTGGTGACGGAGTGGCTGCCGGACGGGCAGCGCGCTACCTGCGTTCCCGCCCGCCGCCGTGCCGACGGGCGCACCGTCCATCTGGTAAGCCTGGCGCTCAACGTGCCGGAGCGCCGGCTCACTCCCGACGAGGTGCTCGCCGCCCTCGCCGAGCAGTACCTCGCCCTGACCCTCGCCTCCCGGCCCAAGGCCGGGCGGGTGCCAGCCAGCCCGCCAGCGCCGGCAGCGGACCAGGTCGGGGCCCTGCTGCGCGACCTGGGCGTCGCTCGCAACGGACGCGGTGAGTAAGGGACCCGGGCCGCTCCTCCCGGCTCCGGCGGCGATCGGGCAGGCCGCCGCCGTGCCGTTCCATTTCCTGCCCACGGTAAGCACGCTCGGAAAGGAGCAAGAATCCATGTCCAAACTCGCATCCCACCAGGTGGTCCTGCGGGACCTCTCCCAGCTCGGCGACTACCTTGCGCACGAGGTGGAAGCCGACGCCGATGGCAGCGTCACCACGCCGGCGGCGCCGGCGACCTCCGAGACGTCTGTAGGCATCGTGGCCGTTGTCGAGACCAACGCTCCCGCCGACGCGGCCGTGCCGCACCTGCTGGAGTTGCTCGCCCAGGCCGGCGCCGACCTGGCGCGGCTGGTCCAGCAGGATCAGGAGGCCCGGCAGGCGGCTGGTAGCCTCCTCACCCGTTATGACGACCTGCAGGCGGAGCGGGGCGAGGCGGAAGCGGTCCGCGACCGGGCCGGGCGGCTCCGGCTCGATGCGGAGACGCTCGCGGCCGGCGCCCTGGAGGAGGCCGCCCGCGCGGCGGCCGCCACGGTCCAGGCGCTGGCGGCGCGGGCCGAGGCTGCCGCGACGCAGCTGGCGGAGGAGCGCCGGGCCGAGCTCGAGGCGCTGACGGCGGAGCCGTTCCTCGCCCGCCTGCTGGCAGAACGGCGGTGCGCGCAGGAGCGCCAAAACGCCGCAGCCGCCGAAGCCGAACAGGCCCGGCGGCTGGCGGAGGACCTCGCCGCGGTGCGCGCTGCGCTCGCGGCGGGGAACCTCCAGGAAGCAGAAACGATGCTGGGGATGGTCGCCAAACTCTGCCCCAACAGCGCTGACATCGCTTCCATCCAGTCCATCATCCGGCAGCGGGTCGCATCTGTCAAGGTCAATGCTGCCGAGGAGGCACTGCGCGAGGCCCGTCGCAGCTATCGCCGGGTCCCGGCCGAGGCCATTGCCCGCCTGGAGCGCGTTGACCTCCAAGACCTGCCGGAGCAGCTCGCCCATCAGCTCAAGGGCGTTTGGGCGGCCGCCTGCGCCCGCCTCTGCGCCGAGCGCCAGGTCACCGGTCTCTTCCGCTACCTGCCGCAACCTGGCTTCGGCGTGGTCGTGGCCCGCGAGCCGGCCGGTGAGTACCGCATCGTTAGCGCGCTCGGCTCTCCGCAGCTCGCGGCCGGCGCCGCCGTTGACGAGGCGTTTGCCCGGCGCGCTCAACCGCTGCGCAGCGCCGGACGCTGATCCTGGCCGGCTGCACGGTCGTCCGCCCCCAGGGCACAACTGCAAGCTAGGGGCGATGCCCAACCGCCAAGAGACGTGGGGCCGGATGGAGGGCGGCGATGGCGCTCGGCTCGTGCCTGGAGGTTCTGGCGGAAACTGGGCGGCCCAGCACGCGGCGCTGCCGCAAGCGGCAAGCCCTCTCCGCCACGCCCAGACGGCGCTGCATACCGTCCTGCCAGGGCTGCATGGCCGTTGCACCGCTGCTGGATCGAACGCCGTGCGCCCTGGACGGGTCGGGGCGAGTCGTGGCCTCTCCGTGGGTCTCCTCGCCACCGTCCGGGGCAAGTCGTTGTGGTTGACGGATGTTGATGCTAGCCTTAAAGAAAGGAGGGTCGCAGGATGGTCGGACAGCAGATGAGTCCGGCGCCGGCCGGGCAGGTCGCGACGCCGGAGCTGGCTCGCGCCCTGCGCGACCTGCTGGGGGAACGACTGACGGCGGTCATCGCCGGCGTTACCGACGCCGGCGCACTGCGGGCGTGGACGCGGGGTGCGGCGCCGCCCCTGGAGGCGGAGCGGCGGTTGCGCCACGCCTACGAGATCGCGCAACTGCTGCTCCAGCACGAGGAGCCGGAAAGCGTGCGCGCCTGGTTCATGGGCAGCGAGCCCCGACTGGACGACCGGTCCCCGGCGCTGGTCCTGGGCGAAGACCCGGCCGCCGTGGCCCGGGCCGCGCGCGCCTTCCTCGCCAACGGGTGACGGCGCACGACGCGGAGACGCCGGCCGGCGACCTCTTCCGGATCGCCCGCTGGCCCGACCCGCTGGCCTTGCCGCCGCGCGAGTTCTGCGGCGATGAGCGCTTCGACGACCCGCTGGGCATCTTCCGCGTTCTCTACGCCGGGACGCGACTGGCCTGCTTCGTCGAGTGGGTCGCGGCCTTTCGCCTCCCGCTGGCGCTGCTGGCACAGGTGCAGGCGGTGGAGGGCACACCCGAGCCGCTGCCGCAGCCCCGGGTCGCCGCCAGCCGACGGCGCCAGCGCTGTATCGGCCGGCTGCGGCCGCTGCCCGGGCAGCGCTGGTTGGACCTACGTCAACCGGCGACGGCCGAGTCGCTGCGCGCCGAGTTCGCGCCGCTGCTGGGGCGCCTCGGGCTGCCGGACCTGGACGTGAGTGGCCTGCGCGGCGGCAGCCGCCCGCTTACCCAGGCCATCGCCCGCTGGGCCTACGAGCAGGGCTACCAGGGGCTGGCCTACCGCAGCCGCTTCCGCGACGATCTGGACTGCTGGGCGCTCTTTGAGGGCGCGGCCTTCGAGCGGAGCGGCCCACCGCAGCCGATCGCCGCGGACGACCCGGACCTGCGCGCCGCCGCCGCCCTCTTCGGCCTGCTGCTCTGAGCGGCTCTTGATCCGTCCGATGTCCCACCTGCTGGGGCTGACGCCGGAGCAGCAGGCCGCCGTTGGCGCGCCGGATGGTCCGCTCCTCGTCGTGGCCGGGCCCGGTTCCGGCAAGACCGCCGTGCTGGCCGCCCGCATCGCCTACCTGGCCCGCGAACGCGGTGTCGGGCCCGCCAGCATCCTTGCGCTTACCTTCGCTGCCAAGGCGGCTCGGGAGTTGCGCGAGCGCCTGAACGGGTTGCTCGGCAGCGCCGGCGACCAGGTGGACGTCGCCACGTTCCACTCGTTCGGTCTGCGCGTCGTGCGCCAGTGGCCGGCGGAACTCGGCTTTCGCCCGGGGCCGCTGACCGTGTACGGGGAGGCCCGGGCACAGGCGCTGCTGCGTGAGGTCGCAGCGGGGCTCGGGGTCGACCTTGCGCGCCTGCCGATAGCGACGTTCGCGCAGGCTGTGGAGCACTGTCGCCTGAACGTCGGAGGGCAGCGGACCTCCCCACTCGCTGCGCTGGCCGCCGCCTACGAGGCGCAGCTCATCCGCCGCAACGCGCTCGATTTCGCGGCCATGCTTGTCCTGCCTGTGCGCTTGCTGCAGGAGCGGCCGGCTGTGGCCCGGTGCCTGCAGGCCGCCTACCGCGCGATCCTTGTGGACGAAGGGCAGGACGTCTGTCCCAGCCAGTACGCGCTGGCCCAGGCTTTAGCCACCCGGCACCGCCAGCTCGTTGTCGTCGGTGACCCGGCGCAGGCGCTCTACGGCTGGCGCGGGGCGGACGGGAGCGCGCTGCGCTACTTCCTCCGCGACTTCCCGGAGGCCAGGCGGGTGACGCTGCGTCGCACCTTCCGGTCGACGCCCGAGATCGTCGCCCTCGCCAACACGGTCGGCGCCGGGCTGCCGGGTCGCCAGGAACTCTGGACGGCCAACCCTTCGGGCCCCCAACCGGTGCTGGGGACGCTGGCCGACGACGAGGCGGAAGCGCTATTCGTCGCCGGCGACGTCGCCCGGCTCCTTCGCATTGGAGCGATTCGCAGCCCCGGCGACGTCGCCATCCTCTGCCGCACCAACGCGCAGATGCAGCCGTTCCTGCCCGCCTTGCGCGCGCAGGGCGTCCCCTACCAGGCGCGCGGCGACCTCTTCGCGCGCCGGGAGATACGTGACGCGCTGGCCTACCTGCGGCTGGCCCACGACCCCGGCGACGCGGCCGCGCTGCGCCGCGTCCTGAACGTCCCCCCGCGGGGCCTGGCCGCCGTGGCGGCCGCGCTGGGCGCCCATCCGGCGCCGTGCGCCGACCTTGTCGCCCTGGCCGGCTGCCACGGCCCGGCCGCCACCAACGCCGCGCGGGAGTTCCTGCTGCTCGGCGAAGCGCTGCACCGGGAAGCCGCCGGCCGCCCGCCCGCTGCGGCGCTGGCTCTGGCGCTTGAGCGGAGCGGCTACCACGCCTGGCTCGCCCGCCAGCCGGATGGCGACGTCCGCCTCGGTCACCTGGCGGCGCTGCACCGGCTGGCCGAGCGGGCGAGCGGCGATCTCGCGGCCTGGCTCGCCACCGTCACCCTGGGCGACGCCGAGGATGCTGGCGAGGAGGGCCGGGTACGGCTGCTGACCGTCCACGCCGCCAAGGGGAGCGAGTGGACCGCCGCCTTCCTGGTCGGTTGGGAGGAGGGCCTCTTGCCCCACCGGCACGCCATTGAGGGGACCGACGTCACCGCCCTGGAGGACGAGCGAAGGGTCGCCTATGTGGCGGTGTCGCGGCCGCGGGAGCGGCTGTGCGTGACCTGCTGCCGGCAGCGGCGGGACGAGCGGGAAGCCCGGCGACCTTCCCGATTTCTGCTCGAACTCGCCGGGGCGCTCGTGTCCCCGGCTGCGTGAAGGGAGGCGCCGCATGGAACCGTTGCGGGAGCACGCCACAGCCCGCGTCGCCCGCTGATCGCGGTGGCGACCGCCATCGACGTCCGCGCCCTCAAGTGGGCGCACCCGCTGGCCGCCGTCATGGCCGCCGCTGGAGTGGAACTCGCGCCCCGGGGCCGGTTCCTCATGGGCCGCTGCCCCTTCCACGATGATCACACCCCGAGCTTCCTGGTGGATGCGACCGACCAGCACTTTCACTGTTTCGGCTGCTCCGCCCACGGCGACGTCCTGGACTTCGTGATGCGCAGCGAGCGCCTCGACTTCCGGCGGGCGGTGGAGCGGCTCACCGGGGGTGGACGCCCCGTCACCCTGTGTCCGCTGCCGCCGCGCCGTGTGTTGCAGTCCGCTCGCCCCTGGGGCCCGGAAGAGCGCGCCTGCGTCGCAGCCGCGGTCGAGCTCTACAGCAACCAGCTCCTGGCCGAGCCGGCGGCGCTCGCCTATGCCGCTGAGCGCGGCATCGAGCGCGCCACACTCGAGCGCTGCCGGGCCGGCTATGCAGCGGGCGACACCCTCGCCGCCTACCTGCGCTGGCGGCGGTTGTCCTGTCCCGCCGCACGGCGCGCCGGCCTGCTCGATCGGGCGGGGCGGGAGCGGCTGGCCGGCCGGCTCGTCCTGCCGGAGTGCCGCGCGGGCCGGCCGGTCTGGCTGATCGGCCGCACCGTGGCGCCCCCTACGCCCGGCCCGAAGTACCTCGGCTTGCCCGGGCGCAAGCCACTGCTGGGCTGGGAGGCCGCACAAAGCGCGCTGTACGCCGTGGTCGTCGAGGGCGTCTTCGATCTTCTGACGCTGCGTCAGTGGGACCTGCCAGCAGTCGCCCTCGCCGGCACGCACGTCCGGCCGGCCGCCGTCGAAGCGCTGCGCCGCTTCCCGCGCCTCTATCTGGCGTTGGACGGCGATGCGGCGGGCCGGGTGGCGAGCGCGGCGCTGTCTGCGGCGCTCGGCGAGCGAGCCATCCCCCTGGCGCTGCCCGGCGTGCAGGACGTGGCCGAGCTCGCTCCGCGGCCCGACGGTCGCAACCGGTTCATCCGCGCCCTCTCTGACGTGAGGCGCGCCCCGGCGGCCTGACCGCCGCCTGCTCCGGCCGGCGGGCCTGCCGCCGCCGTGGCTATCCGAACTGATTCGAGTGCGAAGGAGCAAGACCATGGCACGATCGCTTAACGTCGTCCACTTAATCGGCCGCACCGGTCGCGAGCCCACAATGCGCTATACCGGCAGCGGGAAGCCATACACGACCTTCAGCCTGGCCACCGATCGCCGGTCGAAAGCCGACGGCCAGACCGACCCGGACTGGCACGCCATCGTCTGCTGGGACAAGCTGGCGGAGTTCGCGAACCAGTACCTGAGCAAAGGTCGCCTGCTAGGTGTTAGCTCGGATATCCTTGGGGCGGCCGCTTGCATTCCTGACGGTCGGTCGGTAGGCTGAGACAACCCACGCGGACCCAGTTGGATGCCGGACGGCCCAGGCGATCCCTTCGTCACGGCCATCGGTGATGCGGAAGGCGGTGTGCCATCGGTGCGATCAACTGGCCCGCGTACCCGGCCGTCGCCGCCCATCCGGCCACGCGCGCCTTCATAGAATCGCAAGCCAAGCGCCAGAAGGCCGCCAAGACCATCGATGCCTACGCCCGCCATCTGGAGGATCTCCTACGCACCTGGCCCGGTGCGTCGCCGGAGCGATTGTTGGAGGCGGACGCCGCAGACATCGACACGTACCTCGCCCGCCTTACCGACCAACGCGAGTTGGCCGACGCCACCGT
>JBPCLN010000317.1:0-16131 GCA_051003235.1 Chloroflexota bacterium | reverse complement strand
TTCATTCCCTCCTTCCCGTTACCCCTGTTCCACCTGGGGGCCGTAGCCGATTCCCACTTCCCCCTGCCCCCCTCCCCCGGCGCCGTTGGCGAATAGGCTGCGGATGGCGATGGCGAAGTAGCAGTCCCCGCTCAACGAGAAGTATCCCACCGAGCCGGAGTAGGGGCCGCGACCCTCTTGCTCCACACGGTTAATGATCTTCATGCTTTCGATCTTCGGCGCGCCGGTGACGGTGCCGGCGGGCGATGAAGCGGCATAGACATCGAACATATCGTGACCCGGCGCAAGGCGGCCCTCGACATCGGTGACGATATGCTGGACGTGGCTAAACTTGAGCAAATACATCAGCCGGCGCACCTGGACGCTGCCGAAGCTGCAGATGCGCCCGGCGTCATTGCGGGCCAGATCCACCAGCATCATGTGTTCCGCCCGCTCCTTGGGGTCGTTGAGTAGCTCCCGCGCGAGAGCCTCATCCTCCGGCGGCGTGGCGCCCCGGCGACGGGTGCCGGCAATGGGGATGATTTCCATCAGTTCCCGTTCCATACGCACGACGATCTCCGGACTGGAGCCGATCAGTTCGCGTTCGTCAAACTTCAGATAGAACATATGGGGCGATGGATTCAACTCCCGTAACGCGAGATAGATGGGGAGTTTCGAACCCATCACGCGATAGCGGAACTTGCGGGAAATTTGCACCTGGTAGGTATTGCCGGCCTGTATCTCCGCCATCACCGCGGCAAACTGGCGCGCATGCTCCGCAAAGCTGACGTTGCTGCCCTGATACTCGACAGTCGGCGGTTGGAGGTGCGCGATTCCCGCCGCGTCGTCGGCCAGGGCCGCCAGGAACAGCGGGGAACGATCTTCCTTCAGGTAGAAGTAGTAGGAATCGCCGGTGAGCCGGTTGTGGATCAACCCGTCCAGAAAGAGGCCGAACTCAAAATCGGGGAAATCCGTCGGCCGAAACTGCAAACTCGGCTCAAAGTAGCGGCTGGCCTCGTAGGAGAAGTAGCCGACCAGCCCACCGCAGTACCCCGGTGTCGGCAATCGCTCCCGGCCGATCAGGTGGCGTAAAGTGGTATAGGGGTCGCCCACCTCTTGCCGTTCGCCATCGACATACAACACCCCTGCCCGGGCCGTGACGTGGCGCTCGGGGGCGAAGCCGATGATGGAGTAGCGAGCGACCCGCTCGCTGGCCTCCAGTGACTCCAGCAAGAAGACACGGTCGAAACGCTGCGCTAGGCGCACGAAGGCGTCGATGAAAGGGACGGCGAGCGCCACCGGCCGGGTGTGAAAGCTCAAGCCAGGCGGGATCAGTGCGGCCATTTCGGCGTCCTTCGGGGATGGGCCGCGTTACCGCCGCCCCCAGGTTGCTCTTCCATTCGGGGACGGAAGAATTACCGTGGTGCCACCCCGATTCGCCCCCGCCAGTAGGCGGAAAGCCTCGTCTTCGGTACGGGCGCCGTCTGTGGCGGGCCGATACCTTGCCCTGTGCTAACGGAGGGCGACCGGCGGCGCCTACGCACCCAGGTGCCTGGGCTTCGGACCGCGACTCCCGGGGCCATTCAACAATGCGTGCGGCGCCGGCATCACAGCAACCTGCCGGCTCTCTGTGCCCGTCCGCGTCGCCTACTCGTCCCGTTCAACGTCTGGTAGCAGAAGGTAGCACATTGGACACGGCATCGTCAAATGCCGCCCGCCTTTCGCCGAGAAGCAGCGCCCGACTGCCGGCGGGGACAATAGCGTGCGGCCGCTACACCATTAACGAGCAGCAGCCGTAGCGCCGACTGAAGGACGGGCCACCGGCGTCAACGTTGGCTGCGTTGGGCGAGGCGTAGCCGTTGCCACGACGGTCGGGGAGGCTGTTGCGGCAACGGTTGGTGTCACCAAAGTCGTGGCGCCCAGCACCGCCTTCGACGGCGCCACCGGAGCAACAGCGGTAGCAGTACCTTTCTCAATCGCTGTCGGCGTGCTGCCGGGCGTGACGCTTGTGCTGGGCACGGCCGTTGCCGTTGTGGTTGGCGTGGGCGGACCGCTGCTCACGGCGGCGTGGATGGTGGAGTTGACATCCGCCAGGCTTGCCGCTGCCGGTTGCTGGACGATCAGCTTGCCGGCCGGCACGTCCGCCGAAGGTTGGGCAGGATCGAGGGTCAATTGCAAGGGCAGCCCTTTCAGGGCGCTTGCGGCACTCGCCGGAGTGTCGCCGACGAGGTTAGGCACCAGGACCTGCGGGGCATGCGCCGGCGGATTGCCGGCGATGAGGTAATTGAACGGGTCGACCGCCTGGCCGTCTTTGTGAATCGCGAAATGGACATGCGCGCCGGTGCTGTGCCCGGTCGAGCCGCGCAGGGCGATCAGATCGCCGCGGCGCACAATCTGGCCGACCTGGACTTTGAGCATGGAGTTATGACCGTAGGCCGAGAGGAAGCCGTTGCCGTGGTTGATATCAACGGCATAGCCGAAGCCGCCGTAATCCAGTCCTGCGAAGACGACGGTACCCGTATCGGCCGCCAGCACGGCCGAACCGACCGGACCGGCGATATCGATCCCCAGGTGCGTCGGAATGTACTGTGTCGTAATAAAGCCGGACGTCGGCATGATGAACTGGCCGGTGCCTTTCACGCCAGGCACCGCCGTGGCGTACGGCAATGGCACGTAGGCCGCCCAATTGATCGTTTGCCAACCCGGCACGCGACTGATATCCGTCACCTTGTCATTGGCATAGGGGTTAGGGGTCTCCGTTGGCGTCGCCGTGGGCGAAGGGGTCACTGTCACGGTAGCCGTCGGCGAAGGCGTCACTGTGGGGGTCGACGTCGCCACCGGCTTTGCTGTCGCGGTCGGCATCGGTGACGTTCGCGGTGGAAGATTCCCGACCGGGGCGGGTACCGGCGTGGTCGGTACGCTGACCACGGACGCGGTGCTCGTTACCATTTGGGAAGTCGCCTCGCTGTTGGTTGCGGTATCGGCAGTGGCCACGATGACCACTGTGGTCCTGGTAGCCCCTGCTGGCGCGGCGGGTAGCGTCGCGCTGGAGGCCGCGGCGATGACTTGGGATCGAGGAGGCGCTGCTTCCGCCCGACCCGCACCGAATGGAGCGCGCGAAAGGGAGAGCGGTCCCGCCGGCGACAACGCCAGGAGCAGTACCAGCGCTACCGGAATGCCGACCAGACTGCCGGCCGTGCCGCGATGGGTGTTGCCCCAGGTATGACGCAGTGCCAACAAGCGCCACTGGAGGCGTCGCCGGACGATTCGTGCCACCACTGCCGCCTCGTGGTGGAGCGCACGGCGCCGAACTCGCCCTTTGCCAGTCGCCACGCGCGGCGCAGCTACGGCCCTGGGCGTGGCGACCCCATCACGGACAGACTGCCGCCCCCTGGCAGATATCCGGCTGATTGGCTTCGACCATGGGGAAAGCAAGGCGCGTGTACCCCCCTGTTGCGGGACGAACAGCTACCCCGCTTGGATGCGACGGCGGTGTGTCCCCTGCTGCGCCATAGATCGGCCTGTCACCGGGTCTGACGTCGAACGTGACAGTCCGACGTGCTGGCGAGTATACCGGCTTGAGCGGGCCGGAGCATACAGGCATCCCACGGATGGCCCAGGCTACCCTTGCCCAAAGGTCATAGCGGCCCGACGGTCGGCGCTATTCGGCGACGCCGAGCGCGTCGAGTTGTTCGGCCAATTGGCCCAGCACGGCGCTGGGGTCGCGGGCGACCGAGGCGTCCCGCGTCAGGTCCAGCCGCCACTCGGCATGACCGCTGCTGGTGATCGTCGTGACATAGCCAAGCTTCGCCGCTTCCCAGGGGATGGTAGAGAGGGCGGGCGCGTGGTCGGTGAGGACTTCCAGCGCCTCCTCACCCTTCAACTTCTTCAACTGCTCGACGGCCTTCATCATCGGATAAGGGCAAATCTCGCCTCGTACGTCCAGTAGTCGCGCCATGGTGATGATAAATCCTTCCTGCCGGAACGGCTGGCGCCGTCAGGCAATGCGCTTGATAACCTGTACACCGCCGGCCGCACCGGCCAGCAGGCTTAGCCCGAACACCCAGCCGTTCAAACCGAGGGAGGGAACGGCGGAGAAGAAGGCGCCGATAGTGCAGCCGGCGGCGATCCCCGCGCCGTAGCCCATCAGGCTGCCCCCAACGAGCGATTGACCGTAGCGGATCTTCTGACGGGGGAAACGCAACTTGAACTCCGACGCCAGGACGGCGGCGACGAAGGCGCCGAAGACGAGCCCGGCGTCCAGCGCAAAGTTGCCGGTGAGCCAACTGGCGCCGTTGCCGGCCACCAGGTTGCAGCCGGCGAGGGTCGACGCGCCGTCAAGCGGCCCGGCGCCCAGGCCGAAGAGGCCGGAGCCACGTTCCGCCCAGGTGCCCAGTTCGCCCGTGACGCCGAGCGGATGGTCGAAGGTATAGGCAAAGACGTTCAGGATCGCCAGGGCCAGGGCGCCGGTGGTGATGGGCCAGCCGGAGACAAACCAGCGCTTGTAGGTGCGCGCCAGTTGACCCTGCACCGTTGGCGGCTCTACTTCCGTCTTCCTGCGAATCGGGATCTGCGGTCCACGCCCAGCCTCTCGCCACAGCGTCAGGACATAGGCGAGGGCAAGGAGCGCTATCGTCACGACAATTGCGCCGACGTAGCCAAAGATATTGGGCAGCCAGACGACGGGCGCCTTGGCGACCTCCGTGTGGTACCACCAGTTCCAGGTGTGGGCCGCCAGTTCTAAGCCGACCAGAATACCGAGCAGGCTGACCAGCGACGCGACGTAGCCTTCCCCGATGCGGTAGAGCGTGCCGGAGACGCAGCCGCCGGCGATCACCATACCGAGACCAAAGGTGACGCCGCCAACGACGAGATACCAACCAAGGGGGATGACGTGAGCCTGATCGGGCAAGGCGCCGGCTGACGGGTCCGGCACCGCCTTGCTCATGATCAAGGCGAAGCCGATTGTCGCCAGGCCGATCGCCACGAGAATCGCCCGCATCGTGCGGCCGTCGCGCAGCAAAAAGAGGTCGCGAAAGGCCGAGGCAAAGCAGAGCCGGCTCCGTTGTAAGATGACACCGAAGGCCAGGCCAAAGGCCCAGAAGGCGCCGTAGGTTGGACTGGCGACCGACATGAGTACCAGCAGCGCCAGGGCCGCCAGCACGGCCGCCGCCTTAAACAAGCCGACGACTGGCAATTGCACGCCGCCAAGGGCCGCCCGTTGCGACGTCGCAGGGGCATTAATGCTCACGCTGATCCTCCTCCGGGCTGTTAGGAACGCCCGCGAATTGTTGACTTTCTCTCCCAACATAGTAGCGTATGGGTCCGCGACGGTCAACGTTCAGCCGCTTCGAAGCGACGTGGTACGGTTCACGCTTACGAGTTTCTTTCAAACCGGCAAGAGTAAAGGCAGGGCTTCCCTGTGTTGACGACGACGAATCGCTCCGTGCCCGTCGTGCCCGCGCCACCCACCGTCCGGCGGCGGGTGCTCTTGCTGGCAGCGCCCGTCATCGGTGAGAATCTGCTGCAGACCATGATCGGCATCGTCGACACCCTGTTTGTCGCCCGCCTCGGGGTGAATGCCCTCGCCGGCGTCGGCACGTCCATTCAGGTCATGTTCCTGTTGATCTCGGTGCTGTCGGCGGTCGTCGTGGGTGGCTCCATTCTGGTCGCGCACGCCACGGGAGCGGGGCAGTTCGGTGATGCCAGCCGGATGGCCCGTCAGGTGGTCGTGTGGGGAGTCCTCCTGGCCATCCCGCTATCCATCGTGGGCTGGCGCTTTGCCGGGCAGTTCGTGGCCCTCTTCGGCGCCACGCCCGCCGTGACGGTCATCGCCACCGCCTATCTGCAGGTGGTGCTCGGCGCGCTCGTGGTGCTCATGCTGGCTTTCGCCTGCTCGTCGGTCCTCCGTGGCGCCGGCGATACGCGCACACCGCTCCTCTGCACGGCCATCGCCAATGTCGTCAACGCCGTTGCCGCCTGGGCGTTCATCTTCGGCCACCTGGGCTTCCCGGCGATGGGGCCGACCGGCAGCGCATGGGCGGCGACGCTGGGACGGTCGGTGTCGGCCAGCTTGCTGCTGTTCCTGCTGTTCCGCGGCCGGATGGGGATTCGCCTTCTTGGTCGCCACGGCTGGCGCCCGCATCTGGCCTCGGCGCGCGCCATCTTACGACTGGGGCTACCGGCGGCGATGGAGCAACTGCTCGTCTCCAGCGCCTTCACGATGCTGACGGTATTAATCACCCGACTGGGTACCGATGCCCTGGCCGCGCAACGGGTCGTGGGCAACGCTATGTCGGTGTCCCAGTTGCCCGGCTTCGGCTTCTCGATTGCCGCGACGACGCTAGTCGGTCAGAGTATGGGGGCGGGCAAGCCCGCGGAAGGGCGGAAGGCAGCATTGGAAGCCTTGCGCTGGGCGGTAGTCTGGATGGGCACGGCCGGGGTGCTGTTCGTCCTCGGCGGACAACTGATCGTGCGCGGCTTTAGTAATGACCCGGGGGTCATTGCCCTGGGCAGTGCGGCCCTGCGCTCGATCGCCCTCTTCCAACCAACCTGGGCGATCGGCATTGTGCTATCGGGAGCCTTGCGCGGGGCAGGAGATACCCGCTTTCCGCTGTTTGCCAATGCGACGTCCATCTGGCTGTCCGTCTTGTTGGCCTGGATCGTCGTCAGCGGGTTTGGCCGCGGCCTGCCGGAGGCATGGCTCTGCTTCGCCGCGGTTGCGCCGCTGGCTGCCGTCGCCGTTGGCCTGCGCTTTTACCACAGCGATTGGCAGCACGCCCGCCGGGTCACGGTACCCGGGATGGTTATCGTCGATGCCGGCTAACCCGCCAGGTATTTGCGCCAGGCCTCCTCGGCCGGGTTCGCGGAGACGAGGGCGAATGCGAGGTAGCGCGGCTGGTAGGGCTCGTGGCGCAGTGCCATGCCGGCCTCGGTCGGCAGCCGGTTCGCTTTGCGGCGGTTGCACGGACCACAGGCCGCGACGCAGTTGATCCAGGACGAGGCGCCGCCCCGCGAGAGGGGATGAATATGGTCGATCGTCAGGTCGGTACCGCCGCCACAGTACTGGCAACTGCGGTCGCGCAACAGCACGCCGCGCCGGGTGAACGGCGCCGGGCGTGACAAGGAGCCGATCCGCACGTAGTAGACGAGGCGGATGACAAGCGGCCACTCCATCGAGAGCGACATGGAACGCAGCGCGCGTTCCGCCGCTTCCACCACCTCCGCCTTATTGCGCAGCAGCAGAGCGACGGCCCGGCGCACCGGAACGACACTGAGCGGCTCGTACGAGGCGTTCAACACGAGCACACGAGAGTGCACCAGCGCCATCGCCTCCTCGTTGACAGTCCTTGATACACTTAACTATATGGGTTTGCGCTTTGGAGTGTCAATTTCGCGTGTCCCTGGCCGGCGGATCCGTGCCTGACGAGCAATGGATGCTGAACGATGGGGGCGCTGCTGCTCGCTGCCCGGGCACGAACCATCCCGACGCCCGTCCAGGGACGAACGGGAGGCGGCTGTCATGACGCCGGCCCTCTGTGCGGCCGTGGACATCGGAAGCAACACCGTCCACCTCCTGATTGCCCGGTTAGCTGAGGATGGCGTCCTTCAGACGTACCACGAAGAGAGTGCGCGTCCCTTGCTCGGCGCGCGACGCGCTGCGGACGGCATGATTCCGCCGGCGGCCGAGGCCGACGTGCTGGCCGCCCTCCGCCACTACCAAAATCTCGCGGCAGCACTCCACGCCGCGCGCTTCCTCGTGGTTGCCACGGAAGCAGTCCGCGCGGCGCCGAATGGCGCCGAACTGATTTCCCGCTGGCAACGTACGCTGGACGTACCAATTCACGTGCTGACCAGCGCCCAGGAGACACGGCTGGCGATGCTCGGCGCCTATAGCGGAGCGATCCCAGAGGCGGGCCTTTTCGCTGATTCGGGGGGCGCCAGCACGCAGGTGGCGAGCCTCGCCGGCGGTGTGGCGCATTGGCAACGATCCCTGGCGATCGGCGCCAGCAGCCTGACGGCGGCTCACCTGATCAACGATCCGCCGACGGACCAACAACTCGCCGCGGCGGATCAAGCGGTACGGATGGCCCTGGCGACGTTGCCGGCACCACCCGCCGACACGATAGTGCCCGTCGTCACCGGCGGCTCCGCGGCGACGCTCCAATCCTTTGGCCTCCCTGGGTGCCGACCCGGCACGCTGACTGCCAACGGCCTGGTGCAGGCGAAAGCATTGCTCACGCAGCAAGCGAGCTCCCGCATCGCCCAGCGCTTCGGTCTGCCACCGGAGCGGGCGCGTATTCTTGGGGCAGGTTGCTTGATCCTCCACCGACTGGTGCTGTGGTCGGGACACCAGACCTGGCGCGCCAGCGTCGCCGGAATCCGCGAAGGGATGATCCGGGCCTGGTCAGCGGACCCGCAGGGGTGGCTTGCCGGCCGGTCCCAGTAACCGCCGCTAGGCGGGCGGCGTTTCATAGTGGATAATCCAGCAAGATGACTGTTGCCATGGTCGGCCGCCACGAACCACGAGAAGAGGAACGGATGAATTTTGAACAGCACAGCGATGTGGTCATCGGTATCGACCTGGGTGGCACGAAGGCGTTGGCGGGCGTCGTCGGGGCGGACAACGCCATCATTGGGCAGGCGAAGATATCCACGCGCAAGAAGCGGGACGCCGAAGGCCTGCTGGCCGACGTTGCAGCCTGCGCTCGGAGCGCCGCCGAAAGCGCCGGCATCCCGTTCTCCGCTGTCCGCACCGTCGGCATCGGCGTTCCCGGACCGGTAGACCCGGCGACGGGCACGGTAGGCAACGCTCCCAATCTGGGCTGGCTGGACGTGCCGGTGCAGGCGATTCTGGAACGGGAGTTGGGTGTGCCGGTGACGGTTGGGAACGACGTCCGAGTTGCGACGCTGGGCGAGCATCAATTAGGGGCGGGGCGCGGTAACAGCCGCGTCGTCACCTTCTTCATCGGCACGGGGATCGGCGGCGGCCTGGTGTTGGACGGCAAACTGTATCAAGGCGCTCACAACGCCGCCGGGGAGATCGGGCATACCTTCATCGCTCCCGGCGGCCCACGCTGCGGCGCGGGACATAGTGGCTGCCTGGAAGCGATGGCAAGCCGTACCGCCATCCAACGCGACATACTCAACGCCGTCAAGCAGGGGAAGAAGACGGCGCTGACCCATATCGTCGCCGGCAACCTGAGTAGCATGAAGAGTAGCGATCTCGCGGAGGCTCTGGCGCAGGATGACAAAGTGACGAAGCGGGTGCTGAAGCGTGCCGCCGAGTATCTCGGTTACGGCATTGCGTCGGCCGTCAATCTCTTTGACCCCGACATTGTGATTCTAGGTGGCGGCGTCGTGGAAGCGCTGGGCGAGACCTTCGTTAATTGGGCCGTCAAGGTGGCGCGACCGAACTACATTTGCGAAGCGGCCCGTACAACGCCGATCGTGCGCGCCGCCCTGGGTGATGATGCCGGTATGCTCGGGGCGGCGCTGTTGGCCCGCGGGAGCGCGGGCGGTTAGGTGAGGTAAGTCGGGCGGCGAGCGGCTGAGAGAAAGAGAAAGGGAGCAAGCATGAAAACCAGAAGTGCGAGTTCGGACGCCAGTCTTGCCGTCGTGTCATCGCCCCGTCTCCCCGTCTCGTCGTCTCCTCGCCGCCGCCCCGCTATCTCCACGCTCATCCGTCCCGATGCCTCGCCGGAATCACGCTACTTCAATCCCGAACTGGCCTGGCTGGAGTTCGATCATCGTGTCCTGGAGGAAGCGGCCGACGTAGCGGCGCATCCGCTGCTGGAACGGGTGAAGTTCCTCGCTATCTTCCATTCCAACCTGGACGAGTTCTTCATGATTCGCGTGGCGGGGCTATTAGAGCAGGTACGGGCCGGCCTTTCCGGGGTGACGGCGGAACACCTCAGCAATTCGGAGCAGTTAGCGGCCTTGCGCCTGAACGTGGACGCCTTGCTGGAAGTGCAAAGTACGCTCTGGCGTAAGGTCCTGAAGCCGGAACTGGCGGCGCAGGGGATTCACCTCTGCGCCTATGACCAACTCGATGAAACACAGCGCGCGGCGGCGAAAGGCTTTTTTGAACGCGAAGTCTTCCCTGTACTCACGCCGCTGGCGTTTGATCCCGGCCATCCCTTTCCCCACATTTCTAACCTAAGCCTGAATCTGGCGGTGATCGTGCAGGACCCGCTGCGTGGAGAACTTTTCGCCCGCCTGAAGGTGCCGGCGATTTTGCCCCGCCTGGTGCCCGTCCCGACACCGGCCGGCGCCCGGGCGGGATCCATGTACTTCGTCTGGCTGGAACAGATCATCGCCGCTCACCTCGACTCCCTCTTCAACGGTCTGACTGTGCAGAGTTGCCATGTCTTCCGCGTGACGCGCGACGCCGATATGGAGATCCTGGAAGACGAAGCGCAGGACTTGCTGGCAACCGTCGAGGAAAGCTTGCGTCAGCGCCATTTCGGCTCCGCTGTCCGGCTGGAGCTCGAGCCAGGCATTCCCGAAACGTTGAGTACCCTGCTGGTCTCCCATCTTAATCTTGGTCCGGAAGATGTCTACCGCTGTGACGGACCGCTGGCGCGCAGCGATCTGCTCAGCCTGGTTGGTCTGGAGCGTCCCGATCTCAAAGACGCGCCGTTGCAGCCCGCGGTGCCGCCGGAGCTACGCGCCGGCAGCGACCTCTTCGCGACGATACGACGCGGCGACGTGCTGCTCCATCATCCCTATGACTCCTTCTCGCCGGTGGTTCAACTTATCGAGCAAGCGGCGAACGATCCGGGTGTCCTGGCGATCAAACAGACGTTGTATCGCATTGGCCACAATTCGCCGCTCGTCGACGCGCTGATCCGTGCGCGTGAGAACGGCAAACAAGTGGCCGTCCTGGTGGAATTGAAGGCGCGCTTCGACGAAGAGAATAACATTGAATGGGCGCGGGCGCTGGAGCAGGCCGGCGTACACGTCGTTTACGGGTTGCTCGGCCTGAAGACGCATTGCAAAGTGGCGCTGATCGTGCGCCGTGAACCGGACGGCATCCGCCGTTATGTCCATGTGAGTACCGGTAATTACAACCCGGGGACGGCGCGGGTCTACACCGATTTAGGTATGCTCACGTGCCGGCCGGAGTTCGGCAGTGACGCCTCCGAGCTGTTCAACTATCTCACCGGCTACTCACGGCAGACCACCTATCGTACCCTGCTCGTCGCACCGGTCAGCCTGCGCCAGGAGTTGCATCGACGCGTGGAGCGGGAGATTGCCCATGCCCAGGCCGGGCGGCCGGCGCGACTGATCTTCAAGGCGAATACGTTGCAAGATTATCCGGTCGCCGACCTCCTCTACCGGGCTGCCGCGGCCGGCGTCCAGGTGGATCTGGCCGTACGCGGCATCTGCATCGTCCGCCCGAACTTGCCGGAGTTGGCGGGACGGCTTCGGGTGGTGAGCATCGTCGGCCGCTTCCTTGAGCATAGCCGGGCTTTCTACTTTTACAACAACGGTGACGAGGAACTGTATCTTGGCAGCGCCGACCTGATGCCGCGCAACCTCGACCGCCGGGTGGAAATTGTCTTCCCGATCGAAGAAGCGGCGATGCGCACGTGCCTGAAGGACGAAGTGCTGGAAAAATACTTCCTGGACACGAGCAAAGCGCGTTGCTTACAGGGCGACGGCACCTATACGCGAGTGCGCCCGGCGGACGGGGAAGCGGCGCTGGACGTTCAACAGTGGCTATTAGAGGAAGCGCACCGCCGCGCCGACGAGAAGGTACCGTTGCACATTGTGCCGCGCAACGTCGTCCCGCCGCCGTCGCCTGTGCCGGACTGAATTGCCGGGCGACGACTGCCTCCGCGCCACCGCCGGCTGCCCGGCCGCGACTTTCAAAGTCCCCGCCACCCGCTCGCGTAGATACGGCTTCGGCGCGTGGTCCCGCAACTCCTCGCTCTGGTGCCTGGCAAACCGAAGCCGCAGGACACCGATGTACCCATCTTCCTATCGAACGCGCACTGGGCTGAGGCCCAGGCTCACGACCGCGGAACACCCTGCCGCCAGGACGATCAGGGCGAAGACATGGTCGATGGCGGTGCCAAGCACCGGCAGTCGTCAGGCGTTGCTATCGGATAGCTACGGCCGGCGTGACCGGGGGGGGCCGCTCGTTGGTAGCATGAGGTAGATCCATATATGGTATCCCGCCCCAGCGATTGAGGAACCTCTGTGCGCCCAGGGATTGCACCGCGCGTTCTGCTTGCCGACACCTCGCCCCGCATGCGCCGGATTGTTCGAGTCAACCTGGAAGGCGCGGGGTGTCAGGTAATTGAGATCGACGGGCGCAACCTGCGGAGCGAAGTACCCCACGCCGACGTCGATGCGCTGGTCATCAATCTTGACGTACGCACGGCCGATGTCTGCGATGCCGTCCACGCGTTGCGTCGCCGGATTCCCGGCGCCGTCGTGGCCGGCTACTCCATCCTGCCGCCGGACGAGACAGTTCGCCGCCTGTGTATCGACCTGTACGTCGAGAAGCCCTTCGACCTCACCCTGTTCGTCGCCCGCCTGCGCGGGGCGTGTGAACGAGCGGCGGATCTCTCCTCCCCCCTCCCCGGACCCCTCCGTTAATCAACGCGCGGGGAGGCGGTCAGAAGGAAATGCCGCCCCGCACCAGCAGCACCCCACATGGGGCATGATCGACAATGAAACGAGCCGCATGGCCGAGGGAGTGGGGGCCGGGCGGAACCTGCCGCGCCGGCGGACGGGGAAAGAGCACGACCACGTCGGCGCGTAGCTCCCCCAGCGCCTGGACGATTTCGTGCCCGGGCCGACCGTGTACGACGTGCGCCACCTGCTCACCGTCGTAGCCGGCGTGGCGCGCCGCAGTCGCCGCTTCCTCCAGCACCGCCGCGGCGTGCTGCTCGGCGGCGGCGGTCAGCCCGGCGTCATGGCCCTCTCCACGGTGCAGGCGACCCAGGAAGCTACCCTGCGCCAGGCGCACGTCTTCCTGGCACCCACTGTCAATGCAGTACAGCAGATCAAGCATCGTGACCGGCGCAAGATGGGCGAAAGCGAATGCCAGCAACGGCCCAGCGCCATCGCCATCGCAACAGCAGACGACACGCATACGGCCTCCTGACGGGTTAGGCGCACGACGCCTTCCCTTGTGTACCACATTGACGACTCCAGCGCGCCACCCTAGCGCGCCGTCAGCGCCAGCATGCCGGCGGAGCAAGCCAGCATCAGCAGCGTCACCGGCGCGCCCAGCTTGATGAAGTCGAGCGCTGAGACCTCCACGTCACGCCGCCGGAGAATCAGGAGCCAGAGCATCGTCGAGAGCGAGCCGACGATGGTGATATTCGGCCCCAGGTCGGCGCCGATGATCGTGCCATACGCCAGCACGCCGCGCAGCGCCGCATCCGGCACATGCCCGATCGTCGCCGTCAGCACGAATGTCGCCGGTAGGTTGTTCATGATATTGCTGCCCACTGCTGCCGTCGCCACTGAGGCAAAAGCCCCGGTGGTTTTGCTATCTCCGCCGATCAACAGGAGGCGGGCCAGGAGCGGCGTCACACCGACGTTCTCCAAGCCCTGAATCAGCACCAGGAGGCCGGCGACCAGTCCAAAGAGGGGCCAGGATATTTCGCGCGCCAGCCGGACCCAGGACAGCCTTCGGAAAGCGAACGCCAGCACGACGAGACCGCCGCCACTGACCGCGGCGACCAGGCCGAGCGGGAACTCCCGCACTGCCGCCAGCACGTACGCGAGCATCGTGACGGCGAGCCAGCCGGCGACGGCGCGGAAGAAGGTCGGGAACTCCTTGACGGCGGCGACGTCGCCCACTTGATCGGGGAGAAAATGCCCCCGAAGGTCCCGCCGGAAGAGCAGCAGGAAAACCAGCAGATTGATCCCCACCGACGCGAGGGCCGCCGGCAGCAAGTGGACGAGGTAGGCCGGCAGAGGTATCGGAAAGGCGGTGAGGACGACGATATTGACGGGGTTCGACACCGGCAGGGTGAAGGAAGCGGCATTAGCGATGAAGGCGCAGGCGAATACGTAGGGCCGCGCCGGCAAACCGAGGCGGGTAATCAACGTCAACACCACCGGCGTCAGGATCAGCACCGTCGCATCGTTGGAAAGGAAGGCGCTCACCAGCGCCCCCAACAGGAAGACATTGATAAGCAAGCGCCGGGCACTGCCGCCGGAGAGGCGTGCGGCACGATCGGCCAGCCAGTCGAAGACGCCCGCCAGATCGGCAATGGCGGAAATGGTGAATAGGCCCAAGAAGAACAGGAAGACGTTCCAGTTGCCCGCCAGCTTTTGCGCCGCCTGCGCCGGTGAGACGACGCCAATGATCAACAGCAAGACGCCGCCGGCCAGCGCGGTAATCGCTTCGGACAGGCCGCGGGGGCGCACGATGATGCCGACCAGCGCAAGCACAAAAATGGCGATGGTGGCGACCGAGCGCACGTCCACGAATGCCGGCTTTCTGCAGCGCTCGCTCACCGCCATGCGCGGGCAGGGGGAGTGTAACCGGAAGCCTCAGCGAGCCGGTCAATCCCGAAGGCCGACGACCTCGGCCTGCCCGATCAGGCGGCCGCCCAGCATCCAGTCGGCCGTACCAACCCGTCGTGGGTGTAGGGCCTGGACACCGGCTCCCAGCGACGGATCAATGTGCAGTTCCAGGCGAATCTGGTCGACCGCCCAGGCCGGTACGGGGATACCGCGGTAGTGCTGCGCTTCCAGGTCGACCGCCCCCCCATCCAGGGTGGCGAGCGGCGGCAACTGCGGATCGAGCCAGCGCCAGTCGGCCCAGCCCATGTCCAGCAGCGACCGGGCGTCGGCGTAGCGATCGGTGCTGCCGAGAATGACGGCGATCACCTGATTGCCGTCGCGCCGGTCGGCGGCGACCAGATTCTGACCCGCCTCGTCCGTGGTGCCCGTCTTGATGCCGTTGGCGCCGGGATAGCTGCCGAGCAACTGGTTGAGGTTGTGGAGATCGAAGCGCACCTGGCCGCCCGGCGCACGAATGATCTCCTCCCGCGTTTGCACAATCTGCGCCAGGACGGGATCGCGCAACACGGCCTGGCCCATAGCGACGAGGTCCAGGGCGGTGGAGTAGTGGCCGGCGGCATCGAGACCGTGCGGATTGGCGAAGTGGGTGCCGGTGAGGCCCATGCGTTGGGCGCGGACATTCATCTGGGTAACGAAGGCGGGTACCGTACCGGCGGCCCCTTCGGCCAGGGCCACCGCGGCGTCGTTGCCGGAGGGCAAAAATAGCCCGTAGAGCAACTGCTCGACAGTCAGTCGCTCGCCGGCCGCCAGATTCATCCGGGAACCGGGAGTGGCGGCAGCCAGGGCGGAGATGGTGATGGTCGCGCTGAGGGGATCATAGGCGCGCACGACCAGGGCCGTCATCATCTTGGTCAGGCTGGCCGGGGCCCGGCGAGCCGCCGGCTGGTCCGACCAGAGCAGCGTGCCGGTGGCGTCATCCATGAGCAAAGCACTGGCCGCCGTCAGCGAAGGCGTGGTCTCCTGGCGCAGGGCGGCGAGTTCCGCCGGGCCGATCGCCGGTCCGGCGCCATCGCTGCCGGTAAACTGGGGGGCGCCCCAGGCACACAGCGACAATAGGAGTAGGACCAGTGGCGGCAGGGAACAGCAGGCACGGCGTAGCATGACACTGCTAGTGTACCGGGCGATCATCGGCCCCGAAGCGTGGAGATAACATGCGGCGATGGCGCCTGACCTTCCTCGGGGCAGCAGTGCTCGTCGCCCTGGCCGGCTGTGGCCAGGCGGCGGCCACCGCCGGCCCCACCGGTAACCCGGCCGCCGCCCAGGTGGCCTGTGGCACAACAACGCCGACCGGCACTCCCCAGCGGACTTTCAGCGCGCCGCCGCCGATGCAGATCGACGTCAAGAAGCAGTACACGGCCACAATCCAGACACAGTACGGCAGCATCGTCATCCAGTTACTGCCGCAGCAGGCGCCGTTGACGGTCAACAACTTCGTCTTCCTCGCCTGCCATGGCTTTTATGACGGTCTGGTCTTCCATCGCATCGTGCCGGGGTTCGTCATCCAGGGTGGCGATCCCCAGGGGACCGGCGCCGGCGGGCCAGGGTATAGCTTCAAGGACGAGTTGCCGTCCAGCTCCAGTGTCTACACGGCCGGTG